>NZ_CP108882.1:2676250-3046875 GCF_036347055.1 Streptomyces sp. NBC_00820 | reverse complement strand
TCGGGTAGTCCCCCGCGCGCGGTCCGGCCTCGGTCCGCCGGTCGGTCAGCTCCGCCACCGCGGGAGCGACCTGCTTGACGAACCTGATGGTCGTGCCGACCGGCGTCCACACCCGCAGGGCGACGTCGGCGACCTCCTTGCCCATCGCCGTCTCCATCATCTGCGTGAAGTCGGCCGCCAGCCGGGCCGGGTCGGCGACGATGTCGGCGGTGCCTAGCAACGCCGAGGAGACCGCTGTGACTTCTTTCACTTCCCAGTCGGTGCCCACGCCCCGCGCGTCACAGGTGAACCGTCCGGCGCAGTCGTCGAGCGCGGCCCGGAGCGCCTTGGGCGACTCGTGCTCGTTGCGCCCGTCGGTGAGCAGGATGCCGTGCCGGATGGCCACGTCCACCGAGGACAGCAGCCGGCCGGCGAGCCTGAGCCAGGTGCCGATGGCCGTACCGCCGCCCGCGCCGAGCCGGCGCAGCGCCAGCTTGGCCTGTTCGCGGGTGGTGGCGTCGGCGACCGCGAGCCGCCCGCCGCCCGGGTAGACCTCCTTGGCGACGTGGGTGCCGCCGATCACCGCGAAGTGCGTGCCGTCGCGCACGGTGTCGATCGCGGCGGCGGTGGCCTCGCGCGCGTTGCGCATCTTGGTCGGCGGGTAGTCCATCGAACCCGAGCAGTCCACCATGATCGCCACCGCGGCGGACGGCCCGGTGCTCCGCGCGTACGCCTGCGGGGCGCCGCTCCCGACGGTTCCCCCGCCGGTCGCCGTCACCGTGACGATCGCGTTGACCTCGCGGCCGCCTTCCGGCAGGTACTCGTTCTGGTAGACGTCCATCGAGAACTGCGGCGCGTTCGACTTCGCGAAATTGGCCATACTTGCTCACATCCCCCCTCGGACCCCCCGCCGTGGCGGGACGGTACGTGCGGACGGACCGGTCCCCTCCGGTCCGTCGCGGCTTCCCCGTGCGGTGGTACGGCGCCGTGCTGAGGCCTCAGGCCGATCCTGCCCCCTGCGAGGGCGCCGGGAACGGCAGGACCGCCACTGTTACGTTGTCGTGGCCGCCGCCGTCCAGGGCGTGACCGACCAGGACGCGGGCGCTGTGCAGCGGCCGCTCGGCCGCGTCCGGGGGCAGCGCCTCGGCCATCTCCTCGGCGCTCTCGGCGTAGTTCCACAGGCCGTCGGTGCACACCAGCACCACACCGGGCCGGTCCGGCTTGAAGGACGCGGTGTGCGGCTCCAGTTCGTAGGCGTCCGCGCCGAGCCAGCCGGTGATCGCGTGGGCGCGCTCGTCGGCGTACGCCTCCGCCTCGCTCATCAGCCCGGCCGCGACCATCTGAGCGGCCCAGGAGTCGTCCTCGGTCAGCCGGGCCGGGGGCCCGGAGCGGTCGGCCGGCACCCAGTAGGCGCGGCTGTCGCCGACCCAGCCGACCACCAGCAGCCCGGAGGTGACGACGGCGCCGACGATGGTGCAGGCCGGGGCGTTCTGCTGCGGGGCGTGCTCGCGGGCCGCGGTGGGCTCCTCCGCCAGCGCGTCGACGGCCTGCGCGGCGGCGACGATCGCCTCGTGCAGGGCCGTCTGCGGATGCGTACCGCGCGGCAGGGCGGCCAGCAGGCTGTCCCCGGCCACCCGCGCGGCGGCCATCGAGGCCTCGTCGGGCCGGGTCGCCGAGGACACGCCGTCGCAGACGACCGCCAGCGCGGCCGGCGAACCGTCGGGCAGCGCGGTGTGGGCGACGGCGAAGGCGTCCTCGTTGCGGTGATGGCGCAGGCCACGGTCGCTGACGGCGGCCACCGGGCCCGACTCCCGCTCCATGTGGTCGCGTTCGCGGGGCTGGGCGTGCCCGCAGTTCTCGCAGTAGCCGTCGTCGTCCACGCGCCCCGCCCGGCAGGCCACACATACCTTTGCCGGACCGCCCGGGCCGGAGGCACCGTCCGGTACGGCGGCGGGGTCGGCGGCCGCGCGCGGGTCCGGGGCCTGCAGCGGGTAGTCGTCGGGCTCGTCGGGCCGGTCGAAGCGCACTCCCGGTACGGCCGTCTCCGGCGCGGGCAGCGGGGAGCCGCCCGAGTCGGTCCCGGGCACGTCGGCGGCCTGGTGCGCGGCGGGCGGGTTGCCGCCCGAGCCCGGCTCGGGCGGGGGCCAGTCCACGCCGCCTCCCGGCGCGGGGGCGCCGGTCATGGTGAGCGTCGGATGGTCCTGCGGCGGGGCGGGCACGACAGAGAGGTCGTATCCGCACGCGCCGCAGAAGAGGTCACCCGGCTCGAGCGGCTCCGTGCAGCTCGGGCACTTCGACAGTGCGGCCTGCTGGGGCATCTGCGACATCAACTACACCCACGTCCGGGGGCGGTAACGGTTGGCCCGTTCCACCAGCTCGATCCTCTCCTCGCCGCCTGGCGCCAGCCGGGCCAGCGTGCGGTAGGCGCGCTCCAGACCGAAGCGGAGGCCCCGCTCGTCCAGACCGCTGCCGAGCAGCACCCGGCCGGCGGCGGGCCGGGCGGCGTCCTGACCTCCGGAGAGTATCCAGTCCAGCGCGCAGCCGAGTACTTCGGCGGACAACTGCTCGCGGCGCGCCGGGTCCAGACCGTACGCCTGGAGCGCCTCGACCTGCCCCGCGGCGGCCGACAGGTCCTCCTGGAACGGTACGTCACCGGCGGTCGCCGTGCGCTGTCTCAGCCGCGCCCGCACGGCCGCGACCCGGGCCGCCGTGTAGTGGATTGAGGACTCCGGAACCGACTCCAGCGTGCGTACGGAACCGCCGCGGTCGCCGGCCGCCAGCCGGACCCGGGCGAGTCCGAAGGCGGCGCTCACGAAGCTCGGGTCGGTCGCCCACACCAGCCGGTAGTACTCGGCGGCGTTGTCCAGCTGGCCCAGCACCTCCGCGCACAGGCCGAGCGCCAGCTTGGGCGCGGCCTCGCCGGGGAAGGCGTCGTAGACCGCGTCGAAGGCGAGCGCGGCGCCCTCGAAGTCGCCGGTGACCAGGGCGGCCACACCGCGGTACCAGACCACCCGCCAGTCGTCGGGCCGTTCCTCGTCCAGCGCGGCCAGCGACGTCAGGGCGGCCCGGTGGTCGCCGTTCTCCAGCCGGGCGCGGATCTGCCGCAGCCGGGTCTCGACGGTCCGTACGGGCGCCGCGTCCAGCGCGATGATCAGCTCGGCCGGGGCCGAGGCCATGAGACCGGCCAGGAAACCGGCGTTGGGGTCGGCCGGGTCGACCAGCGGCACGGGCAGCGCGAGGGCGGCGGCGGCCGTGTCGACGGTCCTGACGAGGGTCGCCGGGACGGCCTCCCGCGCCGGCACCTGGCCCGGTACCTGACCGCCCGGCACCTGACCCGGCACCGGCCCCCGCGTGCCGCCGCGCGTCCGGCGCGCGCCGAGACGCGACACGTCCCCGTCCAGCACCGGGAACAGCTCCGTGTCGGTGACCTTCACCTCGGGCCCGAACAGCGTCGACAGGGCGGGCCGCGCCTGCCCCGTCTGCAGCGAGACGACCTCGCGCAGCACACCGGTCAGCTGCTCGGACATCTCCTGCGCGGAGGCGAACCGGCGGGCCGGGTCGGGGTCGGTGGCGCGGACCAGCAGCCGGTAGAAGGACTCGTAGCGCTGGAAGACCTCGATGGTGTCCGGATCGGGCAGGGAGTCCACGAACACGTTCGTGTAGCCCTGGAAGTCGAAGGCGAGCACGGCGAGGGTACGGCCCACCGTGTACAGGTCGCTCGCCACCGACGGACCGGTCTCGGCGACCTCGGGCGCCTGGTAGCCGACCGTGCCGTAGATCGCGGACTCGTCGTCGTCCGAGCGGCGCACGGCACCCATGTCGATCAGCTTGAGCTGGTCCTCGGTCTGGATCGCGTTGTCGACCTTGAAGTCGCAGTACAGCAGGTTGCGGCTGTGCAGATGGCCGAGCGCCTCCAGCGCCTCGATGCCGTACGCACACGTCTGCTCCACCGGCAGCGGGTCGCGCCGGCCCTCCGGCGTGCGGCGGCCGTTGGCGATCTCCTTCAGCGACTTGCCGCCGACGTACTCCATGACGATGTAGCCGTCCAGGGAGCCGGTGCGCTGGTCCAGGTGCTCGACGAAGTTGTAGATCCGCACGATGTTGGCGTGCTCGATCTCCGCGAGGAAGCGCCGCTCGGAGATCGCCGCGGCCATCGCGTCCTGGTCGCCGGTGTCCAGCAGGCCCTTGAGCACCACCCACCGGTCGGAGACGGCCCGGTCCACGGCCAGGTAGACCCAGCCCAGGCCGCCGTGCGCGAGACAGCCCGCGACCTCGTACTGGCCGTGCACGATGTCCCCGGCCGCCAGCTTCGGCACGAACGAGTAGGGGTGCCCGCACTTGGTGCAGAAGCCCTCCGTGCGCCCCCGCCGGTCACCGCGCGAACGACCCACCGGAGCACCGCAGTCGGAACGCGAGCAGAACCGCTTCCGCTCGGGCACCTCCGGGTTCTCCAGCACCATCACGCGCGGGTCGGGCCGCGGCACCTGCGGCACCGAGACGAGCCCGGCGCCCAGCCGCCCGCGCGTGGAGGCGCCGGAGGAGGCGCCGGAGCTGCGCACCGACACCGAGCGGCTGGTGGACCGGCCCGACACCGAGCGCGAGAGCCGCCCCGACACCGAGCGCCGCGACTTCGACGACTGCGACGACGTACGCGCGCTGCGGGAACTGGAGCGGGAGGCGCCGGTGCCCGCCGACCCCCTGCCGCCCCCCGTGATCCCGGTGGGCGGCGAGCCCACCATGCCGTCCCCGGACGACGCCGACACCACCGGCGCCAGACCGCAGGTGTCGCAGTACAGCTCACCGCCGCCGACGTCCTCGTACGCCCCCTCGCAGCCCGGCCGCTGGCAGGCCTGCTCCGCCTGACTCATGACGACTCACTCCTGTGGTCCTGAGGCCCGCCCTGCTGGGGAACCCTCGGTGTGCCGAGCAGCTCGGCGGCGGCCACCTGATAGCGCAGCACGGCCTGTTCGGCGACGCGCAGGTCGCAGGGCGCGCTCCACAGCATGCGCCGGGCGGCGTCGTACCGTTCGACCAGCAGCGGGTCCTCGGCCAGACCGTGCCGGGCGACCTTCGCCTTGTAGGCGTCGAGCCGGCCGCGCAGCTCGGCGCGCACCGCGAGCGGCGCGGTGACCGCGGTCAACGACTCCCGGGCGCGCAGCAGTTCGTCCTCCGCCCGCTGCTCCAGGGACTCCAGCAGCGGCGAGAGCCGGTGCCAGCGCGCCTGGCGCCGGTACTCGGCGGCGGTCGCGAGCTGCTCCTGCAGCACGGTCGGCGGCCCGCTGACCACGGGCACCTCGGTCGCGGCGATCTTCGCCAGCACCTCACCGCGCGCGGTGCGCGCCTCGGCGAGCGTGCGGTCCGCGCGGGAGAGCACGTCCCGCAGCCGGATCAGCCGCGCCTCCGCGTCCTGCCGCACGGTCAGCACGGCGTCGATCTCCCGCCGCACGTCCTCCAGGGCGCGGGCCTCACGGTCGTACACCGTCGTGTCCGGGCGGCCGCCGCCGGGCGCCGAACTGCCCTCGGCCGGCACCCAGAAGGCGAGCGGGTCGGAGATCACCTCCTCGCGCATCCGGGTCAGCGTGCGGGTGATCCGCTCCAGGTCGTCGCCGGCCGGGTGCTCCCCGGGGCGGACGCCGACGGAGTGGGCGAGCTTGCGGGTGCGCTGGAGTTCCGCGGCGAGTAAATCGATCCGCGCGGGCAGCGCCGACCAGACCGCGTCCGCGGTGACGACCATGTCCAGCGAGGACGCGTACAGCTCGTTCATCCGGTCGACCAGGGAGACCAGCGAGAACGTCTCACTGAGCCGGCCGGCGCCCGACGGTGTGGCACCGCCGGCCACCGTGACCGAGGCGCCGCGCAGCAGCCCGGTCAGCTCGACCAGGTCCTCGCGGCTGGACCAGCGGCGCCGCGAGCGGATCTCCCGGGCGGAGCGCAGCGCGCCCGCGTAGGCGTCGAAGCAGGTCCACAGCACGGTGATCGCCACCTCCGTCACCGCCCAGCGGTCCTTGGTGACGCCCGTCAGCGCGGCCCCTTCGAGGAGTCTGCGGCCCGCGTGGTCCTGCAGGGACAGCAGGGAGGTCTCGATCGCCTCGTGCTCCTGGCCGAGCCGCGCCAGCGCACGGTCCACCTCGTCCCGGTCCATCACCGGCCCGGCGGGGTCCGTGACGCCCATCGATCACCTCTCGCTGCTGTGTGGTTGGCCTGGGTCGGGGGCGGGGTCATCCGGTGCGCAGATACTGGGGCGCGGGCGGCTTCGACGGTCCAGCGTCCTTGCCCAGTGTGGCCGACAGCCAGGTGTCGTACGACGCCTGCCAGCCGTTCGCGCGGTAGTCGACCAGGATGTGGTTGACCCGGCGCACCAGATCGTTCGCGTCCCTTTTCATCGCCACCCCGTAGTACTCGGTCGTGAACGCCTTGCCCTTGAGCTCGACCGTCGGGTCCTGGGCGGCCTGGCTCGCGGCGAGCGCGCCGTCGGTGACCACCGCGTCGACCTCGCCGAGCTGGAGGCGGACCAGGCAGTCGAGTTGGTTGGGGACGGTGGTGGAGATGTCGGTGGAGGCGGGCAGCGCGCCCTTGTCCCGGTCGGCCTTCAGCTTGCTGTGGGCGGTGGAACCGGACGCCGTGCACACCTTCTTGTGCGCCAGGGTGGCGTTGTAGCCCGTCACCGGCGACGTCTTGGGGGCGAGGACCTGCTGGCCGGTCTTGAAGTAGGGAGCGGAGAAGGCGACTTGGCCGAGCCGCTCGCAGGTGATGGTCATCGCGCGCACGACCATGTCGACCTGGCCGCCCTGGATGGCGGGGATGCGCCGGCTGGTCGGTATCGCCTTGAACTGCACCGCGTTCGGGTCACCGAGGAGGTCCTCGGCGATGCGGTGGACGAGGTCGATGTCGAAGCCCTCCAGCTCCGCGCCCTCGGCGTTGGGGTTGCGGTAGCCCCAGCGGTAGCTGTTCTGGTCGACGCCGACGATCAGCTTGCGCTTGGCGCCCGTACGGGACTTGATGGCGTCGATCGTGCTGCCGTCCGCCCCGGACGGGGACAGCGTCCGCTTGCGCGCCTCGGAGTCCTCGCAGGCGTCCGCGCGGACCTGGCTGCCGGTGGCCACCGACTGCCCGGCCGTCGCCGGCGCGGCCGCGCGCGGCTCCTGTGTGCGGGGCAGCAGCAGGGCGAAGGCGAGCGCCAGGGCGCACAGGACCGCCATCGCGCCCACTCCGCCCCAGCCCCGAAGTGAGGCCCGTGCGCGTGCCGCGTACATCGTCTGGCCCCCTGTCACCGGTACTCCGAAAGCCTGCGCCCGATGCCGGCCAGCGCGGCCGCCGCGCCGAGCACGGCGAGGACCGCGGTGCCGACGGGCAACCCGGTCATGGCGTCCCGCCCGTCGCCGGCGGCCTGCTGGAACTCGGCCTGCTCATGGGCTATGGCGTGGCGCAGATTGCTGTCGACGCTGTCGAAGCACTCGCCGGTCGCGTCCTTGGTGCCGATCACCTTGTCCAGCGCCTGCTGGTAGTTGCCGTTCTCGTCCTCGGTGCGGGCCGCGGTGTGCCGCTGCTTCCACACCGTCATGCTGGCCTCGGCCGCCTTGACCGGGGCGGTGCCCGCCCGGTCGTCGGCGAGCCTGCCGGCCTCGGTGAGGCCCTTGCCGAGCACGGTCAGGTCCTCGTCGAAGTCGTAGTAGTAGGCGTCGTACGCCTTGCCGTCGACCGTTCTGCTCTCGGCGCCGCGCGCCACCAGGCTCAGGTTCTCGTTGCCGCGCGCCTTCAGCGAGGCGATACGGGCGTCGTGCAGGACGTTCAGCGAGCGGACGCCGTGGTCGTAGGAGCCGTCGAGGCCGGAGCGCGCGAGCGTGTGCCCGGTCAGCAGCCACAGCAGGACGACGGTCGTGGCGGCGGTGGCGGCTACCAGGCCGTGGTTGAGGACGCGGTTGGTCTGCCGGTAGCTGCGGTGCTGGGCCCAGGCCAGCGCGGCGAGCGCGAGGACGCCGAGCGCGATCGCCGCCCACGGGTACGGCGTCGCGTCCCCGTAGTCGGCGTTCAGCCGCCGGTTCTCCGTCGTGTAGAGGTCCTCCGCCGCCGGGAGCATGTCCGTCTGCATCTTCTCGTTCGCGTACCGCAGATACGCGCCACCGACCGGGTAGCCCTGCCGGTTGTAGGTGCGGGCGCGCTCGATCAGGCCCTTGTACTCGGGCAGCAGCCGGTTCAGCCTGGCGATGGTCGCCTCGGAGGGCGAGCCCGGCTCCGCGTTGGCTGCGGCCGTGACGAGGCCCGAGGCGGCCGTACGGATGTCCTTCTCGTACCGGTCGCGCGACGCCGCCGTCTCCTGGCCGCCTGCCAGGAACCCGCTGGAGGCGGCCGTGTTGGCGTCCGCCAGCGAGCGGTAGATGTCCGCGGCCCCCGAACTGAGCGGCTGGCTGCGGTGCAGCACGTCGTCGGCGGCGCTCGCGCGCTCGCTGCTCTGCCACGCGGTGACCGCCCCGAACGCGACGACCAGCAGCGCCAGTACGGCGCCGATGATCCGCAGCCGGCCCGGCTCCGTCGTCGCGGCGGCCCGCACCACGTCGACACCCTCGGCGAACGCGCTCCGGCGGGCGGCGGGCGGCGACGTCTCGGAAGCGGGCCGCCCCCGCTGTGGTGGTACGGCCGGGGCGGCGGGCACGACGGGACCCGCCCCCGGTGGCGCCGCGCTGCTCTTCGGCGGGTGTGTCATCTGACCTCCCCCATGGTCATCCGTTCGCCGCCAAGTATCGCCGCCCGCACCGACATTCGCACCGGCCTTCACGGCATATTGATCGGATCGCAGTAGAGGCCTCCGGTTGGACCGGGTCTGCGGCACCCTTGCCCGATTACACGCTCGGGGATGCGTGTCGGTTCCTCCGGGGGCGGCGCCCCCGATCCCCGCTCCGGCCCTGAAGGGGCCTTGTCCTCGAACGCCGGACGGGCTGCAGGGGGGGGCGGGGTCGGACGGGGCGGCTTCCTTCCCGTGGTGGGCGGGGTCGGGACCGCGTGGGTCTACTCCCAGTAGGTCCGGGCTCTTTTCTGCGCCTCGGGGGTCGCCTTCAGCCGGTCCAGGCCGAGGAGCGCCGCGCCCATGACGGGGCTGGCGCGCACCACGTGGACGTCGGCCTTGGGAGCGCGGGCGAAGAGGAGGGCGCGGATGCCGTCGTTCAGCCGGGGGTGGGCGGCGGTCAGGACGCTGCCGCCCAGGAGGACCGGGGTCCTCTCGCCGAGCAGGTCGAGGCGGGTGAGGGCGACGGTGGCCATCGTGGCGACCTCCTCCGCCAGGCGGTCCACCAGGGAGCGGGCGACCGGGTCGCCCTGGACGGCGGTGGCGAAGAGGACCGGGGTCAGCTCGTGGCGGTGGGCGTGGTCGATGCGGTCCAGATGGAGGGCCTCGATCAGGGCGTACACGGAGGGCAGGCCGAAGTGGGCGGGCAGGGTGCGGGACAGGGCGGTGGGGCCGCCCCGGCCGTCCTCCGCGCGGGCCGCGTGCCACAGGGCCTCCTCGGCCATGGCCCAACCCCCGCCCCAGTCACCGGAGATACGGCCGAGTGCGGGGAAGCGGGCGGTGCGGCCGTCGGGGCGCATGCCGACGCAGTTGATGCCCGCGCCGCACACCACGGCCACGCCCCGGGGCTCGGCCACGCCCGCGCGCAGGATCGCGAAGGTGTCGTTGCGGACCTCCACCGAGCCGCCCCAGCCACGCGCGTGCAGCGCGGCCGCCAACTGCTCCTCCTCCACCGGAAGATCGGCGTTGGCCAGACAGGCGGAGACGTGTGCGACGGCGGACAGGCCCGCGGCCGCCAGGGCTTGGGCGACGGGGGCGGCCAGGGCGTCCATCGCCGCCTCCAGGCCCACCGCGGGCGGCCGGAAGCCGCCGCCGCGGGCCGTGGCCAGCACCTCCCCGCGGGCGGTGACCACGGCCACGTCGGTCTTGCTGTTGCCCGCGTCGATGGCAAGAACGCCCGCGGACTCGGGTGCGGTCAGGCCCACGCGAGGTGCTCCCGGTTGTGCGCGATCAGTCGGTCGGTGAGGGTGTCGGCACGGTCGTACTGGCCGATGAGGGGATGGGCCAGCAGCGCGCGGAAGACGCGGTCCCGGCCGCCCCGCAGGGCCGCCTGCAGGGCCAGGTCCTCGTACGCGGTCACGTTCGCCATCAGTCCCGCGAACAGCGGGTCGACCGCCGGCACCGGCAGCGGCACGGCTCCGGCCGGTCCGACCGCCGCCTGCACCTCGATCACCGCGTCGTCGGGGAGGAACGGCAGCGTGCCGTGGTTGAGGGTGTTCACCACCTGGTACGGGCTGCCGGAGCCGCCCAGCAGCGCGGCCGCCAGGTCCACGGCCGCCTCCGAGTAGAACGCGCCGCCCCGCTTGGCGAGCAGCTCCGGCTTCTCGTCCAGGGCCGGGTCGCCGTACATCGTCAGCAGTTCGCGTTCCATGGCCGCGACCTCGGCCGCCCGGGACGGCTTGGTGCGCAGGTCCCTGACCACCTCGTCGTGGGCGTAGTAGTAGCGCAGGTAGTAGGAGGGGACCACGCCGAGCCGGTCGAGGAGGTGGCGGGGCAGACGCAGGTCGGCGGCGATCGCGTCGCCGTGCTCCGCGAGGAGCTTGGGCAGCACGTCGGCCCCCTCGGGCCCGCCGAGGCGCACCCCCGTCTCCCAGGTGAGGTGGTTCAGGCCGACGTGCTCCAGGTGCACCTCCGCCGCCCCGGTGCCCAGCAGCGCGGCGAACTTGCGCTGGAGACCGATCGCCACGTTGCACAGACCGATCGCCCGGTGTCCCTCCCGCAGCAGTGCGCGGGTGACGATGCCGACCGGGTTGGTGAAGTCGACGATCCAGGCACGGGGGTTGGCGCGGCGGACCCGCTCGGCGATGTCGAGGACCACCGGCACCGTGCGCAGCGCCTTGGCCAGGCCGCCCGCGCCGGTCGTCTCCTGGCCGACGCAGCCGCACTCCAGGGGCCAGGTCTCGTCCCGCTCACGGGCCGCCTGCCCGCCGACCCGCAGCTGGAGCAGGACCGCGTCGGCGTCCTCGACGCCGGCGTCCAGGTCGGAGGTCGTGACGACACGGCCGCCGTGGCCCTGCCTGGCGAAGATGCGGCGGGCCAGGCCGCCGACCAGCTCCAGGCGTCCGGCGTCCGGATCGACCAGGACCAGTTCCTCGACGGGCAGGGTGTCCCGCAGACGGGCGAAGCCGTCGACGAGTTCGGGGGTGTAGGTCGAACCGCCGCCGACCACGGTGAGTTTCACAGGTGCTTATCCCTTCACTCCGGTGAGCGTGACGCCCTCGACGAACGCCTTCTGGGCGAAGAAGAACACGAGGATCACGGGGGCCATGACCAGCACGGTCGCGGCCATGGTCAGGTTCCAGTCCGTGTGGTGGGCGCCCTTGAAGGACTCCAGACCGTAGGAGAGGGTCCAGGCGCCGGGGTTCTCGGAGGCGTAGATCTGAGGGCCGAAGTAGTCGTTCCAGGCGTAGAAGAACTGGAAGAGTGCCACGGCCGCGATGCCCGGCTTCGCCATCGGTACGACGACACGCAGCAGGGTACGCAGCTCGCCGCAGCCGTCGACCCGCGCCGCGTCCAGGTACTCGTCCGGGATCGTCATCAGGAACTGCCGCAGCAGGAAGATCGAGAACGCGTCCCCGAACGCCATCGGGACGATCAGCGGCCACAGCGTGCCCGACAGGTCCAGCTGCTTCGCCCAGAACAGGTACATCGGGACGACCACGACCTGCGGGGGCAGCATCATCATCGAGATCACCAGCATGAGGGACAGATTCCGGCCCCGGAAGCGGAACTTGGCCAGCGCGTACGCCACCGGAAGCGACGACACGACGGACAGCACGGTGCCCAGCCCGGCGTAGAGCAGCGTGTTGCGCCACCAGGTCAGGAAGCCCGGGGTGCTGAGCACGCTCCGGTAGTTGCCCCACTCCCAGGTGTGCGGGATCAGGTCCCGGCTCAGCGCCTGGCTGTCGCTCATCAGCGAGGTCAGGACCACGAACACGAAGGGCAGGGTGAAGAAGAGCGCAGCGGCGACGGCGAGGGAGTGCACGGCGAGCCACTCCAGCAGCGCCCGGCGCCGCGCGGCACGCCGGGACGGGGTGGCCCGGGACACGGCCTTGACCGGTCGGTCGAGAACCTGGGTCATGTCAGTCACCTGCCTGGATGAGACCGCCCCGGCGCCGCATCAGCAGCGCGGTGAACGCCATCGACAGCACGAACAGCACCAGTGCCACCACACAGGCCGAGCCGTAGTCGAAGCGCTGGAAGCCGAGGTTGTAGACGAGCTGGGGGAGGGTGAGCGTGGACCTGTCCGGGTAGCCGGGCTCGAACTGGACGCCCGCGCCCTGGATCACGCCCGAGGCGACCTTCCCCGCCACCAGCGGCTGCGTGTAGCACTGCATGGCCTGGATGACCCCGGTGACCACGGCGAACATCACGATCGGCGAGATGGCCGGCAGCGTCACGTACCGGAACCGCTGCCAACGGGACGCCCCGTCCAGCTCGGCGGCCTCGTACTGCTCCCGCGGCACGTCCAGCAGCGCGGCCATGAAGACGACCATCAGGTCGCCGATGCCCCACAGCGCCAGCAGGGTCAGGGCGGGCTTGGACCACGCCGGGTCGCTGAACCAGCCCGGCGCCGGCAGTCCGGCCTTCTCCAGGAGGGAGTCGACCGGGCCCGTACCGGGGTTGAGGAGGAACGCGAAGGCCATGGTCGCCGCGACCGGCGGGGCCAGGTACGGCAGGTAGAAGAGGGTGCGGAAGACGCCCGTGCCCGTCCTGACCTTGGTGATGAGCAGACCGACACCGAGCCCGAACACCACCCGCAGGGTCACGGTCACCAGCACCAGCCACAGGGTGTTGCGCAGGGCGGGCCAGAACAGCGGGTAGTGCTCGAAGACGTAACCCCAGTTCTGCCCGCCGCTCCACGTCGGCGCCGCGAAGCCGTCGTAGTGCATGAAGGAGAAGTAGACCGTGGAGAGCAGCGGGTAGGCGAAGAAGACCGCGAAGCCGACCAGCCACGGTGACATGAAGGCGAGTGTGCGCAGCGCCGCCCGGCGGCGCCTCGACGCGAGAGTGACCGTGCTCATCGGCTACTTCGCCTGCGCGATGTCCGTGTCGATCTGCGCGGCCGTCTTCTTCAGGCCGGCCTTCAGATCGGTGACCTTGCCGCTCTCGTAGTCGTAGCCGAGCTGCTGGATCGTCACCAGGTACTGGCCGCCGTTGACCGAGGGGGGCGTGGTGGTCGACAGCGGGTCGGCGGCGATGTCCAGGAAGGTCTTGAAGCGCGGGTCGTACTTCAGCTTCGGGGACTTCAGCGCGGCGAGCGTGGAGGGCACGTTGTGGATGCCGTTGGCGAAGCCGACCACCGCGTCGGTGTCCGTGGTCATGTACTTCACCAGTTCCCAGGCCGCGTTCTGCTTGTGGCTGGTGGCGGCGATGCCCGCGATGGTGCCGGTGATGTACCCCTTGCCGTGCTGCCCCTCCTGGTCGTCGGGGACGGGCAGCGGGGCCACGCCGATCTCGAACTTCGGCTTGGCGTCGAGCGCCATCCCGAGCCGCCACTCGCCGTCGAGCTGCATGGCCACCTGGCCGGTGTGGAAGGGGTGCCGGGGGCCCCACTCGTCGCCGAGCGTGGCCCGGAACCGCTCCAGCCTCCGGAATCCGCCGAGTTCGTCGACGAGCCTCTTCTGGAGCGTGAAGCCCTTCTCGAACGCCGGGTCCTCGGCGACGGCGGACTTGCCCCGCTTGTCGAAGTAGGTCGGCGAGAACTGCCCGAAGTAGTGCTCGGTCGTGGACTCCCAGCCGTGGTAGTCGGGCATGAAGCCGAGCTGCGCGTAGCCGTCGCCCCGGCGGACGGTGAGCTTCTTGGCGTCGGCCTCGAACTCGGACCAGGTCTTCGGCGCGTGCGCGATGCCGGCCTTCGCGAACGCCGTCTTGTTGTAGTAGAGCCCGTACGCGTCGCCCAGCAGCGGAGCCGCACAGCGGTCGCCGTCGTACTGGGTGTACTCGTTCATCGGCTTCGGGAAGGTCGTCGCGGGGTCGATGTGCGACTTCTCGAAGAAGGGGTTCAGGTCGACCAGCGCGCCCGAGGAGCAGAACTTGCCCACGTTGTTGGTGGTGAACGAGGAGATCACGTCCGGGGCCCGGTCCCCGCCGGAGCGCAGCGCCTGGTTGATCTTGTCGTCGGTCATGTCGCCGACCACGTGCACATGGATGTTGGGGTGCGCCTTCTCGAAGCCGGCGACCAGGGAGTCGACCGCCTTCACCTCGCTCGGCGCGCTCCACGCGTGCCAGAAGTTGATCGTCGTGTCCTTGGAGGCGTCGTCGGTGGCGCCGGCACCGGACTGGCCGGTACAGGCGGTGGTCAGCAGCGCCAGTGACGCGGTGAGCGCGAATGCTGTCCTGCGGACACCGGACGGTATGACTTCGGGCATGGCGAGGCCTCCCAGAGGCGGGGGTGAGGGGCGGATACGGCGGACGGGCGGGTACGGCGGGCGGGTCGGATCGAGAGGGGGTGCGGAGCGAGGCGGGTCGGATCAAGGGCATTGCGGAGGTGCGGATCGAGGAGGCGCGCATTGCGGGGGTGCGGAGGCGCGGATCGTGGCGGGTTCAGCGCGAGGTGTCGAAGACCTCGTCACGGGTGGCCGCGAGCGCGCACTCCAGCGCGCCGCGCAGCACGGGGTGCGCACGGACGTCACCGACGACGAGCCGGGGCCGGGCCGCCGCCAGCTCCTCCAGTTCGGCCTGGACGAGGCCGCGCAGCACCTCGCCGCCGGCGGTCAGGGCGGAGCCGCTGAGGACGACGAGTTCGGGGTCGAGGACGGAGACGAGCGAGGCGAGGCCGGTGGCCAGCCGGGTCGCGTAGGCCCGCAGCAGCTCCCGGTGCGGACCGTCCGCGTGGTCGGCGGCGCGGGCCAGCAGCGCGGCGGCGGCCTCGGGGTACGGCCCCGGCGGCACGTCCTCGATGCCGAGCTCACGGGCCAGCTTCGGCAGCGCCTGGGAGCCGGCCAGTTCCTGGTACCCGCCGCTGTTGGCCCGGGTCACCTGCCGTACCAGGGGCG
Source organism: Streptomyces sp. NBC_00820 (assembly GCF_036347055.1). NCBI lineage: Bacteria > Bacillati > Actinomycetota > Actinomycetes > Kitasatosporales > Streptomycetaceae > Streptomyces > Streptomyces sp. NBC_00820. Next base: position 3,031,839 of record NZ_CP108882.1, on the reverse strand, counting down.
CGCCCGGCACCGGCAGGAAGCCGACCTCGCCCGCGCCGCCGGTCCAGCCGCGGTGCAGCCGGCCGCCGAGCACCAGGGCTGCGCCCATGCCCTCCTGGTTCCACAGCAGCACGAAGTCCGCGTGGCCCCGGGCGGCGCCGAGCCGCTGTTCGGCGAGGGCGACGAGGTTGACGTCGTTCTCGTACTCGACCGGCATCGGCAGCGCGGCGGCGAGTTCGCCGAGCAGCGTGGGGGAGTGCCAGCCGGGCAGATGGGAGGCGTAGCGCAGGCGGCCGGTGTTCGGGTCGAAGGCGCCGGGGGTGCCGATCACCAGCCGGTGGACGTCGGCCCGGGTGAGCCCGGCGGCCTTCACCGCGCCGTCGAGCGCGTCGGTGACCTGCCGGACGACCGGAAGGGCCGGGTGCCGGCCGGGGGTGGGCAGTTCGTACTCGCCGACCGTGCGGCCGGTGATGTCGGCGACGGCGGCGCGGATGCGGTGCGGGGCGACGTCGAGCCCGGCGGCGTACGCGACGTCCGGACGCACGGCGTACAGCTGGGCGCCGGGACCCGGCCGGCCCTCGCTGGTGCCGGTGACCCGGACCAGGCCGGCGGCCTCCAGGCGGGCCAGCAGCTGGGAGGCGGTGGGCTTGGACAGTCCGGTGAGCTTGCCGATCCGGGTGCGGGACAGCGGACCGTGTTCCAGGAGGAGGTCCAGGGCGGCCCGGTCGTTCATGGCGCGCAGCACGCGCGGGGTGCCCGGCGTTCCCGGCGTTCCCGGTGTACCCGTGGTCCCTGCCATGGTCGCCCCCGCCTCTCAGGCCGCTACCGCCGTCCGGCATGCCCGGAAGATCACTGTTAGGAAAGTTTCCTATTCGAGTGACAGGAACGTATGGCCGGGGGAGGAAGACGTCAAGGGCGGGGAGAGCGGGGGAGAGCCAGGAGACCGGAGCGCCTCAGTCCTCGTCGAGGAACGAGGCCGTCTCGAGGGTGGGGTACGGGGCGGGCAGGGGGAGCGGGGTGCCGAGGCCGACTTTCACGTCGGTCTCGTAGTACGCCTCGGTGGGGTCGTCGCCGGGCAGGGCCGGGGGTCCACCTGCGTCATGACTGGCTCCATGATCGGTTCGGCGCTCATCGCTTCTCCTCGTCGCACTGATGCCAGGGCTAAGCCCGCGCCGGGCGCCCCGGCAGAACGATGGGGCACCCGCGGCGCCTCCGGCGCCGGGATGCCCCACCCTTCACTCGAACGAGTGTGCTGAATCGATTGTCCGCCGGACTACTTCGTCGGCGGCCGCTGCGGAGTGATCGGCGACGCCTCCAGGGACTGCGGGGAGGTGCTGCTGGCGAAGGCCGAGGGGGCCGCCATGGCCGCCGACGGGTCCGGGGCCGCCTCGACGTCCTCCGTGGCCGTGGCGCCGCCCACGATCGGGATGCGCGCCGCGTCCAGGGCCTGCTTGACGCGCCAGCGCAGCTCGCGCTCCACGGTCAGCGACTTGCCCGGCATGGTCTTGGCCGAGACCCGGATGGCCATGGAGTCGATCAGCACGCTGTCCAGGCCGAGCACCTCGACCGGGCCCCACAGCAGCTCGTTCCAGGGCTCTTCCTTGCCCATCCGCTCGCCGACCTCGGCGAGCGTGGCCTTGACCCGGTCCAGGTTCTCGCTCGACTTCACCGTCACGTCGACCGTGGCGGTCGCCCAGCCCTGCGAGAGGTTGCCGATCCGCTTCACCTCGCCGTTGCGCACGTACCAGGTCTCACCGTTGGCACCGCGCAGCTTGGTCACCCGCAGACCGACGGCGACGACCTCACCGGTGGCCACACCCGCGTCGATCGTGTCGCCGACGCCGTACTGGTCCTCCAGGATCATGAACACGCCGGAGAGGAAGTCCGTGACCAGGTTCCGGGCACCGAAGCCGATCGCCACACCGGCGACACCGGCGGAGGCGAGCAGCGGCGCCAGGTTGATCTTGAAGGTGGACAGCACCATCAGCGCCGCCGTACCGAGGATCAGGAAGCTCGCCACCGACCGCAGTACCGAGCCGATCGCCTGCGAGCGCTGCCGGCGCCGCTCGGTGCTGGCCAGCAGCCCGCCCAGCGCGGTGTGCTCGACCTCCTGGGCGGTCCGGTTCATCCGGTCGATCAGCTTGGTGATCGCCCGCCGCACCACCGCGCGCAGCACCACCGCGATGACCACGATCAGCAGGATCTGCAGACCCATCGCGAGCCACGTCGACCAGTTCTGCTCCACCCAGTCCGCCGCGTTCGTCGCGCTCTGCTGGGCGTCCTGGAGCGAGGGCACGATCGGCGCCGTCGAGCCCGACGGCGTGGGAGACGGGGACGGCGACGCACCGGCGGCCAGTTGGACGACGGGCAGGGACACGGCAAGTACCTCCATGGTGCTGCGTAGTCCGGTCCGGTGCGGCGGTCAAGGTCACGAAACCGAGGTCGCCAAGGTCACGGAAAGGACACCGGAGGGACAGAACCACCACACTAACGGGGCATCGTGTGTGGCCGTGCCGATCCGGACAGCGACGACCCGGCTCACCTGGGCTTGAACCGGCCCCGCCGCGGGGGATGAATCAGATGTGGTCGAAAACACTCCCAGCCCGTTACCGGGACATGGTGGCGCGTTCACCAGGCATGAGGGGAGACTGGCTGCAGATCGTCCCGGCGCGAGCCACGCGCCGCCGACGCCCAAGGAGGCACCCGTGCCGCATGTCCTGGTCCTCAACGCGTCGTACGAGCCCCTCGGCGTCGTACCGCTCCGCCGCGCTCTCGTCCTCGTCCTGGAGAACAAGGCCGTCTCCCTCGAGGAATCCGGCGCCTATCTGCACAGCGCGACCGTCACACTCCCCGCACCCAGCGTGGTCCGGCTCAAGCGATTCGTGCGGGTGCCCTACCGGGGGCCCGTTCCTCTCACCCGGCGGGCCCTGTTCGCCCGGGACGGGGGCCGGTGCATGTACTGCGGTGGCGTCGCAACCAGCGTCGACCACGTCATCCCGCGCAGCCGCGGGGGCCAGCACCGCTGGGACAACGTGGTCGCCTCCTGCCGCCGCTGCAACCACGTCAAGGCCGACCGCCACCTCGTCGAGCTGGGCTGGAGACTGCACCACAAACCGGCCCCGCCCACCGGTCTGGCCTGGCGCATCATCGGCACCGGGCATAGGGACCCGCGCTGGCTGCCCTACTTGCAACCGTACGGCGCGGAAGACGCCATGGCCCGGATCGACGGCATTTCCGCCTGACGATCCGGGCCTTCGCATACCCGACGAGCCCGTGCCCGTCGTGCCCCGCGGTGGCTCAGCCGCGGGGCCTTCGGGACCGGCGCGTCAGACGCGTGGCCCTTCGGGCCGCGCCCCGCGTACGGCGTACAGCACCACGCCCACCACGAACGCGGCCAGCGCCATCGCCCAGGCCTCCGGCTGCGCGCCCGGCTGCATCGGCCAGGCCCACAGCAGCGCCGCGCGCCCCTGCGCCCCGTGCGAGGCGAGGTAGACGGAACTGACGTAGACGAACGCGGGCAGCCAGCTCAGCCGGGCCCCCAGCAGCACCGCCGCGGCCGCGGTGATGCCCACGCAGCCCAGCGTGTTGCGGATCGCGGCCGGCGGCCCGAACACGTCCGCGTGCCCCAGCACGGCCAGCGGCAGCAGCCCCGACGCGAGCGCCGTGAGCCCCACCAGCTGCACCAGCCGGCGCGGCCACCAGGGGCGCACCGCCGTACGGTCCAGCTCCGCCGAGGCCGTGTACAGGCTCACACCGATCACGGCGGCTGCCATCAGCGGGGCCAGCGCCACGATCGGCACCCGGCTGTCCGGGTCCACGAAGGCGTTCAGCTGCCGTGCCGCCCAGATCGCGAAGCCGGTCGTCGCGACGAGCGCCGCGAGGGTGGCGGGGACGGCCCGCGAACGGGCGTACAGAAGGAATCCGCTGTTCACAGCGCCGGCACCACCTTGGGGTCGCAGTCGCCCGCGGTGGCGAAGTACGCCGAGAGCCAGGCGCGGCGCTGTGCGTCGCCCATCGCTGCCAGGTGTCCGCGGGCCTCCTGCCGCGCCTTCAGGTCCGCGCGGTGGGATGCGGAACCCCGGGCGTCGAGCCCGTCGAACTGCGCCCGCCCCGGACTGGGCGCCAGATAGTTCTGCACCGCTTCGTCGACCCTGGCCACCTGCGGATCCGGCTCGTGGGCGCAGTCGCCGCGCTGCAACGCCACCATCGCCTCCCATGCGAACTGCTCCGGATCGGTCAGCTGCCCCCGTACGACGTACCAGCCGATCGGCGTCAGCATGGGCAGCGCCACCTCGTCGCGGCGCGGCGCACCCGGGCGGTCCTCCCACCGCGCGGGCAGGTGCCGTACGCCCTTCAGGCGCCCGGTGATCCCCGACAGGGCTTCGGTGACCTGCGGCAGCATCCCGGCGTAGCGGGCGTTCACACAGACGGCGGGAGTCACGGAGGTGTCGCACACCTGGTGGTCGGCCGTGGTGTTGTGGTGCCACAGTCCCACCCCGTTCTGTATCAGCAGCGCGCCGGCGGCCGTCGCGGCGGCCAGCGGCAGCAGGGCCGTGTACCGGCGACGCGCGGCGTACGCCAGCACGGCCGCTCCCGCCAGACCCCCCGTCCACACGGTCGTCGCCACCGGCTGCCACCACACCGGCACCGAGGTCGCCCCGTTCTCGAAGGCGGGACTGAGGTAACGGCCGAGATCCGAGCTGTGCGCCGTGTACCCGAGGCCCACGTACCCGACCAGGGCCAGCACCGGCGCGGCCAGCCGCGACGGCACAAGCCGCCCGACCACGTGCCCCGTCAGCGCGGCGGCGCCCACGGCCACCGCGCCCGACGGCAGCAGGGCGAGGTGGGGACGGTCACCCTGGGCGTACGGCCAGGTGGCGAGGAGCCCCAGGGCCGCGGCGGCCAGATACCCGGCCATCACCCAGACCACGACCGGCAGCGCCGACGTCAGCAACCGGGCGAGCGGGCCACGCGCGAACGTCGCCCACAGCTCCTCGGTACGCTGCCGCCGCTCCCGCCCGCCCTGCCAGCAACCCGCGGCGGCGGCCAGCGGTACGGCGATCACCAGGCCGGCCTGCAACTGCCCCGTGGTCTCGCCCCAGCCGCCCTGCCAGCGCTTGGTGGTGCCCGCCAGCATCACGACGAGCACCAGCAGCACCGCGGCACCGGCCCAGGGGGCGAAGCTGCGCAGCGCTTCGGTGCGAAGCGGGTGCGGGGCGCGCGGGCCCTGCCTGTTCCGGCCGGCTTCCTTCTGGCCGCCCTGGCCGCCCTGGCCTTCCTGGCCGTCCTGGCCCTTCTCGTCTTTCCGGCCCTTGAGGTCGTCCACGAGCGCCATCACACTCCCTCCCGCACGCCGGCCGGGGCGCCGTGTGCCCGCTGGGTCTCCCGGTGGCTGCGGTGCGCGCGCAGGGCCGCCGTGTAACCGCGTTCGATCGGGTGGTCGCCCGGGTCGTCCGAGTCCTCACCGAGGGTGGCGAGGGCGTCCGGCGTGCCCTGATAGGCGACCCGGCCCGCGTCGATGAGGGTCACGTCCGTGCAGGCGGTCGCCACGTCCTCGACCAGGTGCGTGGAGACCACCACCGTGGCGTTCGCGCCCAGTTCGCGCAGCAGCTCGCGGAACTCCACCCGCTGCTCGGGGTCGAGGCCGGCGGTCGGCTCGTCCAGCAGCAGCACCTCCGGGTCGTTGACCACGGCCTGCGCGATGCCGACCCGGCGGACCATGCCGCCGGACAGCGTCTTGACCTTCTCGTCGATGCGGTCCATGAGACCGACCCGCGCCACCGCCCGCTCCACGGCGGCCGGGGTGCGGTCGGCGGGCATCTCCTTGAGCCAGGCCACGTACGTCACGAACTCCCGCACGGTGAAGCCCGGGTAGTAGCCGAACTCCTGTGGCAGATAGCCGAGCCGGCGCCGGATGCCGGACCGTCCGCGGTGGTCGGCGCTGTCCTGCCCGAGGATCTCCACCGAGCCGCCGTGCGGCTGGGCCACGGTGGCCAGCACGCGGATCAGCGAGGTCTTGCCGGCGCCGTTCGGCCCGAGCAGCCCGTGCACACCGGTGCCGAGGCTCAGGTCGACGGAGTCGAGGGCGACGGTCTTTCTGTGCCGGACGCTCAGGCCGGTCACGCGTACAGAACTCAAGGTGTCTCCAGGGATCCGGCCGGGAGGGCGGCATGCCGGCCGCTCGCCGGTGGATCAGGGTCGGGGCAGGGCGGCGCGTGGCGGCCTTGCCGAGTGGTGACGGTGGTTCGAGTGGCTTGGGTGGTGCGGGTGGTGACGGTGGTTCGAGTGGATTGGGTGGTGCGGTTGGTTCGAGTGGTGAGGCCGGGCGGGCAGGCGGGACCACCGGCGCGGCCGGGCAGTGTGCGGCCGACGCCGGAACAGGGGTCGTACGTCAGCGAGGGAGCAGGTTGTCGAACGCCTGGCGGCGGACCGCCAGGAGTACGGCGCTCACGGCGGCCGCGGCCGCCCACGTGCCCTGCGCGCCCGCCCCGTCGAGGCACTGGGAGAGCTGCTCGGCCAGACGTGCGGTGATGGCGGCCGGTGCGGTGGCCGTCGGCGCCAGGACGGCGCACAGCCAGCCGCCCGCCGTGACGCCGGTCGCCGTCCGGCAGCCCACGAAGGAGGCCAGGGCGAGCGAGGTCAGCGTCAGCGCCAGCCCCGGCAGCAGCCAGGCCGCGGCCGCCGGGGCGCCGGAGGCGGGCAGCAGCAGCCCGGTCAGGGTCAGCAGAGGCAGGCTCACCGCGAGCACGACCAGGGTCCGGGTCAGCGCGAGACGCAGACCGCCGCCCGGGCTGGCCGCGGCGACCTCGTAGAGCGGGTCGGCGTGCGGCCCGTAGGACAGGGCCACCCCGGCGACGGGCACGACGGGCGCGATCGCCAGCAGCAGCGCCCGCGTGCCGGCGAACCCGCCCCCCTGTCCCAGGACCAGCGCACCCGCGGCCACGACCAGCACGGCCGGCAGCCACGCCCCGCGCACCGCGGGTCCGGCGGCCCACAGGAGCCGGGCGGTCCGGCGCAGCCGAGGGAGCCGGCGGACCTTGGGGAGCCCCGGGCGACGCTGTCCCGCGGCGCCCTCGCACGCGGGCGCCCCGGATGCCGGGATCCGTGCCGACCCCTGGGCCGCCCCCTGTGCGGGAAGCGCCCCCAGTACCGCTTCCCGCACCTCCCTCAGGACCGTCCCCGCAGCCGTGGCGCCCACGGCCCGCGACACCCGGACCGCGCACCTGGAGCACTGCTCCACGTGGGTCTCCAGGGACCACGCGTCCGGCTCCGGCAGGGAGCCGGCGGCGTAGCGGGCGACGACGCCGTCGTCCGCGTGCCAGATGTGTGCGTTGTTGTTCGTCATGCCGTGCCTCCCACCAGGGACGGGTTCAACTGGGTGAGCGCGTCGCGCAGTTCGGCGCGGGCGCGGCGGGCGCGGGACTTGACCGTGCCCTCGGGGATACCGAGCAGCCGGGCCGCCTCACGGGTGCTCAGCCCGTCGACGACCGTCGCCCGCAGCACCTCCCGCAGCTCGGGGGAGATCCGGTCGAGGGCGGTGCCGACGTCGCCGTACTCCAGCCCGGTCAGCACCCGGTCCTCGGCGGAGGGCGCGACGGCCGTGTCGTACCGCCCCGGGGTCCCCTCCTCCAGCGGCGGCCCCACGACCCGCGTGGCGCGCTCCTGCGCCCGCCGCGCGTCCACCAGCCGCCGTGCCGCGATCGTCCACAGCCAGCCGCCGGCCTCCTGCCCGCGATGCCCCGCAGCCGACCGCCACACGGTCACGAAGGTGTCCTGCAGCACCTCCCGTACGACCTCCGGATCGGCGCAGCGCCGCGTCAGCCGCGCGTGCAGCCATCCCGCGTGCCGGTCGTACAGATCGGCCAGTGCCGCCGGATCCCCCGCCGCGACGGCCCGCAGCAGCCCCGCGTCCTCGGCCGCGCCGTCCTTCTCCCGGTGGCCCCCCATGGGGCGGAACAGTCTCACACCCCCTCTATCGCCCCGCCGGTCGCCGCCGGTTCACGCGGCGCGTTCTTTTTCGGCCCCGCCCTGCCGCGCCCGGATTTCGGCTACTACCGCTACAGCTTCGCGGGCACCTCGCCCACCACGGCGGTCTCCCGCGCGACATCGGGCATCCGGCCGGACGCCGGACATATGAAGCACCTTGTCCGTGTCTGTGTGTCTGCCTTCCCGTCCACGGGGTAGGGCTCTTCGTGACCCGCCAGAAGCCGAACCCGACGTACCGACTAGGAGGCCCCCGTGGCCGTACCGGCTCGTCCCCCCGTCCCGGCCCAGTGGAAACCCGCGGCACCGTGGTCCGCGGACAGCCGCGAGGCACCGGTGTGCGTCTTCAGCGCGGAGAGCGCCTGCACGCAGCCGCCGCTGACCAGCGAGCCTCCGCTGCCCGACGCCGAGCCGCTGACCAGCGAGCCCCCGCTCGCCGACGTCACCCCGCTCCACAGCGAGTCCGACCCGGTCCCGGTCTCCTTCGGTCCGGGGCTGTAGATGGACCCGGCGCGCGACGACGTGGAGCTGTCCCGGCTCGCCGACCTGCACGGGGTCGCCACCTCCTACAGCCCGTCCCCGGACCGTACGGTCGCGGTCCCCGCCACCGCCGTCATCGCCGCCCTCGCCGCCCTCGACGTCGACGCGCGCACCCCCGACGCCGTACGCGCCGCGCTCGCCGCGCGGGAACGCGAGCTGAGCGAACGGCTGCTGCCCCCGACGGTGGTGTGGTGGGCCGGCACCCCGCAGCCGCCCGACGCCTTCGCCGCGCTGCCGCCCGGCACCCGCCTGCGGGTGCGCGCCGAGGACGGACAGGAGGAGGAGCGCGACCGGATCGAGGGGCTGCCCCTCGGTGTGCACCAGGTGACGGCCACCGCGCCCGACGGCCGCACCGGGCACACCCATCTCATCGTCGCCCCGGACCGGCTGCCCGCCCCCGCCACCCGTTCCTACGGCCTCCTCGTGCAGCTGTACTCCCTGCTGTCGCGCCGCTCCTGGGGCATGGGCGACCTCGACGACCTCGCCGAACTGGCCGGCTGGGCCGGGCGCACCGCCGGAGCCGGGTTCGTACAGGTCAACCCGTTGCACGCGGCCGTACCCGGGGCCCCGACCGACCCGTCCCCGTACCGGCCGTCCTCGCGCCGCTTCCCCGACCCCGTGCACCTGCGGATCGAACGGATCCCGGAGTTCGCGCACATCGAGGACCAGGGGCGCCTGCGCACGCTGCTGGAACGCGCCGACCGGCTGCGGGCCGGCGTCCTCGACAAGGGCGCCCTCATCGACCGCGACGCGGTGTGGGAGCTGAAGCGGCAGGCCCTGGAACTGGTCCTCGCCGTGCCGCTCGGACCCGGACGGCAGGCCGCGTACGACGCCTACCGCGCCGAGGAGGGGCAGGCCCTGGAGGACCACGCCACCTGGTACGCCCTCGCCGAACGGTACGGCCCCGACTGGCTCTTCTGGCCCGAACCCCTGCGCGACCCCCGTTCGGCCGAGACCGCCGCCGAGCGCGCCGCCCTCGCCGACCGCGTCGACTTCCACGCCCGCCTCGCCTGGCTCACCGACGGCCAGCTCCGCGCCGCCCAGCACGCCGCCCGGGAGGCCGGGATGCCCGTGGGGATCGTGCACGACCTGGCCGTCGGCGTGCATCCGCTGGGCGCCGACGCCTGGGCGCAGCAGGACCACTTCGCCGCCGGCATGTCGGTCGGCGCGCCCCCCGACGCCTTCAACGCCCGCGGCCAGGACTGGGGCCTGCCGCCCTGGCGCCCCGACCGGCTGGCCGCCTCGGGCCACGCCCCCTACCGCCGGCTCCTGCGCGCCCTCTTCCGCTACGCCGGAGCCCTGCGCATCGACCACGTCATGGGCCTGTTCCGGCTGTGGTGGGTCCCCCAGGGACAGCCGCCGACGGACGGCACGTACGTCCGCTACGACGCCGACGCCATGCTCGCCCTCCTCACCCTGGAGGCCTCCCGCGCCGGGGCCGTGGTGATCGGCGAGGACCTCGGCACCGTGGAGCCGGGCGTGCGCGAGACGCTGGGGCGGCGCGGGGTGCTGGGCACGTCCGTGCTCTGGTTCGAACGGGACTGGGACGGCGACGGGCTCCCGCTGCCGCCGGAACGCTGGCGCGCCGACTGCGTCGCCACCGCCACCACCCACGACCTGCCCTCCACCGCGGCCCGGCTCACCGGCGAACACGTCGACCTGCGCGACCGCCTCGGCCTGCTCACCCGCCCCGCGGCCGAGGAGCGCGCGGAGGCCACGGCGGACGCGGCGGAATGGCTCGCCCTGCTCGACGGCCTGGGCCTCCTGCACCGGCCCCGGCCCTCCGACTCCTCCTCCGGCCCCTCCGGCTCCTCCTCCGGCCCCTCCGGCTCCTCCTCCGGCCTCTCCGGCTCCTCCTCCGGCCTCTCCGGCTCCTCCGGCTCCGGCGAGGAGGCTGAGATCCAGGCCGTCCACCGGTTCCTGCTGCGCACCCCCGCCCGGTTGATCGGCGTCTGGCTGCCCGACGGCATCGGTGACCGCCGCCCGCAGAACCTCCCCGGCACCTGGGACCAGTACCCCAACTGGCGGCTCCCGGTCGCGGACGCGGAAGGCCGCCCGGTGACCCTGGAGGAACTGACCGGATCGCCCCGGCTGAGGGCGCTCCTCGACGTTCTGCGGGAACCGCCCGGCCCGCCCGGCGCCTGAGTACGGCACCCCGGGCGCGCGCGCCTTCGGGCCGTTCGCTAACTTGGGGAACGTGGACAAGAAGAACGCCCTGCGCGCCGGTGCTCTGGCCGCCGGTACGACGCTGATGATGCTGCTCATGTCTTCCCCCGCGCTCGCGCTGGCCCGTGACGACGGCGACGACCCCGGCCAGGGTCTGAGCGCCATCGAGACCGTGGGTCTGTACGTGCTGATCCCGCTGGCCCTGTTCGCCGTCATCGCCGGCCTGGTCATGGTGCTGGACCGCTCCACGGTCCGGGTCACCAAGGGCGGTGCCCCGTCCAAGGCCGGTGCCGTCAAGGCCGACGCCAAGGCCTGACGGAACCGACGGTTCTTCGACCGAGGGCGCCCGTCCTCCCCTTCGTACACGCGCGACGCGTACGGAGGTGACGACGGGCGCCCTCGGCGTTTTCCCGGGTCCGGCGGTCCTGCGCGTGTCCGGCGGCCACGCGCGGGTCAGGATCGGTCCGCGCGGGTCGGGCGGTCGGTCAGGGGCTCGGCGCGGTCAGATACCGCTGGACGACCGGCCCCACCCACGCCACCACCTCCTGGTGCGACAGCGCCACCGCCGGGGGCAGCCGCAGCACATAACGGGTGAGCGCCAGCCCCAGAACCTGCGCGGCGCACAGCGCGGCCCGCGCCGGCACCTGCTCGGGATCGGGGCACACCTTGCGCGCCACCGGGAGCAACTGGTCCCGGAAGACACCCTGGAGCCGCTCGGCCGCGGCCTGGTTGGTGACGCCGACCCGGAGTACGGCCGTCAGCTCCTCGTTGCTCTCCCACAGCCCGAGGAAGTGGGTGACCAGCGCCCGCCCGACCTCGTCCCGCGGCACCTGCGTGAGGTCGGGCAGCCGCAGATCGAGTGTGACGGCCGCGGCGAACAGACCCTCCTTGCTGCCGAAGTAGCGCATCACCATGGAGGGGTCGATGGACGCGTCCTTGGCGATGGCCCGGATGGTGGCCCGCTCGTACCCGTCGCCTGCGAACCGCTCGCGCGCGGCGGCGAGGATCGCGGTACGGGTGGCGTCGGAGCGGCGAGCGCCGCCGCTGCTTGCGTTGCCAGTCATGCCAACGAGCGTAGGCCAACGGGTGGTGGCCAACAATCGTTGACTTCCCGTGCCGACCGTCCTACCGTTGCCAACAAGCGTTGACCAACGGATGTTGACCAACGGGCGTTGACAAACATGTGCTGGCATCCAGGAGGCCACCATGAACGGCACCCCCGCGACTCCCGAAGCCCACGAGGGCCCTGAGGTCCACGGGGCCCCCGAGGCCCTTGAGGCCTCTGAGGCCCACGAGACCCCCACCCCTGACGTCATCGTCGTGGGTGCCGGTCCCACCGGCCTCCTCCTCGCCGGTGACCTCGCCGCCGCAGGGGTCCGGGTCACCCTCCTCGAAAAGCGCCCCCACAAGGTCAGCAACCTCTCCCGCGCCTTCGTCCTGCACGCCCGCACCCTGGAGCAGCTCGACGCGCGGGGCCTGGCCGAGGAGCTGGAGGCGGTCGGCAAGCCCCTGGAGCGGCTGCGTCTCTTCGGCGGCCTCACCTTCGACCTGCGCACCCTCCCCACCCGCTTCCGTCACGTCCTCGTCCTGCCCCAGTACGAGGTGGAGAAGGTGCTGGAGCGGTGGGCGGCCGGGGCGGGCGTCGACTTCCGGTACGAGACCGAGCTGACCGCGCTCACGCAGGACGCGGACGGCGTGACCGTGGAGGCGCGCGGGCCCGAGGGGCGGACCGAGCGGCTGCGGGCGGCGTACGTCGTCGGCACCGACGGCATGCGCAGCGCGGTGCGCGGGGCGGTCGGGGTGCCGTTCCCGGGCAAGTCGGTGATCCGGTCCGTCGTCCTCGCCGACGTGCTGCTCGCCGAGAAGCCCCCGAACCTGCTCACGGCGAACGCCGTCGGTGACGCCTTCGCGTTCCTCGTGCCCTTCGGCGACGGCTACTACCGGGTGATCGGCTGGCACCGCGGCCGTGACATCTCCGAGCGGGAGCCGGTGGACCTGGCGGAGGTCAAGGAGATCACCCGGCTCGCGCTGGGCCGGGACTTCGGGATGCACGACGCCCGCTGGCTGTCCCGCTTCCACAGCGACGAACGCCAGGCGCCCGCCTACCGGGTCGGCCGGGTCTTCCTCGCCGGGGACGCCGCCCACGTGCACACCCCGGCCGGCGGTCAGGGCATGAACACCGGCATGCAGGACGCGGCCAACCTGGGCTGGAAGCTGGCCGCCGCCGTCACCGGCCACGCGGGTCCGGAGCTGCTCGACAGCTACCAGGCCGAGCGGCACCCGGTCGGCAGGACGGTGCTGCGCAGCAGCGGCGGGATCGTGCGGCTCGCCATGGCCAAGCGGCCCTGGACGCTGGCCGCCCGCGCCGCGCTCGTCGCGTTCCTCGGCGCCGTCGCCCCCGCCCGCCGCAAGATCGCGGGCCAGATCACGGGCATCGGCTACCGCTACCCCACGCCCCGGGGCGCCCACCGGCTCACCGGCACCCGCGTCCCGGACGTCGCCCTGGCCGGCGGCACCCGGCTCCACGAGGCGCTGCGCGGCGGCCGGTTCGTACTGATCTCCCCGGAGCCGGCGCGGGAGTCGTACGGCAAGGGGAGCGCAGGCCGGCTGGCGGTGGCGCGGTGGGTGGGCGACCGGCGGACGACCGTACTGGTGCGCCCCGACGGGTATGTGGCGTGGGCCGCCGACGCGGCCGGCCGGGCGGATGTCGAGGCGGCCCTCGCCCGTCATCTCGGCCCGGCGGACTGAACGGCTACTCGGCCGTCCCGCTCAGCAACTGCCTCAGCAGGCCGACCAGTTGGCCGACCTGTTCGTCGTCGAGGGCGGTCAGGGCGTCCTGCTGTTCCGCGAGGCCCGCGCCGACCGCCGAGTCGACCAGCCGCAGCCCCTCCTCGGTGAGCGTCACCCGCAGACCGCGCCGGTCGTGCGGGTCGGGGGAGCGGCGCAGCAGTCCGGCCTGCTCCAGTTTGTCGAGGCGGCCGGTCGTGCCGCCGGTGGTGAGCATGAGGGTCGCCGACAGCTCGCGGGGCGAGAGGGTGTACGGCTCGCCGGAGCGGCGCAGGGTCGCGAGGACGTCGAACTCCCCGCGCGAGATGCCGAACCGGGCGTACGCCTTCTCCGTCCGGTCGCCCATCGCGCGCGCGATCCGGTGGACGCGGCCGAAGACCTCCAGCGCCCGGGTGTCGAGGTCGGGCCGGACCGCCGCCCACTGCTCGATGATCGTGTCGACGGGGTCCCCGGAGGGCGTCCGGGGGTGAGGGGTGGAGGCCATGGGGGGAGTATCCGCCCGCGACTGACTCGATCGCAAGAAAGTAGCTTGGCGGAAAGTTGCTTGGAGCCGAGCTGTTTTCTCCGGGCTGTTCGCGGGCTGCTTGCGGCGCCTACGGCCGGCGCACCTCGTACAGGAAGCACCCGTACTCCACCGCCCGCACATGCACCAGCGCCACCTCGGGATCCGCGAACGCCTCGCTGAACGCGTCCGCGAAGGCCGACTGCGAGCCGGCCGGGTCCTCGACCAGGCGGCCGCCCAGGATGCGGCCGTCGGCGGAGTAACGGCGGACCGTGCGGTGGGCGTTCGTGAAGGGCAGGCCGTGACCGTCAGGCCCGGTGCACTCACCGGCGTGGACGAAGACGGGACCCTGCTCGTCGTAGGCGCCCGGGTCGGTGCCCGTCTCGGCCGCGCGGCGGCGCAGGGGCGCGTACGACACCAGGGCGATCACTTCGCCGGGCGTGCTGTGCCGTAGGCAGCAGCGCAGCGGCGAACCGCCCTCCTCGTCCGTGAAGGGGGCCATGGGGCGGCCCGCGTCGTCGTGGACACGCAGTTCCCGGAGGGTCGTGGGCGGCAGCGGCCGTGCGGTGTAGGTGGTCATACCGCCAGCCTGACCCGCCACCGGACCGTCTTCCGGCGGTATCCGGACGCCGCCCTCGTGCCCGCCCTCGTACCCGTCCGGCGGCCGCGGGGACAGCGGACGCGGAAGTCGGGCGCGGACGGCGAAGGGCGCCCGGCGTGCTGCCGGGCGCCCCTCGCCGTCGTCCGGGAGCCGGTTACGCGGTGGTCGCCGCCGCGTCCGCGGCCTGGGCCCTGAGCGCGCGCTCGATGCCCGCGCGGGACTCCGAGACGAGACGGCGCAGGGCCGCGTTCGGCTCGGCGGCGGACAGCCAGGTGTCCGTCTTGGTCAGGATCTCCTCGGAGACCTGCACCGACGGGTACAGGCCGACCGCGATCTGCTGGGCGATTTCGTGCGAACGGGAGTCCCAGACGTCCTTCACGGCCTCGAAGTACGTGTCCGTGTAGGGCTCCAGCAGCTCACGCTGGTCGGTCTGCACGAAGCCGGCGATCACGGCCTCCTGCACGGCGTTCGGCAGCTTGTCGGACTCGACGACCGACGCCCAGGCCTCCGCCTTCGCCTCCGCCGTCGGACGGGCGGCACGGGCGGTGGCCGCGTGGCGCTCGCCGGCGGCCGTCCGGTCCCGCTCGTACTCGCTCGCGATCTCCGCCTCGTCGAAGCGGCCGACCGCCGCGAGGCGCTCCACGAACGTCCAGCGCAGCTCGGTGTCGACGACCAGGCCCTCGACGGTCTGGGTGCCGTCCAGCAGCGCCTCCAGCAGGTCCAGCTGCTCCGGCGTGCGCGCGGTCGCCGCGAACGCCCGCGCCCAGGCCAGCTGGTGGTCGCTGCCCGGTTCGGCCGCGCGCAGGTGGGCCAGCGTGGCGTCGGTCCAGCGGGTCAGCAGGGCCTCGCGGGCGGTCGGGTCGGCGTACAGGTCGATCGCCAGCTTCGCCTGCCGCTGGAGCGACTGCACGACACCGATGTCGGACTCCTTGCCGATGCCGGACAGCACCAGCGCCAGGTAGTCGCGGGTGGCCAGCTCGCCGTCGCGGGTCATGTCCCAGGCCGACGCCCAGCACAGGGCGCGCGGCAGGGACGCCTCGAAGTCGCCCAGGTGCTCGGTGACGAAGGCGAGGGACTCCTCGTCCAGGCGGACCTTCGCGTACGACAGGTCGTCGTCGTTGAGCAGGACGACCGCCGGGCGGCGCTTGCCGCCCAGCTGCGGTACGGCCGTCAGCTCACCGTCGACGTCCAGCTCGACGCGCTCGGTGCGCACCAGCTTGCCGGTCGCCTCGTCGAGGTCGTAGAAGCCGATGGCGATGCGGTGCGGGCGCAGCGTCGGCTCGCCCTTGGCGCCGGCGGGCAGCGCCGGGGCCTCCTGGCGGACGGCGAAGGAGGTGATGACACCCTCGGCGTCGGTGGCGATCTCGGGCCGCAGGATGTTGATGCCGGCCGTCTGGAGCCACTTCTGCGACCAGGTGCTCAGGTCGCGGCCCGAGGTCTCCTCAAGGGCGCCCAGCAGGTCGGACAGGCGCGTGTTGCCGAACGCGTGGCGCTTGAAGTACGCCTGCACGCCCTTGAAGAACTCTTCCATGCCGACGTACGCGACGAGCTGCTTCAGCACGCTCGCGCCCTTGGCGTACGTGATGCCGTCGAAGTTGACGAGGACGTCGTCCAGATCGCGGATCTCGGCCATGATCGGGTGCGTGGAGGGCAGCTGGTCCTGCCGGTACGCCCATGTCTTCATCGAGTTGGCGAACGTCGTCCACGCGTGCGGCCAGCTGCTGCCCGGCGCGTACGCCTGGCAGGCGATGGAGGTGTAGGTGGCGAACGACTCGTTCAGCCACAGGTCGTTCCACCACTCCATGGTGACCAGGTCGCCGAACCACATGTGGGCCAGCTCGTGCAGGATCGTCTCCGCGCGCAGCTCGTACGCCGCGTCCGTCACCTTCGACCGGAAGACGTACTGGTCGCGGATGGTCACCGCGCCCGCGTTCTCCATCGCGCCCGCGTTGAACTCCGGCACGAACAGCTGGTCGTACTTCTCGAAGGGGTACGCGTAGTCGAACTTCTCCTGGAACCAGTCGAAGCCCTGCCGCGTGACCTCGAAGATCGCGTCCGAGTCGAGGAACTCGGCGAGCGAGGGCCGGCAGTAGATGCCCAGCGGCACGCTCTGCCCGTCCTTCTCGTACACGCTGTGCACCGAGTGGTACGGGCCCACGATCAGCGCCGTGATGTACGACGAGATGCGCGGGGTCGGCGCGAACGCCCAGATGTTGTCCTTGGGCTCCGGCGTCGGCGAGTTGGAGATGACCGTCCAGCCCTCGGGGGCCTTCACGGTGAACTGGAAGGTCGCCTTCAGGTCGGGCTGCTCGAAGGAGGCGAAGACGCGGCGGGCGTCCGGCACCTCGAACTGGGTGTACAGGTACGCCTGCTCGTCGACCGGGTCGACGAAGCGGTGCAGACCCTCGCCGGTGTTGGTGTACGCGCAGTCGGCGACGACCCGCAGGACGTTGCGGCCCTGCAGCAGACCGGGCAGCGCGATCCGCGAGTCCTTGAAGACCTCGGCGGGGTCGAGCGCGTCCCCGTTCAGCGTCACCTCGCTGATGGCCGGTGCGACCAGGTCGATGAAGGACTCGGCGCCGGACTCGGCGACGTCGAAGCGCACCGTGGTCGCGGACCGGTAGGTACCGCCCTCCTGCGCGCCGGAGAGGTCGAGATCGATCTCGTACGAGTCAACGGTGAGCAGCTGGGCCCGCTGCTGCGCCTCTTCGCGAGTCAGGTTTGTGCCAGGCACGCGGTCATCTCCTCGTTATGTGTGGGTTGCGCCATCCTTCCATGGAGCCCTGGGGAAGGCGATGCCCCTGTCCGGCGGCGGGTACGCGAAAGGGGCGGCCACCCGGAGGAGGCCGCCCCGCACGCCCGGCGTCGCGCTACTTCGCGGACAGCTCCGCGGCGACCAGCTCCGCGATCTGGACCGCGTTCAGCGCGGCGCCCTTGCGGAGGTTGTCGCCGGACACGAACAGGGCCAGGCCGTTGTCCACCGTCTCGTCGCGGCGGATCCGCCCGACGAAGCAGGGGTCCTGGCCGGCCGCCTGGAGGGGGGTGGGGATGTCGGACAGGACGACACCCGGGGCCTTCGCCAGCAGCTCGGTCGCGCGCTCCGGGGAGAGCGGGCGGGCGAAGCGGGCGTTGACCTGGAGGGAGTGCCCGGAGAAGACGGGGACGCGCACACAGGTGCCGGAGACCTTCAGACCCGGGATCTCCAGGATCTTGCGGGACTCGTTGCGCAGCTTCTGCTCCTCGTCGGTCTCGTTCAGACCGTCGTCGACGATCGAGCCCGCCAGCGGGAGCACGTTGAAGGCGATCGGGCGCTTGTAGACGCCCGGCTCGGGGAAGTCGACCGCCGAGCCGTCGTGGGTGAGCTTGTCGGCGTCCGCGACGACCTTCTGCGTCTGGCCGTGCAGCTCGGCAACGCCCGCGAGGCCGGAGCCGGACACCGCCTGGTAGGTGGCGACGACCAGCGCCTCCAGGCCGGCCTCCTCGTGCAGCGGCTTCAGGACCGGCATCGCGGCCATGGTGGTGCAGTTCGGGTTGGCGATGATGCCCTTGGGGCGGTCCGCGATCGCGTGCGGGTTCACCTCGGAGACCACCAGCGGGACCTCGGGGTCCTTGCGCCACGCCGAGGAGTTGTCGATGACGACCGCGCCCTGGGCGGCGACCTTCTCCGCCAGCGCCTTGGAGGTGGTTCCGCCGGCCGAGAACAGGACGATGTCGAGGCCCGCGTAGTCGGCGGTCGCCGCGTCCTCCACCGTCACGCCGTCCAGCACGGTGCCGGCCGAGCGGGCGGAGGCGAACAGACGCAGCTCGGTGACGGGAAAGTTCCGCTCCTTGAGGATCCTGCGCATGACCGTGCCGACCTGACCGGTGGCTCCGACGATTCCGACCCTCACGGTGACTCCCTCTGTGTGTCTGTTGCTACGTGTTCTTGTCTGACCTGGGCTTTCCCATCATGCGGCTGCCCCCGGCCCACCTGTCCAATTCTTTGACGTCCTTCGCGGGGCGCACCCGGAGAGTGGGACACGATCACTCGGCGGATGGTTGCGGACCTGCGCCGCACGCCTCGCCGAACTGCAGATATTCCCTCCACGGTAGCCCCGGGCCGGAAGCTGTGCTGTCCCGTTCCTGCCCGTGCGCACCCCGGCCACACAGCGGTGTGACGCACGCCTCCGCGGCCGCCGAGGCCTTCGTGCGGCGGCGGCCGAACGTTTCGGCCGTGTGCGGCGTCGTAGAGGCAGACGTGTGAGGGGGGTGGCCTGTGCTGCGCGGAGGGGCGCGCCGTAAGGAGAGAGTGCACGCCGGTGCGGACGACCGCGTCGGCGAGGACCCGCTGGACGCGGCCCAGGAGCGCCGGGTGCGGGCGGTGCTCGCGCTCGGCGGGGTGCCGCAGACGGACCTGCCGGACGGGGTGCAGCAGGTACGGCTGCGGCTGCTGGAGCGGGCCGCGAACGGACACGAGGCGCCGCGCGACGTCTCCGCGTGGGCCGCGGTGGTCGCCTCCAACCTCGCCATGGACTGGCACCGGGCCAAGCGGCGCCAGGAGCGGCTGGGGGAACGCCTGGCCTCCCTGCGCGAACCCGCGCACCCGTCCGGCGAGGAGACCAGCCTGCTCTCCCTCGCCGTCGCCCGGGGCCTGGACGAGCTGCCCGGCGCCCAGCGCCAGGTCGTCGTCCTGCGCTTCTTCGCCGACCTGCCGGTGCGCGCGATCGCCGAGGAGCTGGGCATACCCGAGGGCACGGTCAAGAGCAGGCTGCACACGGCGGTCCGCGCGCTGCGCGAGAGGCTGCACGAGGACGAGGTGGTGTGAGATGACCGCCGAACACGAGGACGCCGACGGCGTCGACGGAGTCGAGGGTGCCGACGGCACCGGGGATGCCGCGGAGTACGACGGCATGGACGCCCTGATGGCCGCGATCACCGAGACCCCGCTGCCGGCAGCCGCGCGCCTGGACGCCTCCTTCCTCGCCCGACACCGCGCGGCCGAAGCCGACGTGGCGGTGCTGCGGCGGGAACTGACGTGGATCGCCGAGGCATTGACGGGGGAGGCGCTGACGGCGGACGAGCCGGCCGGGGACGAGCCGGCGGGGGAGGGGCCGGCAAGGGAGCGGACCGTTGCCTCCGGGTCCGGCGGACGCCCCCGGGGCACCCCGCGCCCCACCGCCCCCGCACGCCCGGCCCGCCCTCCGCGTCCGGGGCGCCCCACCGGCCGGCGCCGGGCCCTGCGGATCGCGCTCGGTTCGCTCGCCGGTGCCGCGGCCCTCGGGATGGTCGCCGGGCTCGGGTGGCTGGCGGCCCGGCCGGGCGGGGGCGCGGGGACGGGCGGGAGCGCGGCCGACGCGAAGAGCGCCGACCAGGGTGCGGCGGAGGTGTCCGGTGACGACGGGCGCCCCTCCGACCCGGCGTCGGCCCTGGCCTGCTACCGGCTGGTCGCGGAGGGCACCGTGGCGAAGGTGGAGCGGCTGCCGCAGGACCCGTGGACCCGGATCGTGCTCACCGTGACCCGCTCCTACGAGCCCGCCCGCGGTCCGGCCGAGGTCGGCTTCGTTCTCGACGGCGGCGCGAGTCCGGCCCCGCGCGAGGGACAGCACGTGCTCGTCGGGGTCGGCCGGGGCCGGGACACCGCGAGCCTGTGGGCCGTGGGAGACGCCCGTGTGGCCGTCAACCGGGCCTGGATCACCGAGACGCTGCCCGAGGCGCGGCACACCACGTGCCCGCAGGACGGGGAGCCGACCGGCAAGCCGTGAGGGCGGGCACCCGGAAACCGGACACCCGCCCCCACTCGGCGAACCCCTGGGACCGCTGGGCCCCGGAACCCCTGGGGCCCTTGCCACCCTCGGGGCCTTCGGGACCCGTCGATCCCCGGGGATCACCCCGTTACGGCGTGACCTTCTCGATCTTCACGCTGCCGGTGCCCGCGACCGTGCCGCGGGCGTTCACCAGCTGGACCCGGCCGAAGAACTCGCGGCCGGCCGGGGCCTCGGCGGCGGCGGTGACCTGGCCGCTCACCGTGGCCGAGTCGCCGGTGCCGAGCTTGACCGGGGCCGAGTCGTCGACCGTGACGGTACCGAGGGTGGGGGAGAAGAACACGTCCCGGTAGTCGTAGTCGGTCGAGCCGGCCGGGACCGAGTAGCCCACGACCTCGATGGTGTAGGTGCCGGCGGCCGGGGACGGGATGGAGACCGCCTCCTCCGAGTCGCCGTCCGCGGACTGCGCGACCTGCTTGCCGCTCGCGTCGTACACGGTCAGGTCGAGGTCGGCGGCGGTGTCGGAGACCCCGCCGATCGCGACGTCCAGGGACTTGGCGCCGGCCGGCACGTCCACCGTGGTGGTCTGCGTGTCGCCCTCCTTGACTGCCGGGCGGGCCGTCTTGGAGGAGCCGAGCGGGCCGCCGACCAGCTTGCCGTCCAGGGCGGCGTACGCGTTCGTCACCTTCCAGGAGGCGGTGGCCGGGGTGCCGACCTTCGCCTCGGGCACGGTCACGGTCTCCGGGTCGAAGGCCGCGCCGAGCACGGTGGCGTCCAGCTTGTACGGGTTGTCGAGCAGCGGCGAGGTGCGGCGCGCCTCGACCTCGACCTCCCAGACGCCGGGCTGCGGGTCGGCGTAGGAACGCACGTCGGGCTTGCAGCCGTTGCCGTCGAGGTAGTTGTTGTAGCACTTCGGCGTGGAGGTGTCGTCGACCGGAGTGCCGTACGGGTGGATGGCGATGAACCGGGTCTGGCTCTTGTCCTTCAGCCCGCCGATCGCGACCTCCAGCGACTTCGCGCCCTCGGGCACGGTCAGGAAGTACGAGCGAGTGCTGTTGCGCTGCACCGAACCCGACGCCGACCAGGCGTAGTTCACCGGGGTGGAGACGACGACGGTGGTGAGGACCTGCTGGTCGGTGCCCTCCGTGCGCGGGTCGTCGACCTCGAGGATCGCGCTCTTGAGGCCCGCCGACTTCGGGGCCGCCTGGACCTTGACGGTCACCGGCTGGTTCAGCGGCAGGCCGACGACGTCGTCACCGAGGATCCGGAAGGTGTGCTCGGCGTTGTTCGCGAAGTACAGCTCGTGCCGGACGGGCTTGTCCGGGCCGGAGGTGCGGGTGATCGTGACGTCGTACGTCTTCTTCTGGCCCGCCTTCAGGCCGCCCTCGCGGTCGTACAGGCCGGTGCCGAAGCCCGGGGTCTTCAGGGCGAAGTCGATCGCGGTGTCGACCGGGGCCTTGACGGCGTAGTTCATGGGCGCGGCGTCGTGCGAGGTGGCGCCGTCCTTGATGGAGTCCCAGGCGTCCACGACGTTGATCCGGCCCGCGCCCTCCTCGTACGCCTGCACACCGGGGATGTGGTCGGCGGTCGAGGTCAGTGCCGTGCGCAGGGTGGCGGGCGTCAGGGCGATGCCCTTCTGCTTCGCGGCGGACAGCAGCAGCGCCGAGGCGCCCGTCGCCTGCGGGGAGGCCATCGAGGTGCCCTGGAGCATGGAGTAGCCGGCCGGCAGCGTGTAGCCGGACTCGGCGACCGGGGCGCCGGGCAGCCAGGTCTGGGTGGTGTTGATCGCGGCGCCGGGCGCGACCAGAGTCGGGGTGAAACCGCCGTCCTCACGCGGGCCGCGCGAGGAGAACGGCATCATCGCGTACTTCGTCTCCACCGCCGAGCCGTAGTTCGCGGCCCAGGTCGCCTTGGAGATGCCCGCACCGACCGAGATCACCTTGTCGGCCAGGCCGGGGTCGCCGATGGTGTTGGCGCCGGGGCCGGAGTTGCCCGCGGAGATCACGAGCTGGACGCCGTAGGTGTCGATGAGCCGGGTGTACAGCGCGGAGCGCGCGTTGTTGCCGTCGTTCAGCGCCGGCAGGCCGCCTATCGACATGTTGACGATGTCGACGCCCCGGTTGACGACCAGGTCGAGCATGCCCTCGGTGAGCGCGACGTTGGTGCAGCCGCCGGTCCAGGTGCAGGCGCGCGAGGAGACGATCTTCGCGCCGGGGGCGGCGCCGTTCATCTTCCCGCCGAACAGGCCGTTGGCGGAGGTGATGCCGGCGACGTGGGTGCCGTGCTCGGACTCGATGACGCCGATGTTGACGAAGTCGGCCTTCTTGCCGACCCAGGTCCCGCCGAAGGGGTCCATGGGGACGTCCTTGCGGATCTGCACGACGAACGGCACCCGCTCGACGACGTCGGTCGCCGGGTTGTCGGTGCCGAAGTAGCCGACCTGGTAACCGTCCTTGTACGGCTTCATCGGCGTGTCGTCGGTGAAGTCGTGGTTGTTGTTCAGGTCCAGCGTGACCGTGCCGGCCGCCGGGTCGTACAGCACGCCCCAGCTGTCGGTGGTGTCGCCGTCCCGGTCGAGGTCGCCCGCCTCGTCGCCGCCGGTGGTGGCCGACTCCTTGAAGGTGCTGAACTCGTACGAGCCCGCGGGCGCGGTCCAGGACAGGCCGCCGGCGGTGAAGGAGGGCCCGGAGACCGCGGTGACCATCGGGCGCCAGGTGGCGTCGCTGTCGACGATCGGGTCCGTCGAGGTGACCCAGTCGACGATCTTCCGCTCGCCGGTGGAGGTCTTCTGCAGCGCCGGGTGGCCGAGGTCGACGCCGGAGTCGAGGATGCCGATGGTGACACCCCGGCCGTCCGCCTTCGGGTGCTCCTTCACGAAGTCGACGGCACCGGTCTCGAAGGACGGGTTGTACGGGTTCTCCGCCGGGGTGTTCTTGCCCGGAGCGGAGTAAGTGCCCGCCGCGGCACCCGCCTTGGCGCCCTGGGCGGTGTCCGCGCTCGGCGTCGGGTCGTCGAGCTGGATCTCCTGCCTCAGGTCGATGGCCTGCACCGAGGACAGCTTCGCGGCGGCGGCGATGGCCGACTGCGCCCTGGCCGTCGGGACGGTGGCGCGGACGTATCCGAGCTTGTCGTAGGTGCGGCCCACCGAGCCGCCCTTGACCGCGTCCAGCTCGCCGGCGACCTGCTCGGTCTGCCCGGGCTTCGTCGCGATCATCATGGTGACGTTCTTGGTGCCGTCCGCCCTGGCCTCGGCGAGGAGGTCGGCGTCGTCCGAACCGAGCTTGTCGTGCGCGGACTTGACGGCGGGGTCGGCCGTGGCGGGCGGCTGGTCCGCGGCGAGGGCCAGCGGGACCGGCCCGGCCGCGGAGAGGGCGGCCAGCACACCCACGGCCACGGCTATGCGGGCCACGCGTCTCGGGCCGGATATCGGATCGCGCTCGGAGGTATGGGTCATCGACGTCCCTTGTAGGTGAGGAGTCCTGTGCCGGACGAGCGCACAGCCTTACCCAAGGGACAGAATTTTGGGACCCGTTGACCGAACCGATATGGATGTATGGGGAAAACCCGCGATGTGATGTGAGCGGGTTGGAGCGGAATCCGTCCGGTTTCGCTCAGCTTTCCTTCGCGCGGGCGTAATGCCGGGACGCCTTCGCGCGGTTGCCGCAGGCAGCCATCGAGCACCAGCGGCGGGTGCCGTTGCGGGACGTGTCGAAGAAGTGCAGGACGCATGTCTCGTGCGCGCACACGCGGATCCGGTCCGGGGCCTTCGCGAGCAGGTCCAGGTAGTTCCGGGCGGCGAGCCACGCCGGCCCCCAGGACGGGTCGGCGAACTCGGGCTCCTCGGCGGCGCCGTCGGCGGTCAGCCGGACCCGGACGCGCCCGTGTGCCAGTACGGCGTCCACGAGCGGCGCCCCCTCCCGCGGTGACCCGTCCACCGCGGTCCGCAGCGCCTCGCGCGCCTGGCGCAGGTGCCGCAGCACGTCCGGGCCGGCCGGGTGGGCGCCGTCGAGCCCGTTGGCCGCCAGCCACACCGCGAGCCCCTCGGCGTCGTCGAGCAGGTCCCGGCCCGAGCCCTCCGTGTTCCAGCGGGTGTTGAGCAGGTCGAGCGCGAGGGGCTCACCGGTGAGCGGGCGTGGATCGCGAGCGGCAGCGGGCATCGGACACTCCTTGTCGGCTAACCACTCAAGGATACGTGACCGGTTGACGCGCCCTATCTAACCGCCTAATGTGGCATACGACGGTTAGAGCATCCGAAAGGGAGAGCCATGACCCTGCGCCCCGGCCACACCGGCCTCAACGTCACCGACCTCGACCGCTCCCTCGCCTTCTACCGGGACCTCCTGGGCTTCACGCTGCTCGCCGAGGGCAAGGAGGACGACCGCCGATACGCCTTCCTCGGCGGACCGGACCGCGACGGCGCCCCCGTGCTCACCCTCTGGCAGCAGGCGCGGGGCGCCTACGACGACGGGCGCGCCGGACTGCACCACCTCGCCTTCACCGCCGAATCGGTGGACCGGGTCCGGCGGTACGAGAGCGCGCTGCGGGATGCGGGCGTGGCCTTCGCCCACGACGGCCTGGTCGCCCACCGGGAGGGCTCCGCCTCCGGCGGGATCTTCTTCCACGACCCCGACGGCACCCGCCTGGAGATCTCCGTCCCCGAGGGCGCCGAGGGTGCCCCCGCCCCGCTCGGCTCCGCTCCGACCTGCGGTTTCTTCTAGACGGGAGGGTCATGAGCGCCATGAGCGTCTACCACGTGGGCTCGCGGGCCCTTCAGGACCTGGCCGGCGTCCGCGACCGTGCCGACCACGTCGGCCGCTCCCTCGGCCGGGACATCAAGCCGGTCGCCGCGGTCTTCCTGGAACTCCAGCCCCTGCTGATCGTGGGCGCGGCCGACCCGGACACCGGCCGCGTGTGGGCCGCGCCGCTCGCCGGCACGCCCGGCTTCGTCCGGGCCACCGGGCCCCGGCAGATGTCCGTCAGGACCGGCGCCGCGGGAGGCCCGCCCCCGGCCGGCCCGCTCGCGGCGGCCCTGGCCACCCCCGGCACCCCCGTCGGCACCCTCGCCCTCGACCCCCGCACCCGCCGCCGGATGCGCCTCAACGGCCGCCTCCGCCCCACCCCCCGGGGCTTCGCCGTCGAGGCCGACCAGGTCTTCTCCAACTGCCCGCGGTACATCCAGCGCAGGGAGTCCTGCGAGCACCTCGACGACCGTGCACCGGGCCGCCCCGAGCACACGTCCCGGCCGACCCCCGGACAGGTCCGGTTCATCGAGTCCGCCGACACCTTCTTCCTCGCCACCGTGCACGGCGCCGGCGCCGACGTCAGCCACCGCGGAGGCAACCCAGGCTTCGTGAAGGTCACCTCACCGTGCGAACTCACCTGGTCCGACTACCCCGGCAACGCCATGTTCCTCACCCTCGGCAACCTCCGCACCGACCCCCGCGCCGGACTGCTCTTCCTGGACTGGACGACCGGCGACACCCTCCAGCTCACCGGGGAGGCGCGCACCGAGTTCGGCGCCGACGGCGAGCGGACCGTCCGCTTCACCGTCACCGGGGCCGTCGCGACCGAGGCGGCCGTGCCGCTGCGCTGGTCCGCACCGGAGTATTCGCCCGCCAATCCCGAACTAGGGCCTCTCTTCCGGATCTTGCCGGGGTCGCGGGGTCTGGCACGCACATCTGCTGCGTTGTCGTCGGTCGCCGACGCGCCGCGTCGACTCCCTCCTCCGCCTTGCAGCTGCACGCACCAGACCCCGCTCGGGTCGGCCAGAGAAGGCGCCGCAGACCGGAGCCGGCCTGATCCGGAAGAAAGACCCTAGCGCGCTAACCTCCTTCCATGCGAAGGAAGGTGAGGGTGGCGGCCTACGCCGTGTGCGTCCGTGACGGACAGGTCCTGCTCGCCCGCTCACCGGCCCCCGGCGGTGGCCACGAGTGGGTGCTGCCCGGCGGTGGCATGGAGTTCGGCGAGGACCCCTACGACACCGTCCGCCGCGAACTCCTGGAGGAGACCGGCTACCGCGTCGAGGTCACCGGATTCCTCGGCGTCGACTCCCGCCGGGTGACCGTGCCCGGCCGGCTCGGCCGCCGGACCGTCGACCACCACGGCGTACGGCTGGTCTACGCGGCAGAGGTCACCGGCGGCGAACTCCGCAACGAGGTCGACGGCTCCACCGACCTCGCCGCCTGGCAGTACCTGGACGCCCTGTCCGGCCTGACCCGGATCCCGCTCGTCGACAGCGCGCTGCGCCTGTGGCGCGAACGCCCGCCGGCCGGCCATCTGACCTCTTCGGCCCACCCCCTACCCCAGGAGATGAACGAGGAGTGACCGGACCCCGGCCGTCCGCGTTCCACTCCGTGACCACGACCTGTGGCCTGTAATCCACGTACGGTGATCGGCGTCGCCCGTTGCCACCCCGTTCACGCGCAGGTCATCCCCGCTGCCAACGATCCAGAGCGAGCGGGGAGTTCGTGTGAGCGACCGCCCCGCGACCACTGCCGACGCGTTCGCACCCGGGGAGATCGCGCCATGTCGCGCACACGCTCTGTCGTCACCTCCGCTTCGGGGGTCCACCGCCGTACCGTCCTCGCCGCCGCCGGAGCGGTCACCCTCTCCGCGGGCGTCGGCTACGCCCTGCACCCCACCGACAGCCACGCCGCCGCCACCGACAGCCAGGCCGCCGCGGCCTCCGAGGCGCCCGTCGCCGCCTCCCGCAAGGTCACCCCGGCGGCCCCGCTCGCCCCCTACACCAAGGGCACCACGCTCGCCTCCGTCGCCGCCCCCCGGAACAGCTCCGGCTACCGGCGCCTGGGCGACGGCCCCGGCTGGAAGCGGGTCGTGCGCGGCGAGCTGGCCGCCGCCAAGTCCGGGCGCGCGGACCGCCGTACGGCGCTCGCCGCGTTCGTGCAGTTCACCGACCTGCATCTGATGGACGTCCAGCACCCGCTGCGCCTGGAGTACCTGCGCTCCCACGACCCGCACGCCTGGCGCCCGCACGAGGCGCTGACCGTGCCCGGCGCCGTCTCACTCGTCGAGCGGGTCAACGCGCTGCGCGGCGCCCCCGTCACCGGAGCCCCGCTGCACTTCGTCATGACCACCGGCGACAACACCGACAACAACGCCCACTCCGAACTGGAGTGGTTCATGAAGGTGATGAGCGGCGGCCGCATCACCCCGAACACCGGTGACCCCCGGCACTACGAGGGCGTGCAGAACAGCGGCCTCAAGCTGTACTGGCAGCCCGACTCCACCACCCGCGACGGCGACAAGGCACTCGGCTTCCCGCACCTGAAGGGCTTCCTGGCCGCCTCCGGACGCGAGGTGCGCAGCCCCGGCCTCAACCTGCCCTGGTACTCCACCGTCGGCAACCACGACGCCCTCCCGCTCGGCTGCTACGGCTCCCACGCCGACCCCTACCTCGCCGAGGCGGCCATCGGCGGCAAGAAACTGATGAGCGTCTCCGCAGCCGACGCCAGGAAGCTCCAGGACGCCATCAAGAACGCCAAGGACCCCAGGGGCGGCGGCTACCGGGACTTCCTCAGGGCCCACGCCCGCGCCATGCGCTCCGTCACCCCGGACGAGAAGCGGGCCCCCTACACCCAGGCCGACTACCTCAAGGCCCACCTCGACCCCGCCCACCAGGGCCACGGCCCGGCCGGCCACGGCTACTCCTCGGCCAACCTCGACGCGGGCACCCAGTACTACGCCTTCCGCGTCTCCGGCGACGTCATCGGCATCAGCCTCGACACCACCGACGCCGGCGGCCACTACGACGGCTCGATCGGCACCGCCCAGCTGACCTGGCTGGCCAGGACGCTCAAGGAGAACAAGGACGCGTACGCGATCGTCTTCAGCCACCACACCAGCAAGACGATGACCAACACCCGTTCCGACCCGGCCCGCCCCGGCGAGCGGCGCCACGACGGCGCCGAGGTCGTCTCCGTGCTGAGCGCGCACCCGGGCGTCCTGGCCTGGGTGAACGGGCACATCCACAAGAACGTCATCACCCCGCACAAGGCCTCGGGCGGCCGCTCCTTCTGGGAGATCTCCACCGCCTCGCACGTCGACCACCCCCAGCTCGCCCGCGTCGTCGAGGTGGTGGACAACAAGGACGGCACGCTCTCCCTCTTCACCACCCTGATCGAGTCCGCCGCCCCGCACCGCACCGACTACACCGACCTCACCCAGACGGGCCTGGCCGCCCTGTACCGGGAGCTGTCCTTCAACGCCCCCGGGGCCAACAAGACCCTCGCGGGAGCGGCGGCGGACCGGAACACGGAGCTGGTGCTGAAGAAGGGCTGACGGCCGCCGCGCCTCACACGCCGGAAGGGCCGGCGGCCGCCGCGCGCCTCACACGCCGGCGGGCAGCGGGTCGTCGCGCAGCACGCTGTAGGAGATGCCGTCCCGCCACTTCCCGTCCCGGAAGACGATGGCACGCCGTACGCCCTCGCGGGTGAAGCCGGCCTTCTCCAGAGCCCGCTGCTCGGCGACGTTCCCGGCCTCGGTGTCCGCCTCGATCCGCATCACGGGGGTGTTCGAGAAGAGGTAACGGACGAGCTGCTGCTGGGCCCGGGTGCCGATGCCGCGCCCACAGGCCTCGGGCATCAGCTGGGCCCCCATGTTCCAGCAGTGGGAGGACGGCGAGACCACCACCCTCCGCCAGGCGACGAACCCGGCCGGCTGCCCGTCGCCCATGACGATCAGCTGTCCGCCGTCCTCCCCCAGCAGCCCGTTCTCCACCCAGTGGCGGCGAAAGCGTGCCGGGTCCGCGTAGCCGTACCACTGGAAGGGGCCGGCCGCGGCGGGGTCGACGAGGAACCGCGCCAGCATCGGCAGGTCGGTCTCACCGACGGGACGCAGCGCGACGGTCGCCACCGCCCCGGCGGGTCCGGCGGGTCCGGTGTGTCCGCTGGTTCTGGCCGGCGGGGTGGCCGTCTTCTGGTCGGCTTCGGGTACGGGGGCGGGTCCGGAAGCGGGGGAACGTGGATGCATGGCCTGCGGTTCTCCGTCCAGCCGGTGCGGGAACTCGGGATGCGTTCCCGGATCAGCAGCGTAGCCGCACCAGGCTTCCCAGGCCGGGCGCCACCCGCGCCCGCGCTGCTCCCGGATCACCGTTTCCGGCACTACCGGGGCAGCACCACGACATAGGCGGCCGGGTCGCGATCGCCGGACGCCATCAGGGCCGTACGGACCACCGCGGCCTGCTGTTCCATGGATTCCCGGAGCTTCTTGGGGGTGATGTGGACGACGGTGATGCCGAGGCGCTCCAGGTGTTCGCGCTTGCGGGCGTACTCCGACCACAGGGCGTCCTCGTCCTGGCGCGGGGCCCGCGTGTCCAGCTCCACCGCCACCGCCTGTTCGGGCCAGTAGGCGTCCAGGCCGCCGAGGTGCGGGCCGCCGGGCAGGCGCAGGTCGACGTTCCAGACGGGGTCGGGAAGGCCGTACGCGCCGACCATCTCGTACAGGCGGTCCTCGGCGATCGCGCGGCCCTCGGCCAGCAGGGAGTCGACGGCGTCCACCACATGGGGGCGGGTCAGCAGCCGGGCCCGGGTCAGCTCGCGCACCAGCACGGCCGCCTCGCAGTGGCCGCCGCGCACCGCCTCGGTCAGCAGCCGGCGTACCGCGTCGGCGTCCGCGTCCGTCAGCTCCGCGACCGCGTCCGCCACGGCGCGCGGCACCGGTGCCACTGGCAGGCCCGTCACGGCCACGGGCGCCGGGAGGTCGGGGGTGCGCAGGACGCGGACGTACCCGGTCGAGCGCAGCCGGCGCAGGCGCGGGACCAGGACGTCGACGTGGTCCAGGGAGGGAAGCGGCGGCGTGGACGAGAAGCCGTGCAGGGTCAGGGCCGCCAGGCCGGTGATCGCCGCCTCCGGGTAGACCGGGCGGTGCGGGCCGTCGGCGCCGGGCTGGGCCGGGACGCCCGGAGCGGACTCGCGGGTGGCGTACAGCAGGGCACCGTGCAGACGCTCCTCGCTCGTCGGGGCGCCGGGGTGGAGCAGGACCACGTTCGGCAGGAGCAGCTGCCAGGGGCCGCCGGGGCGGCACTGCTCGTGCAGCTCGGCCGTCGTCACGCCGTGGGCGCGGAGCTGGGCGGCCGACAGGACGCGGCGGTGGACCTCGGCGAGGTGGCGGAGGGGGCGGGGGGAGAGCGGGGTGTCGTGCGTCATGGCGACGGGATTCCCGCACTCCGCCCCACCTTTAACCGCTGTTACACACCCGTCGAGGAATGCGGACAAGACGGCACTAAAGGACGGGTGTTCGGATGCCGAGTAGGCGCCGAAAACCCCTGGTCCGAATGGGTTGGACCAGGGGTTACGGCTGTTATTGACCGAATTCCGTAACGGTCACCGAGCGGGAAAGCTCAGGCCAGAGATCGGCGGGTTCAGCCGTTCGCCGCCCCCGCGTCACACGCCTGCGCCCGCAGCGACCGCGCCAGGTCGTCGCGCGCCTCCAGCACCAGCCGGCGCAGCGCCGGGGCCGCGTCCTCGTGGGCGCTCAGCCACGCGTCCGTCGCGTCCAGCGTCTCCTGGCGGTCCTGGAAACCGGGGAACAGACCCCGTACGACGTCGATGCCGATCTGGATGGACCGCTCGTCCCACACCCGCTCGATCGCCGCGAAGTACTTCTGCGCGTACGGAGCCGTCAGCTCCCGCTGCGAGGACCGGTCGAAGCCCGCGATCGTCGCCTCGACCAGGGCGTTGGAGAGGGCGTCGGACTCCACGACCTGCGCCCACGCCTGCGCCTTGACCGCGGCGGAGGGGCGGGCGGCGAGGCAGCGGACCTGGTGGCGCTTGCCGGACGCCGTGTCGTCGCGGGCCAGTTCGGCCGCCAGGACCGCCTCGTCGGCCTCGCCGTGGGCGGCCAGCGGCTCCAGGAACGCCCAGCGCAGCTCCTGGTCCACCTCAAGGCCCTCCACGGTCTCCGTGCCGTCGAGCAGGCCGCTCAGCAGCGCGAGGTCCCCCGCACCGGAGGCGACCCGCGCGAAGAAGCGCGCCCAGGCCAGCTGGTGCTCACTGCCGGGCCCGGCCGCCCGCAGCTCCCGCAGCGCGCCCTCGGAGAGCGCCTCGCCGCCCGTCGGCCGCCAGTCCGGCGCCGCGTAGTGCACCAGCGCCGACTCCGCCCAGGCGTGCAGCATCTGGAGCACGCCGATGTCGGACTCACGGCCCGCGAACCGCAGCACCAGGTCGATGAAGTCCCGCGCCGGCAGCAGGCCGTCCCGGGTCAGGTTCCACAGCGCCGACCAGCACAGGGCGCGGGCGAGGGGGTCGGTGATGTCGCCGAGGTGCGCCCGCAGGGTCGCCAGTGACGTCTCGTCGAAGCGGATCTTGCAGTACGTCAGGTCGTCGTCGTTGACCAGGACGAGATCGGGGGCCTCGGTGCCGGCCGCGTACGGGGCGACCGTGCGGGGACCGTCGACGTCCAACTCCTTGGAGGAGTACCGCTCCAACTTCCCCTCGGGGGTGAGCCGGTACAGGCCCACCCGCACCCGGTGCGGACGCAGCTCCGGATGCGACTCGGCCGCCTCCTGGAGCACCGACAGCTCCGCTACCCGTCCGTCGGCGTCCAGCAGCACCTGCGGGGTCAGGGAGTTGACGCCCGCCGTCTGCAGCCAGGAGCGGGACCATGCCGTCATGTCTCGGCCGCTGGTCTCCGCCAGCGCCGAAAGCAGGTCGCCCAGGCGCGTGTTGCCGTACGCGTTGCGCTTGAAGTAGCGGCGGGCGCCCTCCAGGAACGCGTCCTGGCCGACGTACGCCACCAGCTGCTTCAGCACCGAGGCGCCCTTGGCGTACGTGATGCCGTCGAAGTTGAGCTTGGCGTCCTGGAGGTCGCGGATGTCAGCCGTGACGGGGTGCGTGGAGGGCAACTGGTCCGCGCGGTAGGCCCACGCCTTGCGCCGGTTGGCGAAGGTGATCCAGGCGTCCTCGAAGCGGGTCGCGCCCACGTTCGCGAACGTGCCCATGAAGTCCGCGAAGGACTCCTTCAGCCACAGGTCGTCCCACCACTCCATGGTGACCAGGTCGCCGAACCACATGTGCGCCATCTCGTGCAGGATGACGTTCGCCCGCGCCTCGTACGACGCCTGCGTCACCTTCCCGCGGAAGATGTACTCCTCGCGGAAGGTCACCAGGCCCGGGTTCTCCATCGCGCCGAGGTTGTACTCGGGCACGAACGCCTGGTCGTACTTCCCGAACGGGTACGGGTAGTCGAAGTGGTCGTGGAAGAAGTCGAAGCCCTGCTTGGTGACCAGGAAGACGTCGTCCGCGTCGAAGTAGGGCGCAAGACCCTTGCGGCACATCGCGCCGAGCGGGATCTCCAGCTTCGTCCCGTCGTCGAAGACGCGCTCGTAGGTGTCGGTCACGTAGTGGTACGGCCCCGCCACCACACAGGTGATGTACGTCGAGATCGGCTTCGTCTCGGCGAACTTCCAGACCCCGTCGACGAGTTCACCGGCGCCGTTGCTCCACACCGTCCAGCCCTCGGGCGCCCGCACCTCGAAGCGGTACGGCGCCTTCAGGTCCGGCTGCTCGAAGTTGGCGAAGACGCGGCGGGCGTCGGCCGGCTCGTACTGGGTGTAGAGGTAGACCTCGCCGTCCTCGGGGTCGGCGAAGCGGTGCATGCCCTCGCCGGTGCGGGAGTAGGCGCAACTCGCGTCGACGGTCAGCTCGTTCTCGGCGGCCAGGTCCTCCAGCAGGATCCGGGTGCCGTCGAAGACCTGGCCGGGGTCGAGGTCCCTGCCGTTCAGCGTGACGGCGGTGACGCCCGGCGCGATCAGGTCGGCGAAGCTCGACGCGCCCGGCTCCGCGCAGCGGAACCTGATCGTGGTCACCGAGCGGAACGTACGCGGACCCCCGTCCCCGTTCCCGTCGCCGACGGCGGAGCGCAGGTCGAGCGCCACGTCGTACCCGTCGACGGACAGCAGGGCGGCCCGCTCCCGGGCCTCGTCGCGGGACAGATTCTCACCGGGCACGGGCGGCACTCCCTCGTGGTCGCTTGGACGCCTCAAAACCTTCGGAACAGGACCGATCCTGCCATGCGCCCCTGACATGACACATCAGGGATTCCGGGCCGGTACCGGGAATGGGGGTGCGCGGCCGAATGTTGCCCTTTCAAACGACTCTTTCCGAGGAGAGACATGCCCGAGACCGCGACCCAGCCCGGCAAGACCCCTGTGGACTTCTGGTTCGACCCGCTGTGCCCCTGGGCCTGGATGACCTCCCGCTGGGTGCTGGAGGTGGAGAAGGTCCGCGACATCGAGGTCCGCTGGCACATCATGAGCCTCGCCGTCCTCAACGAGGACAAGATCGACCAGCTGCCCGAGGAGTACCGGGAGATGCTCGCCACCAAGGCCTGGCAGCCGGTCCGCGTGGCCACCGCCGCCTGGCAGAAGCACGGCGAGGACGTCCTCGGCCCGCTCTACACCGCCCTCGGCACCCGCATCCACAACGACGGCGAGGGCCCCACGCTGGAGGCGATCGCCGGTGCGCTCGCGGACGTGGGCCTGCCCGCCGAGCTGATCGAGTACGCCGAGCAGAAGGACTTCGAGTTCGACGCCGAGCTGCGCGCCTCCCACAAGGAGGGCATCGAGAAGGTCGGCCAGGAGGTCGGCACCCCGGTCATCGCGGTCCCCGGCCCCGACGGCGAGCAGATCGCCTTCTTCGGCCCCGTCGTCACCCCCGCCCCCAAGGGCGAGGCGGCGGCCCGCCTGTGGGACGGCACCCTGGCGGTCGCCTCCGTGCCGGGTTTCTACGAGATCAAGCGGACCCGCACCCAGGGCCCGGACTTCAGCAACCTGTAAGACGCCTCTCCCGGCGAGCCGCACCTCCCGCTGCCCGGGGCCCGGGTCCGGGGGAAGCCCTCCGGGCCCGGCGCCGCTCAGCGCCGGGCCCGGTCCCGTGCCTCGGCCAGCCGTCGCAGGTGCTCCTCGTACCCCTTCGCGTAGTACGCCGCCCGTTCCGCGTCCGGCTCCACGACCAGCGTCGGCTCGGTCCAGGCCGCCGTGTCCAGCGCGACGCCGTACCGCTCGGCCGCCGCGAGCACCGCGCCCCGGGCGCCGACCTCGCCCTCGACCACCCGCAGCGGGCGGCCCAGCACGTCGGCCAGCAGCCGCATCCAGGCGGGGCTGCGGGTGCCGCCGCCGCACACCGCGAGCGTCCCGGTCAGGCCCGCCGCCGCCAGGCAGTGCCGGGCCGCGTAGCCGATGCCCTCGCAGGTGGCGCGGATCAGGTCGGCCGGCGTCGACTCCAGGGACACCCCGGTCAGTTCGGCCCGCAGCCGGGGCTCCACGAACGGGGCCCGCTCGCCCGAGGGCGCGAAGTACGGCAGCACCCGCACCCCGTGGGCGCCGGGCGGTGTCGCGGCCAGCAGGCCGTCGACCTCCTGGTGCCGGACACCGGTGGTCCCCAGCACCCAGTCCAGGGCCGCCGTGCCGACCATCGCGGGCATCGCGCGCAGCCAGTGGCCCGGCCGGTCGGTGGAGATGAACAGCCCCGCCGGTTCGCCGCCGAGGTCCAGCTCGGTGGTGGCGACCAGACTCGCCAGACAGGTCCCGACGATCAGCAGGCCGTCGCCGGGCTCGGTGACCCCCGCGCCGAGCGCGCAGGCGGGCAGGTCGTACGGGCCGTTCGCCAGCCGGGTCCCGGGCGGCAGCCCCGACTCCGACTCCGGCTCCGGACCCGGGGCCGGCCCCGCGGCGGCGGCCCCGCCGGCAGTGCCACCGGCCACTTCGCCCGTCGCCACCGGGTCGCTGACCGGGGCGAGCAGGCCCCGGCGGCGGGTCAGGCCGAGGAGCTCCACGACCCCGTTGTCGTACGTCCGAGTGCGCGGGTCCAGGAACGGCATCGAGGCGTCCGACACGTCCGTCACCGCCCTCTCCCCGCCGGTCAGCCGCTGGAAGACCATGTCCTTGCAGTAGACCGCCGCGGCCGCCGCGTCAAGGGACTTCGGCTCGTGCCGGTCCAGCCAGGCCAGCAGCGGGCCGGGAGAGCCCGGGAACATCGCGCCGCCGGTGCGCCGGAAGACGGTCTCGAACGTGCCGTCCGCCAGCCACCCGTCCACCAGGTCATGGGCCCGGCCGTCCATCCAGGAGGCCGCCGGCCGTACCGGGCGCCCCGCCGCGTCCACCAGCCACACCCCGTCGCCCTGCCCGGTCAGCCCGGCCAGCTCCACCGGCTCGGACACCCGCGCGGTCAGCGCCCCCAGCACGGCGAGGACGGCCGCGTACACCTCCTCCATGTCCTGCTCCACGACCCCGTCGCGCAGGTCGAGGCCCACCGGCCGCGCCTCCACGGCGAGTTCGCGCCCGGTGGCGTCGAAGGCGGCCGCCTTCACCGTGGACGTGCCGACATCGATCCCGACGAACATCACACCCCCCAGTTCATGCCCGGCTCCATGCCGGACAGCTCATGCGTCCCAGCTCATGCGTCCCAGCTCATGCGTCCCAGCTCACGCGTCCCAGCTCCGTGCCGGACAGCTCACGCGGCCCGGCTCCGTGCCGCCCAGCTCACGCCGCCCAGCTCATGCGTCCCAGCTCACGCCGGACAGTTCACGTCAGACAGCTCACGCCGACAGCTCACGTCAGACAGTGCGCGAGCGGCTCTCCGCGCACCCAGCGCCCCACCTCGGCGGCCGCGATCCGCGCGGCCTTCCGCGCCACCTCACGGCTGGCCCCGCCCAGATGCGGGGTGAGGACGACCCGGTCGGCCAGCGCGCGCAGCCGGGAGTCCGCCGGGAGCGGTTCGTCCGCGTAGGTGTCCAGGGCCGCCGCCGACAGGTGCCCGTTCTCCAGCGCGTCGCACAGCGCGGCCTCGTCCAGCAGCGGGCCCCGGGCCGCGTTGACCACCACCGCGCCGGGCGGCAGCAGCGCCAGTTCACGCTTGCCGATCAGGCCGCGCGTCTCGGCGGTCAGCCGGGCGTGCAGCGTGACCACCCGGGAACGGCCGAGGAGTTCGTCCAGCGAGGACACCCGCAGCCCGTGCACCTCCCCGCGCGCGTAGGGGTCGTACACCATCACCCGCGCCCCGAAGGCGCACAGCACCCGCGCCACCCGGCTGCCGACCGCCCCGTACCCGATCAGGCCGATGGGCAGGTCCTCCAGTTCGAGGCCGGCGCGGTCGTAGGTGTAGTAGGCCGAACCGGCCCAACTGCCCTGGCGGACCAGGAGTTCGTGCGCCTGCGGGATGCGGCGCAGGGCGGCCAGCAGTAGGCCGACGGTGAACTCGGCGGTGGCGGTGGCGTTGCGGCCGGGCGCGAAGCACACGCGGACGCCGTGCCGCTCGGCCGCCTCCAGGTTGACGTTGACCGGGCCGCCCCGGCAGACCACGACCAGCCGCAGCTCCGGGCACGCGGCGAGGACGCGTTCGGTGACCGGGCCCATCTGCGTGACCAGCACCCGGGCCCCGGCCAGGGCCTCGATCAGCTCCTCCTCGGCGTCGCTCGCCTCGCTCACCTCGCCGACCGTGCCGAAGGGTTCGAGGGGCCAGCCGAGCGTCAGCTCGTCCACCGCGCAGGCGCCCGGCACCTCGTGCTCCACCGCCTCCCCGATCAGGGAGGGCAGCACGAAGTGGTCGCCGGCGGCCACGACTCGTACGCGGTCCCCGGAGGCCGACGGGGTCGCCGAATGCGTGGGGTTCGTCGACTGCGCGGAGTCCGGGTCCGTGGAGTCCGGGTCCGTGGAGTTCATCGGGTTGATCGGGGTCGGGGTCATCGCAGGGAGGCTCCCGTCTCGGCGTCGAAGACATGGGTGAGTCCGGCCGCCACCCGGACGTGCTCGTCGTGCGCGAGGCGGACCTCGGGCCCGGTGAGGGCCACCAGCGGCCCTTCGACCCCGTCGAGGGCCAGCGTGGCGATGCCCCACTCCAGCAGGGGCTCGTGGGCCACCACCCGGGCCGGGATGCCGTCGGCCCCGGCGAGGGCCAGGTCCTCGGGACGGATGCCGACCAGCACCGGGCGTCCCTCGGCCACCGGAACCGGCAGCGCGATCCGCACCCCGGCGGAGAGGCGGGCGTGGCCGTCGGCGGTGGCGGTGCCGGGCAGCAGGTTGATCGCGGGCTCCCCGACGAAGTCCGCCACGAAGGCGGTGGCCGGGCTGTCGTAGATCTCGTAGGGAGTGCCGAGCTGCTCGATCACACCGTCGCGCATGACGGCGATCCGGTCGGCGAGGGAGAGGGCCTCCTCCTGGTCGTGGGTGACCAGGATCGTGGTGTGGCCCAGGTCGCGCTGGATGCGCTTGAGTTCGCGCCGCGTGGTGTCGCGCTGGGCGGCGTCCAGATGGGACAGCGGCTCGTCCAGGAGGAGGACGTCCGGCTCGCGGATCAGCGCGCGGGCCAGGGACACCCGCTGCTTCTGCCCGCTGGACAGTCCGGCCGGGCGGGCGTCGAGGACGTCGGTGAGGCCGACCCGCTCGGCGATGCCGGCGACCTTGCGGCGCACGTCGCCCCGGGCGCTCGCGCGCCGCGCCCTCAGCCCGAAGGCCAGGTTCTCCGCGACCGTCAGCGGCGGGTACAGCGCGTAGTTCTCGAAGGCGACCCCCATGTTCCGCCGCCGCGCGGGCTGCCCCACCACCGAGGCACCGCCGACCAGGATGTCCCCGCCGGTCACCGTCTCCAGGCCCGCGATCATCCGCAGCGTGGTGGACTTCCCGCAGCCGGACGGCCCCAGCAGCCCGAGGAGTTCGCCCGGCTCCAGGCTCAGGTCCAGACCCCGGACCGCCTCCACCGCCGGACGGCCCCGCGAACGGTAGGTCTTGCGCAGCTCACGCAGTTCCAGCGCGGTCATCGCCCTCCCCCCGGCTCCGTGGCGCACACCTCGTAGCACGCCTTGTGCTCCTCCAGGCCGCGCAGTTCCCCGGGGGACGCCCCGTCGTCCACCAGCAGCAGGTCGAAGCGCGAGAGCGGGGCCACTTGGTGCAGGGCGGACCGGCTCAGCTTGGTGTGGTCCACCAGCAGCACGTTGCGCTCCGCGGAGTCGAGCATCGCCCGCTTCACGGAGACGATGTGCTGCTCCTGGTGGTAGGCGTAGCCGCCGCGCACGGCCGACGTCGACGTGAAGCACACGTCCACCCGCAGCCGCTGTACCGCCTCCACGCACGACACCCCGAGGAAGGAGGAGTGCAGCGGATCGTAGTCGCCGCCGAGCGCCATCAGCCGGATGCCGCGCCGGCCGGCGAGGAGGTTGACCGCCTCCAGGAAGTTGGTGACCACCGTGAGCGGAGTGATCGCGCCGAGGCGGAGCCGGCGGGCTATCTCCAGGGCGGTGGTGGAGTCGTCGAGGAGGATCGCCATACCGGGCTCGACGGACTTCAGCGCCCGCTCGGCGAGCGCGGCCTTCTGCGGGAGCATGCTCTTCAGCCGGTACTGCACGTTCGACTCGAACACCCCGGACGGCTGCGCCGTCACCCCGCCCCGGAACTTCCTCACGACGCCCTGCCGTTCGAGCTCGTCCAGGTCACGGTGGATCGTCATCAGGCTCACCCCGAACCGCTCGGCCAGGTCGGCCGCGGTGGCCGAGCCCTCGGCGAGGACCCGTTCGGCCAGGGCGGCCTGCCGGGCCGCGGGCCCCTGCTGCACGTGCGCGCCGCCACCGGTCATGGTTTCCCCGTCCCCGTCCCCGTCCCCGTCCCCGTCCGCAGGCCCGGGCGGCCCGGCCGGTCCGCCTCGAACACCAGCAGGTTCTCCGGCCGTACGGCCGGGCTGACCGGGTCGTCGGGACGCAGCCCGGCCGCCTCGCTCCGGGACGCGACGAGCGACAGGTGATGGCCGCCGACGCGCACGGTCACCTCGACGGAGCGGCCGAGCACCTCGGTGACGTAGACGGTCCCCGCGAGCCGGTACCCGTCGCCGGTCAGCGAGACGTCCCGGGGGCGTACGCCGATCAGGACCTCGGTACCGACCGGCACCCGCACCGGCAGCGGCAGCTCGACGGCGCCGTCCGCCGTGCGGAAGACCGACGGGAAGGCCGACGGGAAGCCCTGCCGTGAGTCCGGCCGTGAGCCCTGCCGTGATCCCGGCCGGGACGCGTCCGCGTCCACCACCGTCCCCGGCAGCAGATTGATCCGGGGCCGCCCGAAGGCACGCGCGACCTCGGTGTCGTGGGGCCGGTACCAGATGTCCTCCCGGGTGCCGGTCTGCACGATCCGCCCGTCCCGGATCACCCCGATCCGGTCCCCGAGGGCCAGCGCCTCCACCGCGTCGTGGGTGACGTACAGCGTGGTGGTCCGCCGCACCGCCCCGATCGCCTTCAGCTCGGCCCGCATCTGCTGACGCAGCTTGGCGTCGAGGTGGGAGAGGGGCTCGTCGAGCAGGAAGGCACGGGCAGGCCGGACCAGCACCCGGCCGAGCGCGACCCGCTGCCGCTGCCCGTTGGACAACTGGCCCACGGACCGGTCAAGGAGCGCGCCGATGCCGAGCAGCTCGGCGATGGTCCCCACCCGCTCCCGGGCCTCGGCGGCGGGCAGCCGGTGGCGCGGGGAGCGCAGCGGCGAGACCAGGTTGTCGTACACCGAGCGGTGCGGATAGAGAGCGTAGCTCTCGAAGCACATGGCGACACCGCGGTCGTACGGCTCCACGTCCCGCATGTCCCGGCCGTCGATCTCGACGCTGCCGGAGTCGGGCCGCACCAGACCGGCGACCGTCTTCAGCGTGGTCGTCTTGCCCGCGCCGGACGGCCCGAGCAGACAGAAGAACTCGCCCTCCGCCACCTGGAGTCCGAGCCCGTCGAGGGCGGTGGTCCGGCCGAACGCCTTGGTCACGTCCCGCAGCGCGATGCTCATGACTTCACCGCCCCGAAGGACAGTCCCCGCACCAGATACCGCTGGATGGTCAGTGCGAGCAGCAGCGGCGGTACGACGGAGACGAGCGCGGCCGCGGCCGTGAGGTTGTACTTGGGCCGGTCGCCGCCGAGGAAGGACAGCGCGCCGACGGTCACCGTCTGCGCGGAACTGGAGGTGAGGATGAGCGGGAAGACGAAGTTGTTCCAGGCGAAGATGAATGCCAGCAGCGACACGGCCGCGATGCCGGGCCGCACCAGCGGCAGCGCCACCTTGAAGAAGGCCTGCTTGCGGGAGTAGCCGTCCAGCAGGGCCGCCTGCTCCAGCTCCGGGGTGAGATCGGCGAAGTACGACCGCATGATCCACACCACCAGCGGCAGCGTGACCAGTTGCAGCACCCACACCATGCCGACGTAGGTGTCGAACAGGCCGAGCTTCTGGTAGAGCACGAACAGCGGGATGATCACGGTGAGTTCGGGCGCGAACCGGAACGACAGCAGCGTGAACATCAGGTTCTCCGAGCCCCGGAACCGCCAGCGCGCCGAGGCGTACGCCGCCGGCAGCCCGACCACCAGCGACAGCGCGACCGCGCCGACCGACACCACCAGGCTGTTGACGAAGAACCGCGTGAACGGGATGCCCTCGTCGCCGCCCAGCACGGTCCGGTAGCCGTCCAGGGTCGGGGTGAAGGAGAAGTAGGTGCTGAAGAGCTGGTCGGCGGGTTTCAGGGAGAGGATCACCATCCAGGCGACCGGGAACAGCGCGAAGACGAAGTAGAGCAGCAGTGCGGCGTCGGCCAGCCACCCCGGCAGCCGTGTCCGGTACGCCGCCCGGCGGCGCTCACGACGGGTCACCTGGCCTCGGCCGCCTTCCGCTGGATCCGCCCCAGATACCGGACGAGGACCATCGCCGCCAGGTACACCACGGCCCACAGCACGATCGTGTAGCTGATCCCGAAGGAGTACCGCTGGAAGCGGATCGCCTCCAGGTAGGCGCGGATCTGCAGCACCACCGTCGAGTCGCCGGGACCGCCCTCGGTCAGGGCGTAGATGATGTCGAACACCTTCAGCGAGTCCATGAACCGGAAGATCACCGCGACCAGCACGTACGGCCACAGCATCGGCAGGGTCAGCCGCCGGAAGGTGTACCAGCGGCCGGCGCCGTCCACGGCCGCCGCCTCGAACGGGGAGGCGGGCAGCGACCGCAGACCGGCCAGCGCCAGAATCGCCACGAACGGGGTGTAGACCCAGACGTCCACGGCGATCGACGACAACAGGGCACCCGTCGGGGTGTCCGTCCACTGCACCCCGCCGAGCCCGAAGGGCTTCAGCAGGTGGTTCACCACCCCGACCGACGGCTGGAGCATCAGCTTCCACATGATCGCGGCGATCACCGGCGCGATCATCAGCGGCAGGATCAGGATCTTCTCCAGCACCCGCCCCAGCAGCGAGGAACGGTGCAGCAGCAGGGCGACCGACACGCCGAGCACGGTCTCGACGCCGGCCGCGCCGACGGCGTACAGCACCGTCACCCAGGCCGAGTTCCAGAACGCGTCCTCGGTGAACACGGTCGCGTAGTTGTGCAGGCCGACCATGTCCGGCCGCGGCTTGCTCGCCGAGAAGTCGAACAGCGTGTAGTACAGGCCGAGTCCGAACGGGTAGAGGATCCCGCAGGTCAGCAGCAGCGCCGGGACGACGAGGAGGTACGGCCGCAGGGCGGTCCGCCGGCTCATCGCCCCTCACCCCACCCTGGACTTCAGGCCGTCCGCCAGCTTGTCCAGCACCGACCGCGCGCCCGCGCCGCCGTAGATCTCCTGGAGGGCGGCCGCCCAGCTGGTGGTGGCGTCGAAGAACTGGGCCTGCGGGGTGAACTGGATCTTCGTCTGGTCCACGACCGTCTCGAAGGTCTCGATGAAGCCCGGCAGGTGCCCCATCTTGTCCTTGTACGCCGCGTCCTGGCTGATCGACCTGCGCACCGGGTCGATGTGGTCGCCGGTCAGCGCGGCCCTGCGCAGGTGCTCCTTGCCCGTGGCCCACTGCAGGAACAGCCAACTGGCGCTCTTGCGACGGCTCCTGGCGTTCATGCCGAGCGACCAGATCCACATGTTGGTGGCCAGCGAGCCGTCCGGCCCCTTCGGCCCCGGATGGAAGGCGATCTTCCCGGAGGCCGGGCTCGCCCCCTTCACGGCCTGGAAGTAGGCGGCCGTGTCCGCGTCGAAGAGCATCCCGGCCTTCTTCGCGCCGAGATCGCTGGAGCACTGGTACCAGGAGTACGACGTCCAGGACGGCGGCCCGCCCTGCTTCACCATCTGGGCCCAGTCCTCGGTGAAGGCGACGGCCTCCGGGGTGTTCATCGCGGGGGTGAGCTTTCCGTCCGTGACCGTGAAGTCGCGCAGCCCGTTGCGGGCGTACATCGTCATGAACCCGGGGTGGATGGTGGCCCAGCTCCGCGACCCCCGTACGGCGATCCCGTACATGCCGTCATAGCCGGCCCCGGGCGCCCGCTTCTTGATCGCGCCCGCCAGCTCGCGCAACTCGTCGAAGGAGTCGGCCGGTTTGAGTCCCAGCTTCCGGAACACCTCGGTGTTGTAGGCGACCACGTTGGTCTCCCACCCCCACGGCAGCGCGTACTGCCCGCCCTGTCCGAGGGGAGCCCCGGCCTTCAGCGACCACTGGTCGGCCCGCAGGAGGTTCGGGAAGAAGTCGGCCTGGTCCCATTCGGCGCCGGTGGCCGCCGAGTTGCGCATCCAGGGACCGAGGTCCTCCAGCCAGCCCGGTGGCCCGTACTGCCACACCATGTAGGCGCCGAGCATGAAGACGTCGTAGGAGGCGCGCCCGCTGGACAGGTCGACGGTGAGCTTGTCGAAGTAGTTGTCCTCGGGGAAGACGTCGTACTGGACCTCGATGCCGGTCTTCTCGGTGAAGGACTTCAGGTCGGCGATCAACGCGTCCGTGTAGGGGTGCTTGTTGAGCAGCGCCTTGACGGTCTTGCCCTTCTCCCGTTTCCAGCCGAAGGAGCCGGTGACGTCGTCCGCGGCCGAACCGCCGTCCTTGTCCGCGTCGTTGCCGCCGAATCCGGTACCGCAGGCGGACAGCAGCGGGGCCGTCGCGGTGGCGGCGGCGAGGGAGCCGGCGAGGGTGAGGAAGCGCCGGCGGTCGTGCACGTGCCTGTCCATCCGTGACCTCCGGTGGGGCGGTGGGGCCGGGCGGGGTTAACACGATGAAGCGACTCGACAACAGAGGGTGGAACGGCGAAGGTTGGCCGTCAATCCCTTGCGCACGGGGAAATCAGGGGAAAATCTCGGAGGAGCGTGGGAAGTTCACATGGCCGGTCGCGAAGTGCGGGAGGCGTGATGGCGTTGGCGTGGCTCGGGA
Source organism: Streptomyces sp. NBC_00820 (assembly GCF_036347055.1). Lineage (NCBI taxonomy): Bacteria > Bacillati > Actinomycetota > Actinomycetes > Kitasatosporales > Streptomycetaceae > Streptomyces > Streptomyces sp. NBC_00820. Next base: position 2,988,407 of record NZ_CP108882.1, on the reverse strand, counting down.
TCGACCTCGGCACCCAGGGGGTGCGCGCCCTGCTCGTGACGGCCGACGGGACTGTCGTGGGCAGCGGCTCGGCACCCCTGCGGCGCGACCGGCGGGAGGGCGCGCGGCACGAACAGGACCCGGGGGAGTGGTGGGAGGCGGTGTGCGTGGCCTGCCGGGGCGCGCTGCGGGACACGCGGGCGCGGGTGGGCGGCCTCGCGGTGTGCGGGACCTCCGGGACGGTCCTGCTCGCCGACGCCTCCGGCCGGCCGACGACCCCCGCGCTCATGTACGACGACGGCCGGGCGGCGGCCGAGGCGGCGGGCCTGCGCGCGGCCGGAGTCGAGGTGCAGGACAGCTGGGCGCTGCCCAAGGCGCGCTGGCTCACCGACCACCACGGCCCCGGCCGCCTCCTGCACCAGCCCGACGTGATCAACGCCCGGCTCGTCGGCCGGCCCGTGCCCGCCGACTCCAGCCACGCCCTGAAGACGGCGTACGACGTCGAGCGCGACCGCTGGCCCGGCCTCACCGGGCTTCCCGAGGGCACCCTCCCGGACGTCGTCCGCCCCGGCACCCGGCTCGGCGAGGTCTGCCCGGCCGCCGCCGACGCCACCGGCATCCCCGCGGGCACCCCCGTCATCGCGGGCATGACGGACGGCTGCGCGGCCCAGATCGCCTCCGGGGCGCTGCGCGAGGGCGCCTGGAACTCCGTCCTCGGGACGACCCTGGTGCTGAAGGGTGCCGCCGCCGAGCCGGTACGCGATCCGGCCGGCGTGGTCTACAACCACCGTGCCCCGGACGGCACCTGGCTGCCCGGCGGCGCCTCCAGCGTGGGCGCCGGAGTCCTCACGGCCCGCTTCCCGGGAGCCGACGCGGCCGCGCTGGACGCCGCGGCCGCCGCCTTCGAGCCCTCGGGCGCGATCGCCTACCCCCTGGTCTCACCGGGCGAACGCTTCCCCTTCCGCGCCCCGCAGGCGACCTCCCTGCTCCTCGGCGACCCGGCCTCGGACGCCGACCTCTGGGCGGCCCTCCTCCAGGGCGTCGCTTTCACCGAACGCCTCTGCCTGGACTACCTCCACCACCTCGGCGCCCCTCTCGACGGCCCCCTCACCTTCACCGGCGGCGCGGCCCGCAGCCCCTACTGGACCCAGCTTCGCGCCGACGTCCTCGGCCGCCCGGTCAGAGTGCCCCGGCAGACGGAACCCGCCCTGGGCATGGCGGTCCTGGCCGCGCACGGCACCGGCGCCGCGCCCACGCTGGCCGCCGCGGCCCGCGCGATGACCGGCCCGGGCACGACCGTCGAACCCCGCCCCACCCGCACGGCCCGCTTCGCCGAGCCGTACGCCCGGCTGGTGGGGGAGCTGGAGTCCCGGGGGTGGCTGCCGGGCCCGGTGGCGGCACACGCACGGGACCGGCTCCGGCAGGGGGAGCCGGACTGAGGCTCCGGGCGGGGCCGGGCAGCGGGTACGGCCGGCTCGCCCCCGGGCCCCCGCACGCCCCACGCGACCCCGCACGCCCGACGCGACCCCCGCACGCCCGACGCGACCCCGCACGCCCGACGCGGGCGATACCGGCTCACGTGGGTGGCACCGGTCCACGCGGTCGGTACCGGCTCACGCGGGCGACTCCGGCCCGCCAGGACCCGGAACCCGGGATACTGCCCCCATGGCCAAGCCGACCACGCTCCTGCTCGCCCGTCACGGCCAGACCGTCTGGCATGCCGAGAACCGGTACGCGGGGGTGAGCGATGTCGCCCTCACCGACACCGGGCGCACCCAGGCCGAGGCGCTCGGCCGCTGGGTGGCCGCCCACCCCGTGGACGCGATCTGGACCTCGCCGGTGTCACGGGCGGTCATCACCGCCGAGCCCGCCTGCCGCGCCCTGGACCTCACCCCGCACCGCGAAAACGACCTGCGGGAATGCGACTTCGGGGTGGTGGAGGGCCGCACCCTCGCCGAGTTCGGGGCGGAGCACCCGCAGGCGGCGGAGGCCTTCCGCGCCGACCCGGTGGCCCACCCCTTCCCCGGCGCCGAGGACCCCACGGCGGCGGCCCGGCGGGGGACGGCCGCCCTGCGCCGGATCGCCGCCGCGCACCCCGGAGAGCGGGTTCTGGTCGTCGCCCACAACACCCTCCTGCGCCTGACCCTCTGCTCCCTCCTGCACATCCCGCTCGCCGAGTACCGCCGTGTCCTGCCACGCCTGGCCAACGCGGCCGTCACCGAGATCAGGATCACCGGGGAACAGACCGCGCTGCTCTCCCTCAACGTGCCCTGCGCATGAGGGAAGGCCCCCACGTGTCGTCCGTGGGGGCCTTCGTGTCGAGCGGGGGTGGCGCGGGTCAGCGCCGGGCACGTGCCCGCTGCCAGAGGTATCCGACGACGGCCAGGAACAGGGTCGTCGCGCCGCTCGAGTACAGCTGCACGCGGGTGTCCGGCTGGCGGGCCATCAGGACGAAGACCGCGGCCATGCCGGCCAGCGCCACCCAGGTGAGGACCGGGAACGCCCACATCCGTACGACCAGCCGCTCGGGCTCCTCCCGCTCCAGGCGGCGGCGCAGCACCAGCTGGGAGACCGCGATCACGATCCAGATGACGAGGGTGACCGCGCCGATCACGTTCAGCAGCCAGGGGAAGATGTCCTTCGGCCGCCAGTAGCTGAGCAGCACGCAGCAGAAGCCGACGGCGGAGGAGACGAGGACCGCGGTGCGCGGGACGCCTCCGGTCACCCGGCCCAGTGCCTTCGGTCCCTGACCGCGCTCGACCAGGGAGTACGCGACGCGCGAGCCGCCGTAGATGTTGGCGTTCATCGCCGACAGCAGGGCCGCCAGCACCACCACGTTCATGAGCTGACCGGCACCGGGGATGCCCAGGTGGTCGAGGGTGGCGACGTACGGGCCCTTCTCGACGACCTCCTCGGAGTTCCACGGGACGAGCGTGACGACGACCGCCATCGAACCGATGTAGAACAGCGCGATGCGCCACATCGCGGTGCGGGCGGCCTTCGCCACGGCCTGTGCCGGGTTCTCCGACTCCGCCGCCGCGATGGTGACCGTCTCCAGGCCGCCGTACGCGAACACCGAGGCGAGTATGCCGATCACCAGGCCCTGGCCGCCGTGGGGCAGGAAGTCGGTCAGGTTCGACGCGCCGGGCGCGTCCGTGCCCGGCAGGACACCGGCGATGGCCAGCGCGCCCAGGGCCAGGAAGAGCACGATCGCGCCCACCTTCAGCGCGGCGAACCAGAACTCGAACTCGCCGAAGTTCTTCACGGCGGCCAGGTTCGTGCCGCAGAAGACGGCCATGAAGAGGGCCACCCACATCCACTGCGGGGTGCCGGGCAGCCAGCCGGTGACGATGTGCGCGGCGCCGATGCCCTCCAGGCCGACCACGGTGCACTGCAGGATCCAGAAGGACCAGCCGGTGGCGAAGCCGGCCCACGGACCGATCGCCCGTCCGGCGTGCGCGGAGAAGGAACCCGACGACGGATAGGCCGCCGACATCTCGCCGAGCATCCGCATCACGAGCATCACGAGGAGGCCGGAGAGGGTGTAGGCGAGGACGATCGAGGGGCCGGCGGCGGCGATACCCGCGCCGGAGCCGACGAACAGGCCCGCGCCGATCACGCCGGCCAGGGCCATCATCGACAGGTGGCGCTGTTTGAGGCCGGAGGAGAGGGCGGTGCCCTCCCGTTGCTGCCGGGGAGTCTCGACGGGAGCGGTGGTGCTGGGCATGGGCGCGGCTGGTCCAGTGCGGTAGACGGGCAGGGGCGGCCGAGGAACGGGGCGCAAGGCCTGTTTGGAGGGTACCTACAGTCACGCGCCCGCCGCGCCGACGTGCGGGAGGCCTCCCGTCCGCAGTGACGGGTATCACTTCCCGCCCGGTGTGACCAGGGATCTTTGTATGAAGCCGACCAAGCCGTCGTCTCCGCCTTTGTCGATCGCTGACGGTGATCAGCGTGCGCGCACCGGTATAGCGTCAACGTGTCCCCCTGTGCCCACACTTGCGGAGTCCACATGAGCACCGCCACCGTCACCGCCCGCCCCGGTGCCGTCCTTGCCGACCTCCTTCCCGCGTCCCGCGTGCGCGACGTGGCCCTCGTGCTCGGCGGCGCCGCCCTCACCGGCCTCGCGGCCCAGCTGTCGGTGCAGGTGCCCGGCTCCCCGGTGCCGGTGACCGGTCAGACCTTCGCCGCGCTGCTCGTCGGCACGACGCTCGGCGCCCGCCGCGGCTTCCTCTCCCTCGCCCTGTACGCCGTGGCCGGCATCGCCGGCGTGCCGTGGTTCGCGGGCGGCACCTCGGGTGCCGGCGTGTCCTTCGGCTACATCCTCGGCATGCTGCTGGCCTCCGCCGCCGTGGGCGCTCTCGCCCGTCGCGGCGCCGACCGCTCCCCGCTGCGCATGGCCGGCGCGATGGTCCTCGGCGAGGCGGTCATCTACGCCGTCGGCGTCCCCTACCTGGCCCTCTCCGCGCACATGTCGGCGTCCCAGGCCGTCGCGGCCGGCCTCGTGCCGTTCCTCATCGGCGACGCCGTGAAGGCCGCCCTGGCGATGGGCGCGCTGCCCACCGCCTGGAAGCTCGTCGGCAAGCGCTGACGCTTCCGAGACATGACATGACGGTGGGGCGGGTGCCGGGAACGGCGCCCGCCCCACCGTCATGTCCGGCCGGAGCGCGGTGTGAGCCGTGCGGGGCCGCACCCTCGTGGCGCACTTCGCGGGGGTGCGGGGGATCGGGGATCGGGGGGCGCGGGGGATTGGAGGCGCGGGGGCCGGATGCAGGATGCCGGGTGCCTGGCGTCCACGTGAACGTGCCCCTTGCCGTGCCCCATGCGGTGCCCCTTGCCGTGCCCCATGCCCGGATTCCGGCGCCGGCCGACGGGGGCCAGGGTCGCGGCGCCCGGGACGTGCGAGAGGGGAGGGAGCCCGTTTCCGGGCTCCCTCCCCTCTCATGTGGCTCACGTGTCTCACGTGGCCGGGCGACGGCTCAGCCGACGGAGACCTTGTCGGCCTGGTCCTCCACGGCGGCAGCCGGGCGCTTCTTCGCGGCGACCTTCTCCTTGATCAGGGAGGTGATGATCACCGCGGCGGCCACGCCGAGCGACAGCAGCACGGTCGTACGACCACTGCTCTCGCCCTTCGTGTCGGTCAGCATGTAGCCGAGGACGAAGACGATCAGCGCGGCCGTGGCCCAGGTCAGGTACGGGTACAGCCACATCTTCACGACGAGCTTCTCCGGGGCCTCCTTCTGGATGATCCGCCGCATGCGCAGCTGCGAGAAGCAGATCACCAGCCACACGAACAGGGCCACCGCGCCGCTGGAGTTGACCAGGAAGAGGAAGACGGTGTCCGGGAACTCGTAGTTGAAGAAGACGGCGAGGAAGCCGAAGAGGACGGAGGCGAGGATCGCCGCCATCGGCACACCGCGGGCGTTGGTCCGCGCGAAGGCCTTCGGCGCGTCACCGCGCTGGCCGAGCGAGAACGCCATCCGGGAGGCCGTGTACAGGCCGGAGTTGAGGCAGGACAGCACCGAGGTCAGCACGATGAAGTTCATGATCTCGCCGGCGTGCGGGATGTTCAGCGAGTTCAGCGCGGCGACGTACGAGCCCTGCGTGGCGATGGACGGGTCGTTCCACGGCAGCAGGCAGACCACGACGAGGATCGAGCCCAGGTAGAAGACGCCGATACGCCAGATGATGCTGTTGGTCGACTTGGTGACCGCGCGCTGCGGGTTCTCCGACTCGCCGGCCGCCAGGGTGGCGATCTCGCTGCCCATGAAGGAGAAGACGACCAGCAGCACACCGGTCAGGATCGCGCCGGGACCGTGCGGCAGGAAGCCGCCGTGGGCGGTCAGGTTGCTGACGCCCGCCTTGTCGCTGTGCGCGCCCGGCAGGACGCCGAAGACGGCCAGCGCACCGACGACGATGAACGCGCCGATCGCCACGACCTTGATGCCCGCGAACCAGAACTCGAACTCGCCGTAGGAGCCGACGGAGACCAGGTTCGTGGCCGTCAGGACGGCCATCACGATCAGGGCCCAGCCCCACTGCGGGACGGCCGGTATCCAGCCCTCGAGGATCTTGGCGCCGGCGGTCGCCTCCACGGCGAGCACGACGACCCAGAAGAACCAGTACAGCCAGCCGATGGAGAACCCGGCCCAGCGGCCGAGGGCACGGTCGGCGTGCGCGGAGAAGGACCCGGAGGTCGGGTTGGCGGCGGACATCTCGCCGAGCATGCGCATGACGAGGACGACGAGGGTGCCGACGAGGGCGTACGACAGCAGGATGCCGGGGCCCGCCGTGGCGATGCCCGAGCTGGAGCCGACGAAGAGTCCGGCACCGATCACACCACCGATGGCGATCATCGACAGGTGACGATTTTTGAGGCCTGCTTGAAGTCCGGAACCAGGGGTCATGGGGACGGATTTCCTTTGCGCCGGTGGTGCGTACCTCGTACGAGCGGGCCCGTCCTGGTGCGGAGGGGGACGCTAAGTACGAGACCTCGCACAGCGGTGTGCGAGGCGGTCCAGTGAATCCGAGGGGATCGAATTCGGGAACCTCTGATTCCGGATTGTTACTTGAGGTTTCCCTCAGGTTCTATGGTGTACGTCACATTTGTCAGGGTCGATACCCGAAGCTGCCCGCCCTGTGCGGGCGTGTCACACTCGTCCCATGCGCGTGTATCTCGGCTCCGACCATGCGGGCTACGAACTCAAGAACCACCTCGTCGAATGGCTCAAGGCGGCGGGGCACGAGCCCGTCGACTGCGGGCCCCACATCTACGACGCCCAGGACGACTACCCGCCGTTCTGCCTGCGCGCCGCCGAGGGCACGGTGGCGGACCCCGGCTCCCTCGCCATCGTGATCGGCGGCTCCGGCAACGGGGAGCAGATCGCCGCGAACAAGGTGAAGGGCGCTCGGGCGGCCCTGGCCTGGAGCGAGGAGACCGCCGCACTCGGCCGCCAGCACAACGACGCCAACGTCGTCGCCGTGGGCGCCCGGATGCACACCCAGGAGGAGGCGACGAAGTTCGTCGAGATCTTCCTCAACACCCCGTTCTCCGGTGACGAGCGCCACATCCGCCGCATCGACATGCTGGCGGACTACGAGAAGACGGGCGAGCTGCCCCCCATCCCGGCGCACCACCCGCAGCAGGGCTGACATCCTCGGGGACTGGAGGAAAGGGCACCGTGCCGGAGGGGCACACGATCCACAGGCTGGCGTCGGACTACGCCGACCGCTTCACCGGCACGCCCACGCTCGTCACCAGTCCCCAGGGCAAGTTCTCGGATGCCGCCGGGCTCCTGAACGGCGCGGAACTCACCCGCACCGAGGCCCACGGCAAACACCTCTTCCTGGGGTTCCGGGACGCCGACTGGGTCCACATCCACCTCGGCCTGTTCGGCAAGGTCGACTTCGGTCCGGCCCCCGCACCCCCGCCGGCCGACACCGTCCGGCTCCGCCTCGCGAACGCGACGTCGTACGTCGACCTGCGCGGCCCCACCACCTGCGCCCTGATCACGGACGGCGAGAAGCGGGCCGTGCACGAGCGCCTCGGCCCCGACCCGCTGCGCCAGGACGCCGACCCCGGCGCCGCCTATGCCCGCGTCCGCCGCAGCCGTACGACGATCGCCGCACTGCTGATGGACCAGAAGGTCATCGCCGGCGTCGGCAACGTCTACCGCGCCGAAGTCCTCTTCCGGCACGGCATCGACCCGTACCGCCCCGGCAGGGACATCACCCCCGCCGAGTGGGACCTGATCTGGACCGACCTGGCGGATCTGATGCGCGAAGGCGTCCGCCTGGGCCGTATCGACACCGTCCGCCCCGCGCACACCCCCGAGGCCATGGGCCGCCCGCCCCGCGTGGACGACCACGGCGGCGAGGTGTACGTCTACCGCCGGGCCGACCGGCCCTGCCACATCTGCGGCGACGAGATCCGCACCGCCGGCCTCGCCGCCCGCAACCTCTTCTGGTGCCCCACCTGCCAGCGGCCGTGAGCGGCCGGCGCCCTCAGAAACCGTGCGGCAGCCACGGCACCACCGGTGAGCCGAACGCCACCGACGCCTCCGTCAGCGCCCCCGGCCGCAGTTCGCGCACCCGCCCGGCCGCCGCCAGCGACAGAAGACTCACCCCGCCGAGATAGCACGCGGCCAGTTCCCTCACGGACAGGGAGAGTTCGGCCGCGTCGGAGGTGCGCTCGCAGGCCGCCCCCTTGGCGTCCCCGGTGAGCCGCCAACGCCCAGCGTTCCACGGGCAGAAGGTGTCCTCCACTTCGAACACGACGTCCACCGGCACCTGGTAGCTGCGTGCCGCCAGTGCCTTGCCGACGTCGACCAGGCGGACGTAGGCGGAGTCCCGCAGCCGCGGCACGCACCGCCGGATGTCGGAGACCAGGTACTGCCAGGTGTCGTCCACCGGACGCCCGCGCACCGAGAGCGTCGACATCAGGTCGATGTCGCACAGGAACCGCCACAGCGCGGCGTCGGTCGCCGGGTCGAGCGCCTCCAGCGCCTCCAGCTTCACCGTGCCGTCATGCCCGCTCGGCCCCCAGCCCAGCTTGGTCCGAAAGCGCGCGTACCCGGTCACTCGGCCGTCCCGTTCGGCGAGCACGCACTGCAACGCCGACGCCCCGTCCCGCCCGCTCTCCGGGTCGACCAGAGCGACCTGCTCCCAGCCGGGCAGGCGGTCCAGCATTCCCGGCCGGCGCGGTACAAGGGCGGCGTACACCGCCTCGCACGCGTCGAGGACATCGGCCGGCTTCGCGTACCGCAGACGTACGTCCTCGGTGCCGGCGGGCACCGCCAGTGTCACCCGGCTCGTGTCGATCTCGGCATGGACCTGGAAGGCCGCGGAGTTGTACCCGAAGCGGCCGTAGATCGCCGGCTCGGAGGCGGTCAGCACGGCCAGCGGCTCACCCAGGGCGCGTACGTCGTCCAGTTGGCGCCGCATCATCGACGTCAGCACCCCGCGCCGGCGGTGCGTGGCGGCGACGCTCACCATGGTCACGCCCGCGGTCGGCACCTGCGTGCCGCCCGGCACGGTCATCCGGAAGCTGAACGCTCCCGCCGTACCGACCACCGTGTCACCGTCCCAGGCGGCCAGTGAACGGTCGAACTCGGTGACGGACCTGTCCAGTTCGCGCTCCTCGGCCGTGACGGGGCCGTCGCCGAAGGCCCGGATCAGGCCGTCCCACCAGCCGTCCCACTCCTCGGGCCGCAGCACCTTCAACTCCGTCGCACGGTCAGTCCCCATGAGCCATGCCTACCAGTGCCGTACGGGACGAGCGAGCGAATTTCTCCCTGGCGGCGACGAGAGGGCCCTCGGTGCCGTTCACTGGGTGGTTGAAACATGAAAACGAGCCTCGCACGGGGGACAAGTGGGACCTCCCGTGCCAAGCGGCCGGTCCGATGGATAGGGTCCCGAACTGATGACGGCAGGACGAGAGCGGCGCGCGAAGGCCGATACGTTCACGGCACGGTGGCGTATGCAGTGGCACCGGGCCCGCGTCGGCCTGCGCAGAAGCGCCGTGGACTACTTCCGCGGCAACGGCTCGGACTGGATCGCGCTGGTCGGCCTGCTGCTGACCGTCCCCGTCCTCGCCGCCATGACCCTCGGCAACTCGGTGTGGTGCTCCCCGGCCACCCTCGTGCTGCCGATCGTCGCGGGCGGCCTGCTGCTGCGCCCGGCGAGCCTGCTGGGCCTGTACGCGACCGCGGCCACCGCGCTGATCGTGGAGTCGGTACGGCTCGGCCCGTACACCGAGGGCCCCTCCCGGGTCACCCCCGGCGTGGTCCTCGTCGTCGCCGCGTGCGGTCTCTTCGGGCTGCTGACCGCGCAGTTCCGCAGCCGGGTCGGAGTGCCCTGGCGGCGCGGCGGCACCATGCTCTTCGACCTGCGCGAGCGCATCCGGGTGCAGAGCACGCTGCCCAAGCTTCCCCAGGGCTGGCACCACGAGATGGCGCTGCGCCCGGCGGGTGGCCAGTCCTTCTCCGGCGACTTCGTCGTCGCGGCCCGCACCAACAACGGCCGCACCCTGGAAGTCGTCCTCACGGACGTGTCCGGCAAGGGCATGGACGCAGGATCGCGCGCGCTGCTGCTGTCCGGCGCGTTCGGGGGCCTGCTGGGCTCCCTCCCGCCGCACGCCTTCCTCACGGCCGCCAACGGCTACCTCCTGCGCCAGGACTGGGACGAGGGCTTCGCCACCTCCATCCACCTGGTGCTGGACCTCGACTCCGGGGACTACGAGCTGTACACCGCGGGCCACCCGCCGGGTCTCCAGCTGAGCGCGGGCAGCGGCCGCTGGAAGGAGAAGGCCGCCGAGGGCCCGCTGCTCGGGGTGTACGACGGCGCCCAGTTCGACCCGGTGAAGGGCTCGCTGCGCCCCGGGGACGTGCTGATGCTGTTCACCGACGGCCTGGTGGAGACCTCCGACCGCGACATCGTCGAGGGCATCGACCGGCTCACCGGCGAGGCCGACCGCTATGTCGCCGGCGGCTTCCACGGCGCCGCCTGGCACCTCATCGAGGCGGTCGCGAAGGACGTCAACGACGACCGTGCCCTGCTGCTGATCTGCCGCGAGGCCTCGGCGGCGGCCCGCTGATCGGACCGGCGCCGGCCGCGGGGCGGGTCCGGCGGTCCGGTGTGCGCGGCGGGTCCGGCGATCCGGTGTGTGCGGTGGGTCCGGCTGGTCCGGTGCGGGCGGCGGGTCCGATGTGCGCGGCGCACCCGGGCCCGGAGAGGAGACACTGATCCGGTGACCCGAACCCTCCTCACCCTCGCCGAGGTCGAGAGCCTCGCCCGGGCCGCCCACGCGGGGCAGACCGACAAGGCGGGACGGCCCTACGCCGAGCACCTCGCCGCCGTCGCGGAGGGCGTCCGTGCCCGCGGCGGGGACACCGGGCAGATCGCTGCGGCCTGGCTGCACGACGCCGTCGAGGACGACGCGCTGAGCGAGCGGTGGCTGGCGGAGGCCGCCCTGACGCCGCGCACCAAGGCCATCGTGCGCGCCGTCACCAAGCGGGCCGGCGAGGCACCGGAGGCGTACGCGCGCCGCATCCTCGACACCCCGGGCGCACTGCTGGTGAAGCGGGCGGACCTGGCGCACAACGCCGACCCCGCGCGGCTCGCGGTCCTGGATGAGGCGACCCGGAAACGACTGACCGAGAAGTACGCCCGGATGCGCGTACTTCTCGGTCAGGGGGAGGGGTGAGGCGCCGGCCGGTACGTCCGGCGCCGGTCCGCGCTAAGCGCTGACCTTCTCGCGTTCGTTTTCCTTCCGCTGGCGCTCCCGCGCCAGTTCGGCCGCGTCCCGCTTGAACGCCCACTCCATCTTCGGCTCCATCGCGAAGCGGAAGATCCGCTGGACCGGCGGGGTGCAGAGCAGGGTCACGGCGATGCCGAACAGCACCGACACCAGGATCTCGCCGAGCGGATGGTGCAGCGACGGGTGGTCGAACCAGCCGCGGTACTCGCTGAACTTCACCAGGAACCCGTGCAGCAGGTAGCCGTACAGGGTGCCCGCGCCGAGGACCGTGAACCACATCTTGCGGCGCGGCACCCAGGCGAAGAAGCAGGCCGTCAGCAGCAGCGAGCAGCCCATCATCGCGAGCGTCATCACCGGGCCGCACCACCACGGGGCGCCCAGCTCCTGTGCCGAGGCACGGTGGTAGAACCAGCCCGTGTGCATGCGCGGTATGGCCCACCAGCCCACCACCAGCGCGGCGGCGAACACCGGCACCGAGGCGATCCGCACCCAGCGGCGGCGCACCAGGTGGAAGTGCTCGGGCTTCATGCACAGGCCGAACACGAAGTACGGCAGGAACTGCAGGATGCGCTGGAGATCCAGGTCGTCGCCGATGCTCGGGGTGACGGACGCCAGCATGGCGATGCCGATGGCCAGCGGGAGCGGCCAGCGGACCAGCTTCCAGACGGGCGTGGTCAGCCGCCAGACGAACAGCGCGCACAGGAACCAGGTCAGGTACCACGGATCGAGCAGACTGATCTGCTCGTGGGAGCCGTCCACGACGAGGTTCTTGAAGAGCGGGTAGGCCGTCTCGAACAGGACGTACGGCACGACCACGCCGGTGATCAGCCGCTTCAGCCGGTCCGGGCGCATGTCGAAGCTGCGCGAGAAGAAGCCGGAGATGATGATGAACGCCGGCATGTGGAAGGTGTACACGACCGTGTACGCGCTCTCCAGGATCCGGCTGTCACCCTTCAGCGGCTCCCACGAGTGAGCGATCGCGACGAGCACGATCGACAGGTACTTGGCGTTGTCGAAGAACGCGTCGCGCTGTTTGCCCGGTCTGTCGGTTTTCTTCTGCTCCTCCCGTGTATCCGTCGGGGTTCGCGGACTGGGCACTCCGTTCGCCGGCGACTGCGGCGGCGGGAGTGGTCTGCGGTTCTGGCCGGGGGACGGGGCGGCGTCAAACATCAGGGGCACCCTAGCGTCGTCTGCGGGATTCCGTAAAACCTCGTGGTCATTCCTGGTTATCACCTGCGGGTGCCCCGGTAATTACGTCACGTGCCTGCCCGGTTCACGTGATGGCGGGCACATCCGACCACTCTTTCACCCTCGATGTCCCGATTCATGCCGACTAATTAGGGCATATCTCGCCTCCGTGTCATCAATTCCAATTACCTGCACTGGTGATGGGTGGACACCGAAACGAAGTCGCTTAATTCGCCGCGCGATCACGGCCCGACGACGCACCGAATTGGCGCGCGGGGCGGCGCGCGTCCCGGGCCGTCGGCCGACGATGTGTCACGAGCCGCATACACAGGCCGTGTTGGTGGCACGATGGTTCTGGCGGGGGTGCGCGTGGCCGCACCTCCGGGCCGGGAGAGCGAACCGACCGAGGGTGTGATCAGTTGTGGCCATTTCACTGTCCGTGGTGCTGCTGTTGGCGATCATCCTTGTAGTACTGATCCGAGGGGGGAACATCAAGGCCGGTCCCGCCATCGTCGCGATCCTCTTCGGGTTCTTCCTCGCCTCCACCGGTATGGCGCCGTCCATCAGCCGGTTCCTGAACTCGATAGCCGACAGCATCGACTCGATCAGATTCTGATCCGGCGGAGAGCGGAGAGCGGAGAGCGGAGAGCGGAGAGCGGGGAACGGGGAACGAGGAACGGAGAGCGGCCGGCCGCTGTCCGGCGACGGGGATCCACTTCCGGGCGCCGGCACCGACACCGACGCGGACCGGCGGCCGAAACGCGTCAGGGGCCCGGTTCCGTCGATGCGGAATCCGGGCCCCTGAGCCGTACAGAGCGGGCGACGGGAATCGAACCCGCGTAGCTAGTTTGGAAGACTAGTGCTCTACCATTGAGCTACGCCCGCGACACTGCGCCGCAGGTCGGTGACCGCGGCACTGGAGGCATCGTAGCGGGTTCGCCGCCGCTGAGGCCAACGTGGGGTGCGGCGCGGACGCCGCGAGTCGGCGCGAGTACGCCGCCACCGCCCACCACCCGGCGATACGGCCGACGCATCCGGCTCGGGCATGTACCCTACGTGTCGCACCAGACGGGGTGTGGCGCAGCTTGGTAGCGCGTCCGCTTTGGGAGCGGAAGGCCGTGGGTTCAAATCCCGCCACCCCGACCACCGAAGACCGATCGAAGACCGCCGAAGGCCGCCGAACGCCGGTGTCGTGATGATCGTGGATCACGGTGTCGGGATGGTCGCCTTTTGGGGCGCTGACCGGCTGCGGCTACTATGCAAGCTGCCCGCCCGTGTGTCCGGCCTCATGGCCTGCGTACTCCTCCGGGCGGCGAATCCGCCGGAGCTGTCTGGCTCCGGCAGAACCCAAGCAGTCAGCCACAAGGAGACCGAACCGTGAAGAGCGCCGTGGAGACCCTGAACCCGACCCGGGTTCGGCTCACTGTCGAGGTGCCCTTCGAGGAGCTCAAGGACAGCCTCGACGCGGCGTACAAGAAGATCAACCAGCAGGTCACGGTGAAGGGCTTCCGTAAGGGCAAGATCCCGGCCCGCGTCATCGACCAGCGGTTCGGTCGCGGTGCTGTGCTCGAAGAGGCCGTCAACGACGCGCTCCCGAAGTTCTACACCGAAGCGGTCAACGAGGCCGAGCTGAGCCCGCTGGGCCAGCCCGAGGTCGACATCACCGAGCTGAAGGACGGCGAGACGCTGAACTTCACCGCCGAGGTCGACATCCGCCCGTCCCTCGAGATCCCGGACTACTCCGGCATCGAGGTCGAGGTCGACGCCATCGAGGTCACCGACGAGGACATCGAGAAGTCGGTCGAGCAGCTGCGCGAGCGCTTCGCCTCGACCGCCCCGGTCGAGCGTGCCGCCGAGGACGGCGACGTCGTCACCATCGACCTCGAGGCCAAGGTCGACGGCGAGGTCCTGGAGGACGGCGTCGCGAACGGCGTGTCCTACACCATCGGCTCCGGCGAGCTGCTCGACGGCATCGACGACGCCGTCAAGGGCCTGTCCGCCGGCGAGGAGGGCACCTTCACCTCCGAGCTGAAGGGCGGCTCCGCCGCGGGCAAGGAGTCCGAGGTCACCGTCAAGGTCACCCAGGTCGCCAAGCGTGAACTGCCGGAGCTGGACGACGAGTTCGCGCAGCTCGCCTCGGAGTTCGACACGCTGGACGAGCTCAAGGCCGACAGCGTCAAGCGCCTGACGAACATGAAGCAGTTCGACCAGGCCACCCAGGCGCAGGAGCGCGTCCTGGAGAAGCTCCTCGAGCTGGTCGAGGTCCCCGTCCCCGAGAAGCTGCTCGAGGACGAGATCAACACCCGCAAGCACAACCTGGAGCACCACCAGCTCGGCCAGATGGGCCTGACCCTCGACAAGTACCTGGAGATCCAGGGCAAGACCGCCGAGGAGTTCGACACCGAGACCCGCGAGGCCGCGGTCAAGGGCATCAAGACCCAGTTCGTCCTCGACGAGCTGGTCAAGAAGGAGAACCTCAACGTCAACCAGGAGGAGCTCACCGAGCACCTCATGCGGCGTGCGGCCTCCTCCGGCATGTCCCCCGACCAGTTCGCCCAGGCCGTCGTCGAGGGTGGCCAGGTGCCGCTCCTCGTCGGTGAGGTCGCCCGCGGCAAGGCCCTGGCCGTCGTGGTCGAGGCCGCCACGGTGAAGGACACCAACGGCGAGGTCGTCGACCTGGACGACGAGGACGAGGAGACCACGGAGACCGAGGCCGCCGCCGAGGTCACCGAGGAGACCACGGAGGCCTGACCGGCTCCGCGGCGTCCCTGAAGACGCGGACGGGCCCCCGGGAGCATGTCTCCCGGGGGCCCGTTTCTCTTGCGCCGGGAGAGACTCCCAGGGGGCGCGGGGCTGTGCCGGATTCCGGCTCCGCCGCGGGGCGTGAGCGGTCACGGCGAACCCGCGGCCCGCCGGCGATCCGCACCGCCCTCCACGAACCGCGGGCCGCCCCGAAGGCGGAGCCCACCGCTACGCCCCCGGCGAACACCCTCATCTCCGGGATTCCCTGAAGGGCACCGAGCGTTAGGGTCCATGAAGACGAGGGCAAGCTGGATTTCCCGCTAAGCCCCAGCAGGACAACGTGAGACGGCCCGGCGCCGTCGTAAGACGAGCAGGTGGATACGTGACGAATCTGATGCCCTCAGCCGCCGGCGAGCCCTCCATCGGTGGTGGCCTCGGCGACCAGGTCTACAACCGGCTGCTCAACGAGCGGATCATCTTCCTCGGCCAGCAGGTCGACGACGACATCGCCAACAAGATCACCGCACAGCTGCTGCTCCTTGCCGCCGACCCGGACAAGGACATCTTCCTGTACATCAACAGCCCCGGCGGCTCGGTGACGGCCGGTATGGCGATCTACGACACCATGCAGTACATCCCGAACGACGTGGTCACGATCGGCATGGGCATGGCGGCCTCGATGGGCCAGTTCCTGCTCACCGGCGGTACCGCCGGCAAGCGCTTCGCCCTGCCGCACACGGACATCATGATGCACCAGGGCTCCGCGGGCCTGGGCGGTACGGTCTCGGACATCAAGATCCAGGCCCAGTACCTGCTGCGTACCAAGAAGACCATGTCCGAGCTGACCGCGCTGCACTCCGGCCAGACCGTCGAGACGATCGTCCGCGACGGCGACCGCGACCGCTGGTTCACCCCGGAAGAGGCCAAGGAGTACGGTCTCATTGACGAGATCATCACGCACGCCTCGGGTGTTCCGGGAGGCGGCGGCACCGGTGCCTGACCGGCCCGGCCACGCCACGCACCGCCACGCCCCCAGCCCCCAGAACGCCACCAGGACGGTGAACACCCTCATGAGCAACTTCCCCGGCGCCGCCAGCGGCCTGTACGAAGGGCCCCGCCCCGACAGCCGCTACGTCATCCCGCGCTTCGTCGAGCGCACCTCCCAGGGCATCCGCGAGTACGACCCGTACGCGAAGCTCTTCGAGGAGCGCGTGATCTTCCTGGGCGTCCAGATCGACGACGCCTCCGCCAACGACGTCATGGCGCAGCTGCTGTGCCTGGAGTCGATGGACCCCGACCGGGACATCTCGATCTACATCAACAGCCCCGGTGGTGACATGACGGCCCTCACGGCCATCTACGACACCATGCAGTTCGTGAAGCCGGACATCCAGACGGTGTGCATGGGCCAGGCGGCCTCCGCCGCCGCGATCCTGCTCGCCGCCGGCACCCCGGGCAAGCGCATGGCGCTCCCGAACTCCCGCGTGCTGATCCACCAGCCGGCCGGCTCCACCGGCCGCGGTCAGCTCTCCGACCTGGAGATCATCGCCAAGGAGTTCACCCGGATGCGCGAGCAGCTGGAGGACATGCTGGCCAAGCACACCAACCGGCCGCTCGAGAAGATCCGCGAGGACATCGAGCGCGACAAGATCCTCACGGCCGAGGAGGCGCTGGAGTACGGCATCGTCGACCAGATCGTCTCCACCCGGAAGATGAACAACGCCGAGGTCCGCTGACCCCGGCAGCACGCTCTCAGGCCCTCTTGGCAGGGTCCACGTCAAAGTGAACCCTGCCAAGGGGGACCCGAACACGGGGCCCGGCAAGGTACCGTCGGACATAAGGCAGCACCAGGAGTCGTAGGACCCGAGTGTCCAGGCGGCTCCCAGGCGAAGGGGAAGCACACCGTGGCACGCATCGGTGACGGCGGCGATCTGCTCAAGTGCTCGTTCTGCGGCAAGAGCCAGAAGCAGGTCAAGAAGCTCATCGCAGGGCCCGGTGTGTACATCTGCGACGAGTGCATCGATCTCTGCAACGAGATCATCGAGGAAGAGCTCGCGGAGACCAGCGAGGTGCGCTGGGAGGAGCTGCCCAAGCCCCGCGAGATCTACGAGTTCCTCGAGGGCTACGTGGTCGGCCAGGAGGCCGCCAAGAAGGCCCTGTCGGTAGCGGTGTACAACCACTACAAGCGGGTCCAGGCCGGTGAGAACGGCGGTGCCCAAAGCCGCGAGGACGCCATCGAGTTGGCGAAGTCCAACATCCTGCTCCTCGGCCCCACGGGCTCGGGCAAGACCCTGCTGGCCCAGACCCTGGCCCGCATGCTGAACGTCCCCTTCGCCATCGCCGACGCGACGGCGCTGACGGAGGCGGGCTATGTGGGCGAGGACGTCGAGAACATCCTGCTCAAGCTGATCCAGGCGGCCGACTACGACGTCAAGAAGGCCGAGACCGGGATCATCTACATCGACGAGATCGACAAGGTCGCGCGGAAGAGCGAGAACCCCTCGATCACCCGCGACGTCTCCGGCGAGGGCGTCCAGCAGGCCCTGCTGAAGATCCTGGAGGGCACCACCGCCTCCGTTCCGCCGCAGGGCGGCCGCAAGCACCCGCACCAGGAGTTCATCCAGATCGACACGACGAACGTCCTGTTCATCGTGGGCGGTGCCTTCTCCGGCCTGGAGAAGATCATCGAGGCGCGGGCAGGCGCGAAGGGCATCGGCTTCGGCGCGACGATCCTGTCCAAGCGCGAGCTGGAGGAGAAGGACGTCTTCGAGGACGTCATGCCGGAGGACCTGGTCAAGTTCGGCATGATCCCCGAGTTCATCGGCCGCCTCCCCGTCATCACGAGCGTGCACAATCTCGACCGCGAGGCCCTGCTCCAGATTCTCGTCGAGCCGCGCAACGCGCTCGTCAAGCAGTACCAGCGCCTCTTCGAACTCGACGGCGTGGAGCTGGACTTCGAGCGCGAGGCCCTGGAGGCCATCGCCGACCAGGCCATCCTCCGCCAGACCGGCGCCCGCGGCCTGCGCGCCATCATGGAGGAAGTCCTCATGTCGGTGATGTACGAGGTCCCGTCCCGCAGCGACGTGGCCCGCGTCGTCATCACGGCGGACGTCGTCCACTCCAACGTCAACCCGACCCTGATCCCGCGTGATGCCCGCGGCCGGGGCCAGGGCGAGCAGAAGACGGCGTAACCCCGCCGCCCGGCCACGCGAAGGGGCCCCGGTCAGCCGACCGGGGCCCCTTCGTCGTGACCGCTGCCCGCGTCAGGCCTTGACGCGGACCTCCTTGCGGAACTTGGCGGTGAGTTCGGCGGCCTCCGCCGGGTCGGTGGACCTGCCCGCCGCGAGGGTCGCGAAGTCCATCGGCATGACCAGGCCGAGCGTGCTGTGGTCGCCCCAGACGCACATCGTCATGTTCAGCTCCTTCGGCTCGCCCGCGCCGGCCTCGGAGTTGGCGAACTTCGCCTGCTGGCACTTGAGCACGGCACCGTCGAGCCCGTCGGGGGTGTAGGCCTTCGGCTCACCCACGAGCGTGACGGCCTCGCCGTCGCCACCGGACTTGGTGTCCTTCGCCATGAAGGCGAACATCGCGTCGACGGTCTTCTCGGGGTCGTCGATCGTGCCGTAGACACCGCCGAACTGGATGACCTTCTGGCTCAGCGGAGTGCTCGGGTCCCCGGCCTGGTACGAGGCGCTGACGTCTCGGGGGTTGTGCACACCCCACTTCTCGGCGTCCTTCATGTCGGACTTCGTCATGCTCTCGCTGCCGCTCTTGCCCTTCTTGTACTCCGACAGCACCGTCGAGGGCGTGGTCAGCTTGTGCGGGCCGTCGTCCGCGACGTCGCCGCTCCCGCCCGAGAACATGAAGGTCGCGAGGACGCCCACCGCGACCACCACGGCCGCCGCCGCGATGATCAGACCGGTCTTCTTCTTGCCGCCGGCCGGGACCGGCGGCTGCGGCACGGTGTACGGCGCCTGGCCGTAGGGGCCCGGCTGCTGACCGTAGGGGTTCGGCTGCTGGCCGTACGGACCCGGCTGGGGCGGCACACCCGGCTGCTGCGGGTAGCCGTACCCGGGCTGCGGAGGGGCGGCCGGAGGGGTCTGCTGGGGGTAGCCGTAGCCGGGCTGGGGCGCCTGCGGCGGCTGGCCGTAGGGGCCCGGCCGGCCGTAGGGACCAGGTTGCTGACCGTAGGGACCCGGCTGCCCCGGCTGGCCGTAGGGGCCCGGCTGCTGAGGCTGCTGGCCGTACGGGCCCGGCTGGTTGTTGCTCATTCCTGGGTTCCCCTCCAGATGCTTATGTGTTCCTGACATCCTGGCCCAGTGCCGGGGGCCGCGGGGCACCGGGGTGTCGCACCGTTACAGAACAAACGTGTTTCGGGACCACCCCGCGACACCTCTAAACTGACCCCCGTGACCGAGAACGCTCAGCAGCAGCCAACCGCGCCCGAGACCGAACTGCCGACCCAGTACGCGCCGGCCGACGTAGAGGGGCCGCTGTACGAGCGCTGGGTAGAGCGTGGCTACTTCGAGGCGGACGAGAAGAGCGACAAGCCCCCGTTCACCGTCGTCATCCCGCCGCCGAACGTCACCGGCAGCCTCCACCTGGGCCACGCCTTCGAGCACACGCTCATCGACGCCATGACCCGCCGCAAGCGCATGCAGGGCTTCGAGACCCTGTGGCAGCCCGGCATGGACCACGCCGGCATCGCCACCCAGAACGTCGTCGAGCGCGAGCTCGGCAAGGAGGGCAAGTCCCGCCACGACCTGGGCCGCGAGGCCTTCGTCGAGCGCGTCTGGCAGTGGAAGGCCGAGTCCGGCGGCCAGATCAGCGGCCAGATGCGCCGCCTCGGCGACGGCGTCGCCTGGTCCCGTGAGCGCTTCACCATGGACGAGGGCCTGTCCCAGGCCGTCCAGACCATCTTCAAGCGCCTCTACGACGACGAGCTGATCTACCGCGCCGAGCGCATCATCAACTGGTGCCCGCGCTGTCTGACGGCCATCTCGGACATCGAGGTCGAGTACCAGGACGACGACGGCGAGCTCGTCTCCATGACGTACGGCGAGGGCGACGAGACGATCGTCGTCGCCACCACCCGCGCCGAGACGATGCTCGGTGACACGGCCGTCGCCGTCCACCCCGACGACGAGCGCTACAAGCACCTGGTCGGCAAGCTCATCAAGCTGCCGCTGACCGACCGCTCCATCCCGGTCGTCGCCGACACGCACGTCGACCCCGAGTTCGGCACGGGTGCCGTCAAGGTCACCCCGGCCCACGACCCGAACGACTTCGAGATCGGCCAGCGGCACGACCTGCCGTCCATCACCGTCATGGACGAGCACGCCGTCATCACCGCCCACGGCCCCTTCCAGGGCCTGGACCGCCTGGAGGCCCGCTCCGCCATCGTCGCCGCGCTGCGCGCCGAGGGCCGGATCGTCGCCGAGAAGCGGCCCTACGTCCACTCCGTCGGCCACTGCTCGCGCTGCAAGACCACCATCGAGCCGCGCCTGTCGATGCAGTGGTGGGTCAAGGTCGGCCCGCTCGCCAAGGCCGCCGGTGACGCGGTCCGCGACGGCAAGGTCAAGATCCACCCGCAGGAGATGGAGAAGCGGTACTTCGACTGGGTCGACAACCTCCACGACTGGTGCATCTCGCGCCAGCTGTGGTGGGGTCACCGCATCCCGGTCTGGTACGGCCCGAACGGCGAGATCGTCTGCGTCGGCCCGAACGAGGAGCCCCCGGCCGGCGAGGGCTGGCACCAGGACACCGACGTCCTCGACACCTGGTTCTCCTCCGGCCTGTGGCCCTTCTCCACGATGGGCTGGCCCGAACAGACCGAGTCGCTCGCGAAGTTCTACCCGAACTCCGTCCTGGTCACCGGCTACGACATCCTCTTCTTCTGGGTCGCCCGGATGATGATGTTCGGCCTGTACGCGATGGACGGCACCCCGCCGTTCCACACCATCGCCCTGCACGGCATGGTCCGCGACCAGTTCGGCAAGAAGATGTCGAAGTCCTTCGGCAACGCGGTCAACCCGCTGGACTGGATGGACAAGTACGGCAGCGACGCGCTGCGCTTCACCCTCGCCCGCGGCGCCAACCCGGGCGTCGACGTCCCGATCGGCGAGGACTGGGTCCAGGGCTCGCGCAACTTCGCCAACAAGATCTGGAACGCCACCCGCTTCGCGCTGATGAACGGCGCGACGCTGGACGGCCCGCTGCCGGACGCCTCCGCCATGTCGGCCACGGACCGCTGGATCCTCTCCCGCCTCAACTCGGTGGTCGCCGAAGTCGACGCGTACTACGAGGACTTCCAGTTCGCCAAGCTGTCCGACGCCCTCTTCCACTTCGCGTGGGACGAGGTGTTCGACTGGTACGTCGAGCTGTCCAAGACGACGTTCCAGGCGGGCGGTGAGGCCGCCGAGGTCTCCAAGCGCGTCCTCGGCGAGGTCCTCGACGTCACCCTCAAGCTGCTGCACCCGGTGGTCCCGTTCGTCACGGAGACCCTGTGGACGACGCTGACCGGCGGCGAGTCCCTGGTCATCGCCGAGTGGCCGACGGACAGTGGTTTCCGTGACGCGGCCGCCGAGCAGGAGATCGAGTCCCTCCAGTCCGTCATCACCGAGGTCCGCCGCTTCCGCGCCGACCAGGGCCTCCAGCCCGGCCAGCGCGTCCCGGCCCGCCTCACCCTCGACGGCACCGCCCTCGCCCCGCACGAGGCGGCCATCCGCCAGCTGCTGCGCCTGCAGCCGGAGGGCGAGTCCTTCACGGCGACGGCCACCCTCCCGGTCGCCGGCGCCGAGGTCGCCCTCGACCTCTCCGGCACCATCGACGTGGCCGCCGAGCGCAAGCGCCTCGCGAAGGACCTCGCGGCGGCCGAGAAGGAGAAGGCCCAGGCCACGGCCAAGCTCGGCAACGAGGCCTTCCTCGCGAAGGCCCCGGACAACGTGGTCGACAAGATCCGCACCCGCCTCGCCAAGGCGGACGAGGACATCGCCCGCATCCAGTCCCAGCTGGACCGCCTGCCGCAGGCGTAAGCGGCCGCATGACACCGAAGGCCCCCGGAGCCCCAAAACTCCGGGGGCCTTCGCGTACGCGAGGCGCTTCGTCGTGCGGTGCTCATGCGACCGACAGCACGGCAACCCCCCCAGGGGCGCGGGACTGTGTCGATATGCGGCTCCGCCGCGCGGGCGCGACCAGCCACGACGGATCCGCACGTCGCCCGACGGCAGGCCCCCCACGGTACGACTGCCCGCGGCCAGGCCTGGAGCGACTGCTCGCCGACGGCACGGCACCCCCCAGGGGCGCGGGACTGTGTCGATTTGCGGCTCCGCCGCGCGGGCGCGACCAGCCACGACGGACCCGCACCTCGCCCGACGGCACAAGCCCCCACCCCTGCGCGCCCCGCCCAGGCCGCGCGCAGTCGCCACCCCTCCGTAGACTGGCCCCGTGAGCGAAGCGCCCGGTACCAGTGACACGCCCGACCCCCTCGACGCCTTCGAAGAGCTGATCGAGACCGAGACCGAACGCGACCCCGACCTCGCCGTGATCGAGGCCGGCAGCCGCACCCTGCGCACGCAGGGCGGCCCTCCGCAGGGCGACGTACCGTCGCGTCCGGAGGACCCCGAGCTCGACAGAGCCCTGCGCGAGGTCGAGACGGAGCTGGCCGCCCGCTGGGGCGAGACCAAGCTGGAGCCGTCCGTCAGCCGCATCGCCGCGCTGATGGACGTCCTGGGCGAACCGCAGCGGGCGTACCCGTCGATCCACATCACGGGCACGAACGGCAAGACCTCCACCGCCCGCATGATCGAGGCCCTCCTCGGCGCCTTCGACCTGCGCACCGGCCGCTACACCAGCCCCCACGTGCAGTCGGTCACCGAACGCATCAGCCTGGACGGCTCCCCGATCTCCGCCGAGCGGTTCATCGAGACGTACCAGGACATCAAGCCGTACGTCGACATGGTGGACTCCTCGCAGGAGTACCGCCTCTCCTTCTTCGAGGTGCTCACCGGCATGGCGTACGCGGCCTTCGCGGACGCGCCGGTCGACGTCGCCGTCGTCGAGGTCGGCATGGGCGGCAGCTGGGACGCGACGAACGTGATCGACGGCGACGTCGCGGTGATCACCCCCATCGGGCTCGACCACACCGACCGGCTCGGCGAGACGCCGGGGGAGATCGCCACGGAGAAGTCCGGCATCATCAAGCCGGACTCGACCGTGATCATGGCGCAGCAGCCGGTCGACGCGGCCCAGGTGCTGCTGAAGAAGGCCGTCGAGGAGAACGCCACCGTGGCCCGCGAGGGCCTGGAGTTCGGTGTCGTGGACCGTCAGGTCGCCGTCGGCGGCCAGCTGCTCACCCTGCGCGGGCTGGGCGGCGAGTACCCCGACGTGTACCTCCCGCTGTACGGCGCCCACCAGGCGCACAACGCGGCCGTCGCGCTCGCCGCCGTCGAGGCGTTCTTCGGGGTCGGCGAGCAGCGTCCGGAACCGCTGGACATCGACACCGTGCGCAAGGCCTTCGCGGCCGTCTCCTCGCCGGGCCGCCTGGAGGTCGTGCGGAGCTCTCCCACGGTCGTGCTGGACGCCGCGCACAACCCGGCGGGCGCCAGGGCCACCGCCGAGGCGGTCCAGGAGGCGTTCGACTTCAGCCGGCTGATCGGCGTGGTCGGGGCGAGCGAGGGCAAGGACGTGCGGGGGGTGCTGGAGGCGTTCGAGCCGATCTTCGCGGAGGTCGTCGTCACGCGGAACACCAGCCACCGCGCCATGAACGCGGACGAGCTGGCCGCGATCGCCGTCGAGGTGTTCGGCGAGGACCGGGTCCAGGTCGAGCCGCAGCTGCCCGAGGCCCTGGAGGCGGCGATCACGCTGGCCGAGGAGGAGGGCGAGTTCGCCGGCGGCGGTGTGCTGGTCACCGGTTCGGTCATCACGGTGGGCGAGGCCCGCCTGCTCCTGGGAAAGGGCTGAGGATTCCGTCGTGCGTACGCTCTGTTCATCGACGCTGATCGGTGAGTTCTTCATCATCGGGTTCGCCGCGCTCGTGGCCATGAAGGACCCCGGTCTGTCCTCGTCGACCGTGTGGCTGGTCAGCGGCATCGCCATGGCCTTGTGCGTGCTGCTGTGCGGCGTGGTGAGCCGCCCGGGCGGCGTCGCCCTCGGCTGGGCCCTGCAGATCGCCCTGATCGCCTCGGGCGTCTTCGTCCCGATGATGTACTTCATGGGCGCGGTGTTCGCGGCCCTGTGGTGGGCGTCGGTGCACTACGGCAAGAAGGTGGACGAGGCGAAGGCGCGTTTCGCGGCGCAGGCCGCGTCCGCCGCCTCCACGGCTGACGCTGCGTAACGGGCGCACCGGCACGCCCTGTAGCCTCATCCCCACCGCATATCAGTCGTAAGGAGCCCTCCGTGAGCCAGCGCACCCTCGTCCTGCTCAAGCCCGACGCTGTCCGTCGTGGCCTGACCGGCGAGATCATCAGCCGTATCGAGCGCAAGGACGGCTGGCAGATCACCGCGCTGGAGCTGCGCACCCTGGACCGCGCGATCCTGGAGCAGCACTACGCCGAGCACGTCGGCCGCCCGTTCTACGAGCCGCTGGTGGAGTTCATGGCCTCCGGTCCGGTCGTCGCGCTGATCGTCGAGGGCGAGCGGGTCATCGAGGGCGTGCGCCAGCTGGCCGGCCCGACCGACCCGATCGCGGCGGCCCCCGGTTCCATCCGCGGTGACTACGGCGTGATCGTCCGCGAGAACCTGATCCACGCGTCGGACTCGGAGGAGTCCGCCGAGCGCGAGGTGAAGATCTTCTTCCCGGGTCGTGCCTGACCGGTGCCGAAAGGTGCGGTCGAGCCGCACCGAGCGAAGTTTCCGAGAATTTTTCTGACGCCCCGTCAGTACCGCTCGGAACCGTGACCTGGGACGGCCGTACGTTTTCGGTCGTCCTTTGGCATATGCGTTGCCGATCGGGGGAACGTGTGCCCCCGATGGGCCGTCTCCACAAGCGAGGCGGCGCACCATCTGCTGACAATGGCGAAGACCCTCGCGCGGTGTTCGTGCAAGCGCGTCTACGATGGAAGCCTGCACGTCACAGCACCCACCTCGCCTACCTGAAAAGCCCTCAAAAGCTAGTGGGAAGGCCAGACGAATCCTGATGGGGAACTCAATGTCGTTCATCGGCCGTGACATGGCTGTCGACCTCGGGACCGCCAACACGCTGGTGTACGTCAGGGGTCGTGGGATCGTACTCAACGAGCCGTCCGTCGTCGCGATCAACACCAACACCGGTGGCATCCTCGCGGTCGGCGCCGAAGCGAAGAAGATGATCGGCCGGACGCCGGGCAACATCGTGGCCGTGCGTCCGCTGAGGGACGGCGTGATCGCCGACTTCGAGATCACCGAGCGGATGCTCCGCTACTTCATCCTGAAGATCCACAAGCGGCGGTATCTCGCCCGGCCGCGGGTCGTCGTCTGTGTGCCCTCGGGCATCACAGGTGTCGAGCGCCGCGCCGTGATCGAGGCGTCCTCCCAGGCGGGCGCCCGCCAGGTGCACATCATCGAGGAGCCCATGGCGGCCGCCATCGGCTCGGGCCTGCCGGTCCATGAGGCCACCGGCAACATGGTGGTGGACATCGGCGGCGGCACCACGGAGGTCGCGGTCATCTCGCTCGGCGGCATCGTCACCGCCCAGTCCATCCGCGTCGCGGGCGACGAACTGGACAACGCGATCATCCAGTACATCAAGAAGGAGTACAGCCTTCTGCTGGGTGAGCGGACGGCCGAGCAGATCAAGATCACGATCGGTTCGGCGTACGACCTCGACTCCGACGAGCACACCGAAGTCCGCGGCCGGGACCTGGTCTCCGGTCTGCCCAAGACCGTCGTCATCTCCGCAGCGGAGGTGCGCAAGGCGATCGAGGAGCCGGTCAACGCGATCATCGACGCCGTCAAGACGACCCTGGACAAGTGCCCGCCGGAGCTGTCCGGCGACATCATGGACAGAGGAATCGTTCTGACCGGCGGCGGAGCCCTGCTGCGCGGGCTCGACGAGCGCCTGCGGCGGGAGACCGGCATGCCGATCCACATCGCCGAGGACCCGCTGGACAGCGTCGCGCTCGGCTCCGGCAAGTGCGTCGAGGAGTTCGAGGCGCTCCAGCAGGTGCTGGACGCCCAGCCGCGCAGATGACACAACTCTTCGATTCCGCCGTACGAGACGATCTCCTCTCGTACGGCGGATCGTTGGTATAGAGGCATAAGCTCCCACAAACAGGCCCCGCGGGTTCGCGCTTCGCTGTTCGCGCGCCGCCGAGGGCTCCCGAATTCCTATTGAGGAAGGGCACGGCCGCCGCACGTGAGGGACACGAAAGAGAGCCGGCTGCTCCTGGTCCTGCTGGTAGCCATCGCGTTCGCGCTGATCACGGTGGACATCAGAGGGGGACGCAATTCCCCTGTCGACGGCGCCCGGCAGGGCGCGGCCACGGTGTTCGGACCCGTCGAGAACGGACTGTCCTCGGCTGTCGACCCGGTCGGCAACGCCGTGTCGGCCGTCCGGGACTCCGGCAGCCGCCACGACCGGCTCGCCGCACTGGAGAAGGAGAACGCGGCCCTCAAGGCGAAGCTCGGCAGCGACGACCGCAACCGCAGCCGCCTCGGACAGCTCGACAAGATGCTCAAGATCGCCGGCGAGGGCCAGTACGGCATCAAGGGCGCCCAGGTCGTCGCCATAGGGTCGGCGCAGGGATTCTCCTGGACCATCACCATCGACGCGGGCGCCAACGACGGCATCAAGCGGGACATGACCGTCCTCAACGGCGACGGTCTCGTCGGCAGGGTCACCACGGTCGGCCCCGACACCGCCACCGTGCTGCTCGCCAACGACCCCGACTTCACCGTCGGCACCCGCATGGAGAACAGCGACGAACTCGGCTTCGCCTCCGGACAGGGCGACCGCCCCCTGCGCGTCGAACTCCTGAACGGCAAGTCCGAGGTGAAGAAGGGCGATCGCCTCGTCACCTTCGGCTCCCAGGCCGACCGGCCCTTCGTGCCCGGCGTCCCGGTCGGCGTGGTCTCCCGCGTCGACCCCTCCGGCGGCGGCCTGACCCGCACGGTCTACGTCACGCCGTACGTCGGCTTCACCAAGCTCGACATCGTCGGTGTGGTCGTCGCGGCCCCCAAGCACGACCCGCGCGACGAGGTCCTGCCGTCCAAGCCCAAGCCGGTCCCGACGCCGACGGTGACCGTGACGGTCACACCGTCCGCCGACACGACCGACACCGACGAGCAGCAGCAGTAGGAGCTAATCCCCATGCGTGTCAACCGGATCCTGCTCTCCAGCGCGCTGGTCGTCGCCGCCCTGGTGATCCAGGTGAGTGTCCTCGCCCGCCTGCACCTGCCCGGCGCGGTACCCGACCTGCTGCTGCTCACCGTCCTCGGCCTGGCCATGGTGTACGGCCATGTGGGCGGCGCCCTCGTCGGGTTCGGGGCCGGCCTGCTCGCCGACCTCGCCCCGCCCGCCGACCACGCGGCCGGCCGCTACGCCCTCGTACTGAGCGTCATCGGCTACTTCGCCGGACTCATCAAGCCCGAGACCGGCCGGCTGAAGTCGGTGACCGGCCCGATGGCCGTCGTGGTCGCCGCCGCCGTCGGCTCCACCCTGCTCTACGCGGGCGTCGGCGCCCTGGTCGGCGACACCGCCGCCCGCCATGTCGGCCTGACCGGACTGCTGTTCTCGGCCGCCCTGTACGACCTGCTGCTCGCCCCGTTCGTGGTTCCCGGCGTCATGTGGCTGGCCCGCCGCGCGGACAACGACCCGCTGGCCGAGAGCGGCCCCGCCGCCAAGGCGGGCAACATCTCCTCCGGCTGGCTCTCCTCCGGCACCGGCCTGCGCATCGGCAGCCAGCGCGGCCTCGGCGCCCTGAAGAACAAGGCCCGCACCCGAACGGCCAGGGTCGGCCGCATCAAGGGGGTCAAGCGGCTGTGAACAGCCCAGAGTTCTCCCGAGCAGACTTCGTCAGAGCAGAGTTCACCCGAGCAGAGTTCAACCGAGCAGAGTTCACCCGAACGAGGAAGTTCCGGCGGAACGCGGCCTCACAGGCCGGTCGTTCATCATTCGTACGCGCACACACGTTCGCGCACTGAGAGGGGGAGGACAGCCGCAGTGACCAACATTCCCGAGACCGGACGGACCCCACGGGTCCAGACCCGGCTCGTCGTGATCCAGATCCTCGTCCTCTCCCTCCTCGGCACCCTCGGCGGCCGCCTGTGGTACCTCCAGATCCGCGAGGGCGCCGAGTACCAGAAGCAGGCCTCCGGCAACCACGTCCAGCAGGTCGTCGACCCCGCCGTGCGCGGTGACATCCTGGACGCCCGGGGCGTGCCGATCGCCGACAACGAGACCCGCCTGGTCGTCTCCGCCTCCCGCACCGACCTGCTCAAGCAGAGCGACGACGGCAAGGGCGTCCTGACCAAGCTGGCCGGCGTCCTCGGGCTGAAGGCCGACGAGGTCATCCAGAAGGTCCGGCTGTGCGACGCCGAGACCCCCCAGCCCTGCTGGAACGGCTCGCCCTACCAGCCGATCCCGATCACCGACGAGGCCACGCCCAAGCAGGCCCTGCAGATCCGCGAGCGCGCCGAGGACTTCCCCGGCATCACCGCCGAACCCGAGGCCGTCCGCCGCTACGCGGGCCCCGGCAAGTCCAACACCGCCCAGGTCCTCGGCTATCTCTCGCCGGTCACCGACGACGAGATCCAGAAGGCCAAGGACACCGACTCGCCCTACCTGCGCTCGGACATGGTCGGCCGCTCCGGCCTGGAGCGGCAGTACGACAAGGAACTGCGCGGCAAGGCCGGCGTCACCCGCTACGAGGTCGACAACCTCGGCCGGGTCATCGGCAAGGCCGAGGCGGACCCTGCCGAGTCCGGTTCCAACCTCGTCACCAGCATCGACTCCCGAGTCCAGCGGGTCGCCGAGTACGAACTGGACAAGGCGATGAAGGTCGCCCGCCAGCAGTTCGACAAGATCACCAGCGAGAACTACAAGGCCGACTCCGGCGCCGTCGTGGTGATGGAGGCCAAGACCGGCCGCATCGTCGCCATGGCCTCGGCACCCACCTACGACCCCAACGTCTGGGTCGGCGGCATCTCCGCCAAGGACTACAAGACCCTCACCGGCAAGAACTCCGACTACCCGCTGCTCAACAGGGCCATACAGGGTCAGGCGGCCCCGGGTTCGACGTTCAAGGTGGTCTCCACGGCCGCCGCGGTCCAGGCCGGGTACAAGTGGGACGGCGGCTATCCGTGCACCAGCTCCTACTCCGTCGGCGGCCAGGTCTTCAAGAACTTCGAGGGAGAGAGCTTCGGCCCGATCTCGCTCGGCCGCGCCCTTGAGGTCTCCTGCGACACCGTCTTCTACGGCCTCGCGGACCGGGAGTGGAAGAAGGACGGCGGCATCAACCCCAAGAAGGGGCAGCCCAAGGACTGGTTCTACAAGACCGCCCACCAGTTCGGCCTCGGCAAGGAGACCGGCGTCGACCTGCCCAACGAGGTCACCGGCCGCGTCCCCGACCGTCAGTGGAAGCTGGACTACTGGAAGGCCAACAAGGTCGCCTGGTGCAAGTCCGGCAAGAAGGACGGCTCCTACGTCGAGAAGATCGCGTACGAGAACTGCCTCGAGGGCAACAAGATGCGCGAGGGCGACTCGATCAACTACTCCATCGGCCAGGGCGACACCCTCGTCACGCCGATCCAGGAGGCCAGGATCTACGGCGCCGTGGCCAACGGCGGCACGCTGTACGAGCCGACCATCGGCAAGGCGATCATCAGCGCCGACGGCAGGACCGTCACGCCGATCAAGCCGAGGAAGGCCGGCAGGCTGCCGGTCAGCCAGGCCACCCTCAAGGGCATGGACGACGCCTTCGCGGGCGTCATCACCCGCGGTACCGCCGCCTGGAAGTTCGGCGGCTGGCCGCAGAACAAGATTCCGCTGCACGCCAAGACCGGTACCGCCGAGGTCTACGGCAAGCAGACCACCTCGTGGCTGGCCACGTACTCCAAGGACTACACGGTGATCATGACGATCGCCCAGGCCGGTACGGGTTCCGGAGCCTCCGGTGAGGCCGTGCGCAACATCTACAGCGCCCTCTACGGCGTCAAGGGCGACGGCTCCATCGACAACAAGAAGGCACTCCTGCCGGAGCCCCAGAAGAGTCTGCCCAAGGTCCGCGCCGACGGCACCATCGCCGCCCCGAAGGTCACCGGCGACCCGGCCAAGGACGTCGAGGCCTCGCAGAAGGACAACACCACCAACGGGGACGACCAGCAGCCCCCCGCCACCTCGCCGCCCAGCACGAACAACAGCAACACCCGCAGAAAGCCCCACAGGAGGGGAAGCCGGAGGACGCGCACATGACCGGCAACAGCTTCTCCGTCTCCGGATACGGCCCCGAGCGGGCCGGCTGGACCAGGATCTTCGCCCGCGACTCCCTGGCCCGCCGGCTCGACTGGCCGATACTGCTGGCGGCCGTCGCGCTGTCACTGATCGGCTCACTGCTGGTGTTCTCGGCGACACGCAACCGCACCGAGATCAACCAGGGCGACCCGTACTACTTCCTGCTCCGGCACCTCATGAACACCGGCATCGGGCTCGCCCTGATGATCGCCACCGTCTGGCTCGGCCACCGCGCCCTGCGCAACGCCGTACCGATCCTCTACGGCCTGTCCGTCTTCGGCATCCTCGCCGTGCTCACCCCGCTCGGCTCCACCGTCAACGGCGCCCACTCCTGGATCGTGCTCGGCGGCGGCTTCTCGCTCCAGCCCTCCGAGTTCGTGAAGATCACGATCATCCTGGGCATGGCGATGCTGCTCTCGGCACGGGTGGACGCCGGCGACAAGAAGTACCCCGACCACCGCACGGTCCTGCAGTCCCTCGGCCTCGCCGCCGTACCGATCGCGATCGTGCTGCTCATGCCCGACCTCGGATCGGTCATGGTGATGGTCATCATCATCCTGGGCGTCCTGCTCGCCTCCGGCGCCTCCAACCGCTGGGTCTTCGGCCTGCTCGCCGCGGGCGCCAGCGGCGCGATCGCCGTCTGGCAGCTGCACATCCTGGACGCCTACCAGATCAACCGCTTCGCGGCCTTCGCCAACCCCGACCTCGACCCCGCCGGCGTCGGCTACAACACCAACCAGGCCCGCATCGCCATCGGTTCCGGCGGCCTGACCGGCTCCGGCCTGTTCCACGGCTCGCAGACCACCGGCCAGTTCGTCCCCGAACAGCAGACGGACTTCGTCTTCACGGTCGCGGGGGAGGAGCTGGGCTTCCTCGGCGCGGGCCTGATAATCCTCCTCCTCGGCGTCGTCCTGTGGCGCGCCTGCCGCATCGCCCGCGACTCCACCGAGCTGTACGGCACGGTCGTCGCCGCCGGAATCGTCGCCTGGTTCGCCTTCCAGGCCTTCGAGAACGTCGGCATGACCCTCGGCATCATGCCGGTCACCGGCCTGCCCCTGCCGTTCGTGTCGTACGGCGGTTCATCGATGTTCGCCGTATGGGTGGCAGTGGGGCTCCTGCAGTCCATCAAGGCACAGCGGCCGATGTCCGCGTGAGGCCGTTCTCCGGGTGGATGGCGGGAATGTCCCGGCCATCCACCCGGGGCGACCTCTGCCCTGCCGGCCGGTCTGGCACTAAATTCGATTCATGGCGGATACGAAACGCGAGATCGAGCGCAAGTACGAATCCGACGACAGCGGGCTGCCCGACCTGACCGGCGTCGGCGCGGTGGCGAACGTCCTCGACAAAGGACTCGTCGTACTGGACGCCACCTACTACGACACCGCCGACGAACGGCTGGCCGCCGCCTCCCTCACCCTGCGCCGCCGCACCGGAGGCTCGGACGCCGGCTGGCACCTGAAGTTCCCCGTCGCCCCCGGGATCCGCGACGAGATCCGCGCACCCCTCTCGGACACCGTCCCCGACGAGATCGCCGCACTGGTCCGCGCCCGCGTCCGCGGCGCCGAGCTGATCCCCGTCGTCCGCCTCCGCTCCGCCCGTGACGTGAGCCACCTCGTCGACGCCGCCGGCGCCCTGCTGGCCGAGGTGAGCATCGACACGGTCGACGCCGAGCGGCTCAACCGCGACGGGGGCACCGCCCAGTGGACCGAGATCGAGGTCGAACTGGCCGACGACGGCGACCCGGCCCTCCTCGACCTGGTCGAGAAACGGCTGCGCAAGGCGGGCGTACGCCCCTCCAAGTCGCCGTCCAAACTCGCCCGGGCGCTGCGCGGCACCGGCGGCCCACGCCCCCGCCGCGCCGACCGCGCCGAACCCGTCACCGCGGGCGACCACGTCCTCGCCTACGTCCGCGAACAGCGCGACACGATCCTCACCTGCGACCCGGCCGTCCGCCGGGACCTGCCCGACTCCGTGCACAAGATGCGGGTGGCCACCCGCCGCACGCGCTCGGCCTTCCGCGCCTTCGGCGCCGTCCTCGACCGCGCCGTAACCGACCCGATCGCCGCCGAGCTGAAGTGGCTGGCCGGCGAACTGGGCCTCGACCGCGACCAGGAGGTCCTGGCCGAACGGCTGACGAGCGCCCTCGACGCCCTCCCGCCCGACCTGGTCGCCGGCCCCGTACGCCACCGCCTCACCAGCTGGGCGAGCGCCCGGCACGGCCGCACACGCGGCCACCTCCTCGCCGTACTGGACTCCGCCCGCTACCTCGCCCTCCTCGACACCCTCGACGCCCTCCTCGCCGAGCCGCCCCTGCGTCAGAAGGCGGCCGGGAAGCCGGACAAGACGCTCGCCGCCGCCGTGCACAAGGACCTCGCGAAGGTCTCCCGCCTGGTCACCCGGGCACTGGACCTCCCGTCCGGCGCGGACCGCGACCTCGCGCTGCACGACGCCCGCAAGAAGGCCAAGCGCACCCGCTACGCCGCCGAGGCGGCCACCCCCGCCCTCGGCGGCCGGGCCCGTGCCCTGGCCAAGTCGATGAAGTCCCTCACCAGCCTCCTCGGCGACCACCAGGACAGCGTCATGGCCCGCCACACCCTGCGCGAACTGTCCGCGGTGGCGCACGCGGCGGGGGAGAGCGCGTTCACGTACGGACTGCTGTACGGACGCGAGGAGCAGCGGGCGACGGCGGACGAGGCGGAGCTGCCGGAGCTGTGGCGGGAGATCGCTTCCGGGATCCCCGGCTGAGCGTACGGAGGAGCCCTCGGAGCGGGTTAGGCTTGATGGTCACCCCTGTCAGCTCACGAAGGTAATCCCGCGATGTCTGTCGAGTCGGTCTTCCCGCAGCTCGAAGCTCTGCTCCCGCATGTGCAGAAGCCGATCCAGTACGTCGGCGGAGAGCTCAACTCCACGGTCAAGCCCTGGGACGACTGTGACGTCCGCTGGGCGCTCATGTACCCGGACGCCTACGAGGTCGGCCTGCCCAACCAGGGCGTCATGATCCTCTACGAGGTGCTGAACGAGCAGCAGGGCGTCCTCGCCGAGCGCACGTACAGCGTGTGGCCGGACCTGGAGGCGCTGATGCGCGAGCACCAGGTGCCCCAGTTCACGGTGGACAGCCACCGCCCCGTGAAGGCCTTCGACGTGTTCGGACTGTCCTTCTCCACGGAGCTGGGCTACACCAACATGCTCACCGCCCTGGACCTGGCCGGCATCCCGCTGGAGTCCAAGGACCGCACGATCGACGACCCGATCGTCCTCGCGGGCGGCCACGCGGCCTTCAACCCCGAGCCGATCGCGGACTTCATCGACGCGGCGATCATCGGCGACGGCGAGCAGGCCGTGCTCGACATGACGAAGATCATCCGCGAGTGGAAGGCGGAGGGCCGCCCCGGCGGCCGCGAGGAGGTCCTCTTCCGCCTCGCGAAGACGGGCAGCGTCTACATCCCGGCGTTCTACGACGTCGAGTACCTCGCCGACGGCCGTATCGCCCGCGTGGTCCCCAACAAGTCCGGCGTGCCGTGGCGCGTGTCCAAGCACACCGTCATGGACCTGGACGAGTGGCCGTACCCCAAGCAGCCCCTGGTCCCGCTCGCCGAGACCGTCCACGAGCGCATGTCGGTGGAGATCTTCCGCGGCTGCACCCGTGGCTGCCGCTTCTGCCAGGCGGGCATGATCACCCGTCCGGTGCGTGAGCGTTCGATCACCGGCATCGGCGACATGGTCGAGAAGGGCCTCAAGGCGACCGGCTTCGAAGAGGTCGGCCTCCTCTCGCTCTCCTCCGCGGACCACAGCGAGATCGGCGACATCGCCAAGGGCCTGGCCGACCGCTACACGGAAGACAAGATCGGCCTCTCCCTCCCCTCGACCCGCGTCGACGCCTTCAACGTCGACCTGGCCAACGAGCTGACCCGCAACGGCCGGCGTTCGGGCCTCACCTTCGCCCCCGAGGGCGGCTCCGAGCGCATGCGCAAGGTCATCAACAAGATGGTCTCGGAGGAGGACCTGATCCGCACGGTCGCGACGGCCTACGGCAACGGCTGGCGCCAGGTGAAGCTGTACTTCATGTGCGGCCTGCCCACCGAGACCGACGAGGACGTCCTCCAGATCGCCGACATGGCGATGAACGTGATCCAGAAGGGCCGCGAGGTCTCCGGCCAGGGCGACATCCGCTGCACGGTGTCGATCGGCGGCTTCGTCCCCAAGCCCCACACCCCCTTCCAGTGGGCGCCCCAGCTCTCCGCCGAGCAGACGGACGCCCGCCTGGAGAAGCTCCGCGACAAGATCCGCGGCGACAAGAAGTACGGCCGCTCCATCGGCTTCCGCTACCACGACGGCAAGCCCGGCATCGTCGAGGGCCTGCTCTCGCGCGGCGACCGCCGCACCGGCGCCGTGATCCGCGCCGTCTACGAGGACGGCGGCCGCTTCGACGGCTGGCGCGAGCACTTCTCCTACGACCGCTGGATGGCCTGCGCCGACAAGGCGCTCGCCCCCTTCGGCATCGACGTCGACTGGTACACCACCCGCGAGCGCACCTACGAGGAGGTCCTGCCCTGGGACCACCTCGACTCCGGCCTGGACAAGGACTGGCTCTGGGAGGACTGGCAGGACGCCCTCGACGAGACCGAGGTCGAGGACTGCCGCTGGACCCCGTGCTTCGACTGCGGCGTGTGCCCGCAGATGGACACCCACATCCAGATCGGCCCGACGGGCAAGAAGCTGCTGCCGCTGACGGTCAAGAACGCGGCCCCGGCCCCTGCGGCGAGCGGTCACGCGCACTGAGGTGAGCGAGGCGCCTCGATCGGGTGATCGAGGCGCCGACCGGCTGAGAGAGCGAGACGGTCACCGAGCCTGCCGCGCTCGGTCGCCGGGGTGCGGGCTGATCCGGTCTTCGGCCGCTGTCGTCAGGCGGCCTGGGCGTACTTGGGGTTGGCGCCGTACTGGTTCTGTTCCGGCCTGCCCTCGGTGGCGAGGAAGACGATGAGGATGATCCCGCCGACCAGCGGGATCAGGCACAGCAGGACGAACCAGCCGGACTTGCCGGTGTCGTGCAGCCGGCGGACCGTGACGCCCAGGGAGGGCAGGAGCACGGCGAGGCTGTAGACGAGGCCGAGCACCATCGAGTCCATGGCGTTGTCGACGATCGCCAGCACGATGCTGATGATCAGGCTGAACAGCGTGAACATCCAGAATTCCTGCCGGCGGGCGCGGCCGTCGAACACCGCGTACTTCTTGAGTACGTCCACGTACCAGTGCATTGGTTCGTCCTCCCCCAAGAGCGTGAGTGTGCGCGCGTCACTGTCTTGGATACGACCGCGGTGGTCGGGTGACAAGACCCGTCGGCACACCACGGTCCGTGCGTCCACGGATTCTGTGACGGGTGGGACGGGTGTGATCATGGAGCCTGAAGTGACCGCACCGCGAGGAGATGTGATGCCCCCGCAACAAGAGGCCGGCATCCATGACGGTGTCCGCCGCGTCTACACCGGTATGGACAGTCACAAGCCCCCACCTTCGCCGCGGAACCCCGAAGGATGCCTCGTCGTGGCGATCCGGATCCCGGTGCGGATCGTGGTGCTCGTGCTGGTGGTGCCCGTGCGGATGGTGTGGGACGCGCTGGTCGTCGTCGCCCGGCTGCTGACCGACATCGTGCTGCGTCCCGTGGGGCGCGCGCTGCTGTGGCTGGGGCGGGCGGTCTTCGTGTGGCCGTGGGTGGGCCTGTGGCGGTTCGTTCTCGCGCCGGTCGGCAGGGGACTCGGTCGGCTCGGGTACGTCCTTGTGGTCGTACCGCTGAGATGGCTGTACGCGGCCGTGCTCACCCCGGTGGGGCGCGCGCTCGTCCTGGTCGGGCGGGGGGTCGGTGCCGGTCTCGCCTGGCTGTACGCGCGGGTGCTCACGCCCGTCGGCCGGGGTGTCGTCCTGCTGCTGAAGGGCGTGGGCGCCCTGCTCGCCGCCGGCGGGGCGGGGGTGTCCGCCGCTGTGGCGTGGCTGGTGCGTCATCTGCTCGTCGTCCCCGCGCGGTGGCTGTACGACTGGGTCCTCGAGCCGGTCGGGCGGGCCCTGGCGTGGTGCGTGAGCGCCGTCGCCACGGTGGTCGGCGTGGTCGTGTACTGGACGGTGCGCGTTCTGTTCGTGCTGCCCGCGCTCGCGCTGTGGCGCTGGGTGCTAGCCCCGCTCGGCCGGGCCGTCGCCGTCGTCGCGCGGGAGGTCGGGGACGCCCTCGGGCACGCCTGGCGGATCGCCGGACGGATCTCGCTCGTCGTCGGGCGGGCGCTCGGGACCCTCTTCCGGTGGACCTTCCGGTGGTTCTTCGCGGAGCCGGCGCGCTGGGTGTACCAGGCGGTGCTCACCCCGGTCGGACACGCCCTGCGCGACTTCGTCCTGCGGCCCGCCGCCGAGGCGGCGCGCGGGGTGGGCCGGGTCGTGCGGCAGGCGCTTGCCTCCGGCCGCGACGCCGTATGGCAGACCCTTGCCTCCGGCCGCGACACGGTGCGGCAGACGCTGTCCTCCGCCCGCGACACCGTGCGGCAGGCCCGCGCCGACGTCCGCAGGATGCTCCTGGGCGAGTCCCGGCAGCCGGCCGAGGCGGACCGGCGGGAACTCCCGCGGCCCGGGACACGTACTCTTGGTAGCAGTACGACCGCTCTCACGAAGGACTAGGACACTGGGCAAGCGACAGCCCGAAGGCCCGCCGCCCGCACCCGCGGTGCAGCGCATTCGACTGCGTTACACCAAGCGCGGCCGCCTCCGGTTCACCAGCCACCGTGACTTCCAGCGCGCTTTCGAGCGTGCGCTGCGCCGCGCCGGGGTACCCATGGCGTACTCGGCGGGGTTCACGCCGCATCCGAAGGTGTCGTACGCCAATGCCGCACCCACCGGCACCGGCAGTGAGGCGGAGTACCTGGAGATCGCGCTGACCCAGGCGCGTGATCCCGAGACCCTGCGTGCCCTCCTCGACGAGTCGCTGCCCACCGGGCTCGACATCGTCGACGCGGTCGAGGCGCGGACCTCGGGTCTCGCCGACCGGCTCACCGCCTCCGTCTGGGAGCTGCGGCTGGACGGCGTCGACCCTGCCGACGTCCGGCGCGCGGTCGAGGCCTTCGATCAGGCCGACACCGTCGAGGTGCAGCGCATGACCAAGAACGGCGTCCGCACCTTCGACGCCCGCCCGGCTGTCGCGCGACTGGAAACGCACGATTCGCCTGCTGATAGGCCGACCGACCAGCCCTGTGCGATACTGCGGCTGGTTGTTCGGCACGTGACGCCTGCCGTACGACCCGACGACGTCCTGTCCGGTCTCCGCGCCGTGGCCGACCTGGCGCC
This sequence comes from Streptomyces sp. NBC_00820, assembly GCF_036347055.1. Taxonomy (NCBI): domain Bacteria; kingdom Bacillati; phylum Actinomycetota; class Actinomycetes; order Kitasatosporales; family Streptomycetaceae; genus Streptomyces; species Streptomyces sp. NBC_00820. Next base: position 2,950,497 of record NZ_CP108882.1, on the reverse strand, counting down.
GCCGGTCCCCGCAGCGGTGACCAGGCTGGCGCAGGGGCTGTTCGATGAAGAGACCGGCACGGTGACCGATCCGCTCGCGCCCGACCGCGAGGCAGCCGAGGCCGTGAAGGCCGCACCGGCTGCCGCCGCGACGGCGCCGGACGGTTCCGCGTAGGGACGGACGTCGTAGCGCAGCCCTTGTACTCGGGAGCCACCTGGGTCGGGCGGCGCACTCGACCAGAAGACTTTCGCCAGGCCGTACCGACAAGGTGTACGGAACCGGCGAGACAAGGACACAGAGTTCCCGTGCGGCGCCCGCGCCCCGGACGGCGGCCACCGCGCATCGCGCGGGCCGCGGACGTCAACGGCGGACGGTTCTTCGAAACCGTCGCCGGACCAGGCGCGGCGCCCGGGAGCCTGACGGGAGATAAGCCCGCATGCTCGAGCCGACCGAACCCAACGAGGGTTCCGAACTGAACACCCCCAGCGACACCCTGCCGCCGCGCAGGCGTCGCAGGGCCGCTTCGCGCCCGGCGGGTCCGCCGGGCGCCGCCGAGGCCTCCGCCGAGGTCACGACCACAGTCGTGGCTACCGCCGAGGCCGACGAGATCGCCGAGGCGAAGGCCGAGGACGAGGCCGTGACGGCGCCCGCCGCCGTCGAGGAGCCCGCGGCCTCCGGCCGTACCCGCCGCCGGGCGACGCGCCGCGCGTCCGCGCCGACCGGGGCGCCCGCGCCCACCGAGGCGACCGAGGCCACTGAAACGGCCGTCCCGGCCGCAGCGCCCGCCACCGAGGCCGTCGCGTCCACCGAGACCGCCGCGCCCGTCGAGGCCGCTGACGCCGCCGCGTCCGCCGAATCCGAATCCGCCGAGGACGCCGCTCCTCGCCGCCCCCGCCGTCGTGCGACCCGTCGTACGTCCGCGCCCGTCGGCGCTGCGGCTGCGGCTGCTGCCGAGGGCGAGACCGAGACCGAGACCCAGAAGACCGAGCAGAAGGCGGGTACCGCTGTGACCAAGGCTGAGGAGCCGGTCGCCGCGGCCGTAGAGGCCGAGGCCGAGTCCGCCGCCCGCCCGCGCCGTCGTGCGACCCGTCGTGCCTCCGCGCCCGCCGGGGCGCCGAAGGCCGTCGAGGCGCCGGAGTCCGCGCCCGCCGCCGTGACCCCGGTCGCCGCCGAGGCGGAGCCCGCGCCGGCCGTCGAAGCCGCGCCCGCCGTCGAGGCCGAGGCCGCGTCGGCCGGTCGTCCCCGCCGTCGTGCGACCCGTCGTGCCTCCGCGCCCGCCGGTGCCCCGGCCGCCGAGGCCGCCGAGGCCGCCGCGCCCGCCGAGACCGCCGAGGTCGTCGTGCCGGCCGCCGCCGCTCGGACCGCGCCCGCCGCCGAGGCCGACGTGGCCGACGAGGTCGCCGAGAGCACCGAAGAGGCCGCGCCGCGCCGTGCCCGCCGTCGCGCCACGCGCCGTGTCTCCGCGCCCTCCGGCGCTCCCGGGACCGAGAACGAGACCGTCGAGGCCAAGGGTGCCGAGCGGGCTGTCGTGACCGAGACTCCGGAAGCCGTCGAGGCGGCCCCCGCCGCCGAGGCCTCCGCCGAGGCCGCGGGCCCGCGCCGGCGCCGCCGCGTCGTGCGGCAGGCCGCGGGCGGGTTCTCCGAGCCCGAGCCGGCCGTCGCCGCGAAGTCCGCCGCCGCGCCCGCCAAGGCCGCCGAGGCCGCCGAGACCGAGTCGACGCGTCGCCCCAAGCGTCCCGCCGTGGCCGTGTTCCAGGCGCCGGTGTTCACCGAGCCGCGCTTCCAGACCCCGGAGCGCGCCGCGGCCGAGGCCGCCGCCACGCCCGCCGAGGCTGATGAGGCCGAGGAGACCGAGGCCACCGAGGAGACCCGGGAATCCGGGGCGTACGCGGAGGAGCGCGGCGAGAGCGGCGCGCGCCGTCGCCGTCGCCGCCGGGCGGCCGCCGTCGAGGAGACGCGGGTCGTCGAGGCGCCGCGGGCCGTCGAGGCCGAGGAGCCGGAGGAGGCCGAAGAGGCCGCCGAGTACGACGAGGGTGACGACGCCGAGGGCTCGGAGGAGTCCGGCTCGCGCCGCCGTCGCCGCCGGGGCGGCCGTCGCCGTCGCCGTGGTGACGCCGCCGACGGCGAGGGCATGGACGCCGAGGCCGACGAGCTCGCCGCCGAGCAGGCCGAGCAGGACACCGAGGACACCGCCGAGCAGGAGGAAGAGGACGCCGAGGACGCTCGTGGCGACGAGTCCGGCGGGTCCAGCTCCAGCCGTCGCCGTCGGCGCCGTCGCCGTCGGGCCGGTGACAGCGGTCCCGAGGCCGAGCCGACGGGCGACGACCCGGAGCGCACGGTCGTCAAGGTCCGCGAGCCCCGCAAGGCGACCGAGCCGTCCGACGAGGTGCAGTCCATCAAGGGCTCGACCCGTCTGGAGGCCAAGAAGCAGCGCCGCCGTGAGGGCCGCGAGCAGGGCCGCCGGCGTGTGCCGATCATCACCGAGGCCGAGTTCCTGGCCCGCCGCGAGGCCGTCGAGCGCGTGATGGTCGTGCGCCAGCACGGCGAGCGCACGCAGATCGGCGTCCTGGAGGACGGCGTGCTCGTCGAGCACTACGTCAACAAGGAGCAGTCGACCTCGTACGTCGGCAACGTCTACCTGGGCAAGGTCCAGAACGTGCTGCCGTCGATGGAGGCCGCCTTCATCGACATCGGCAAGGGCCGCAACGCCGTCCTGTACGCCGGTGAGGTCAACTTCGAGGCGCTCGGCATGGCCAACGGGCCGCGCCGCATCGAGTCCGCCCTGAAGTCGGGCCAGCCCGTCCTCGTCCAGGTGACGAAGGACCCGATCGGCCACAAGGGCGCCCGTCTGACCAGCCAGGTCTCCCTGCCGGGCCGTTACCTCGTGTACGTCCCCGAGGGCTCGATGACCGGCATCAGCCGCAAGCTGCCCGACACCGAGCGGGCCCGGCTGAAGACCATCCTCAAGAAGATCGTCCCCGAGGACGCGGGCGTCATCGTGCGCACCGCCGCCGAGGGCGCGAGCGAGGACGAGCTGCGCCGCGACGTCGAGAGGCTCCAGGCGCAGTGGGAGGAGATCCAGAAGAAGGCCAAGACCGGCAACGCTCCGGCGCTGCTGTACGGCGAGCCGGACATGACCGTCCGCGTCGTGCGCGACATCTTCAACGAGGACTTCTCCAAGGTCGTCGTCAGCGGTGACGAGGCCTGGGAGACGATCCACGGGTACGTCTCCCACGTGGCCCCGGACCTCGCGGACCGGCTGCAGCGGTGGACCTCCGAGGTCGACGTCTTCGCCACCCACCGGATCGACGAGCAGCTCGCCAAGGCGCTGGACCGCAAGGTCTGGCTGCCCAGCGGCGGTTCGCTGGTGATCGACCGGACCGAGGCGATGGTCGTCGTCGACGTCAACACCGGCAAGTTCACCGGCCAGGGCGGCAACCTGGAGGAGACGGTCACCAGGAACAACCTGGAGGCGGCCGAGGAGATCGTGCGCCAGCTGCGGCTGCGCGACCTCGGCGGCATCATCGTGATCGACTTCATCGACATGGTGCTGGAGTCCAACCGGGACCTGGTGCTGCGCCGACTGCTGGAGTGCCTGGGCCGCGACCGGACCAAGCACCAGGTGGCCGAGGTCACCTCGCTGGGCCTGGTCCAGATGACCCGCAAGCGGGTCGGCCAGGGCCTGCTGGAGTCGTTCTCCGAGAACTGCGTCCACTGCAACGGCCGCGGTGTCATCGTCCACATGGAGCAGCCGACCGCCCCCGGTGGCGGTGGCGGCAAGCGCAAGAAGCGCGCCCGTGGCGGTGACGGTCATGTGCACGAGCACGAGCACGAGACCGCCGCCGTGGCCGTGGAGACCGGTGAGGCGGTGGAGCCGGAGACGGAGACCGTCGCCGAGGTCACCGCCGAGGTCGCCGAGCCCGTCGCGCTGCCCGCGCCCGAGTTCGTGCCGGACGAGGAGCTGTACAGCAGCATCGCCGAGGCGGAGGCGGCGGCCGGCCGTGGCCGTACGCGGCGCCGCGCCAGCCGTAAGGCCTCGGCTCCTGCCGGTGCGCCGAAGACGGAGAGCCGCAGGTCCGCGAGGGCCGAGCGGGCCGAGCGGGCCGAGGCCGTCGAGGCCGCTCAGGCCTCGAAGACCCAGGTCGCCGCGCCGGCCCCGGCAGCCGCCCCTGCGAAGGCCGAGCCGGTCGCCGCCGAGACGGTGGCGGTCCAGGAGACCGTCGCCGAGGAGGCCGCTCCCAAGGGCCGTACGCGCCGCCGTGCCACCCGCAAGGCGTCCGCCCCGGCCGGTGCCCCGGCGGTGGCCGAGACGGCCGTGGTGACCGTCGTGGAGCCCGCGCCGGTGGCCGCCGAGCCCGAGGCCGTCGCCCCGGCCCCGGTCGAGGAGGCGCCCGCCGAGAGCGCCGCCCCGGCCCGCCCGCGTCGCCGTGCCGTGCGCAAGGCCACCGCGCCGACCGCGTCCGAGGAGGCGGCCGTCGTGGTCGTCCCGTCGGCCGCGCCGGAGCTGGCTGCCGAGGCGCCCGTCGAGGAGACGGCCGAGGAGGCCGCGCCGGCCAAGAAGACCGCCCGCAAGGCGGCCAAGAAGGCCCCGGCGAAGAAGGCCCCCGCGAAGAAGGCGGCCACCACCAAGAAGGCCGCGGCCAAGACGACGGCCGCCAAGAAGACGACGGCCAAGAAGGCGACGAAGACCGCCAAGACGGCCGCCAAGAAGTCGACGGCGAAGAAGACCACCACGGTCTCCGCGGCCGGCGACGAGGGCTGACGAAGCCCGGTGAGGTGTGCGGCCGGTCCACGTGACCGGCCACACACCTCAGGGGCCCGGCCCGGTTTGACCCCTTCGGCCACGGCCCCGTAACCTTGACCCTCGGCGTGTCCATTGAACACGTCACATCCCCGTAAACCTCTTCCTTCCGGGCACACGGTTGGCCCGGGAGAGGTCGTCCGTGGTTTCCCGGGCGGCTGGCCTGCGGGGGTGCCGTCTGTTTTCGAGCGAAAGAGAGATCCGCGTGTACGCCATCGTGCGCAGCGGTGGTCGCCAGCACAAGGTTGCTGTCGGCGACATCGTTGAGGTTGACAAGATTTCCACCGCCCAGGTTGGCGACACGGTCGAGCTCTCGACCCTGCTCGTTGTCGACGGCGACGCCGTGACCAGCGACCCGTGGGTGCTGGCCGGCATCAAGGTCCAGGCTGAGGTCGTGGACCACCACAAGGGCCAGAAGATCGACATTCTGCGCTACAAGAACAAGACCGGCTACCGCCGTCGTCAGGGCCACCGCCAGCAGTACACGGCGATCAAGGTCACTGAGATCCCCGCGGCTGCGAAGTAAGGGACTGAGAACAGATGGCACACAAGAAGGGCGCATCGTCCACTCGGAACGGTCGCGACTCCAATGCCCAGCGGCTCGGCGTGAAGCGCTTCGGCGGTCAGGTCGTGAGCGCTGGTGAGATCCTGGTCCGCCAGCGTGGTACCCACTTCCACCCGGGCGCCGGCGTCGGCCGTGGCGGCGACGACACCCTGTTCGCGCTGCTGCCCGGTGCCGTGGAGTTCGGCTCCCACCGTGGCCGCAAGGTCGTGAACATCGTTCCGGTCGCCTGAATCATCTGATTCACGGCTTCGACCGAACGTTTCGCGAGGCGGACCTCACCTTCCCATCGGGAAGGCGGGTCCGCCTTTCGCGTGTTGACATAGGTAATACCCGTACTTCCCCAGCCGTCGGCCGGGGGTACCACCAGGAGGCACCGAACCATGACCACCTTCGTGGACCGCGTCGATCTGCATGTCGCCGCGGGTAACGGGGGCCACGGCTGTGCCTCCGTCCACCGTGAGAAGTTCAAGCCGCTGGGCGGCCCGGACGGCGGAAACGGCGGCCGTGGCGGCGATGTGATCCTCACCGTCGACCAGTCGGTGACCACGCTCCTCGACTACCACCACTCCCCGCACCGCAGTGCCACCAACGGCAAGCCCGGTGAGGGCGGCAACCGCTCCGGCAAGGACGGCCAGGACCTGGTCCTGCCGGTCCCGGACGGCACGGTCGTGCTGGACAAGGCCGGCAACGTACTCGCCGACCTCGTCGGCCACGGCACCTCGTACGTCGCCGCCCAGGGCGGCCGCGGCGGCCTCGGCAACGCGGCGCTGGCCAGCGCCCGCCGCAAGGCCCCCGGCTTCGCGCTGCTCGGCGAGCCCGGCGACCTCCAGGACATCGTCCTGGAGCTGAAGACCGTCGCCGACGTGGCCCTGGTCGGCTACCCGAGCGCCGGAAAGTCCTCCCTGATCTCCGTGCTCAGCGCGGCCAAGCCCAAGATCGCGGACTACCCGTTCACCACGCTCGTGCCCAACCTCGGCGTCGTGACGGCCGGCTCCACCGTGTTCACCATGGCCGACGTGCCGGGTCTGATCCCGGGCGCCAGCCAGGGCAAGGGCCTCGGCCTTGAGTTCCTGCGGCACGTCGAGCGGTGCAGCGTGCTGGTGCACGTGCTGGACACCGCGACCCTGGAGTCCGACCGTGACCCGCTCTCCGACCTCGACATCATCGAGGAGGAGCTGCGCCAGTACGGCGGCCTCGACAACCGCCCCCGCATCGTCGTTCTGAACAAGATCGACGTGCCGGACGGCAAGGACCTCGCCGAGATGGTCCGCCCGGACCTGGAGGCGCGCGGTTACCGCGTCTTCGAGGTGTCGGCGGTGGCCCACATCGGACTGCGCGAGCTGACGTTCGCCGTCGGTGAGATGGTCGCGCAGTCGCGCGCCGCCAAGCCGAAGGAGGAGGCGACCCGGATCGTCATCCGGCCGAAGGCCGTGGACGACACCGGCTTCACCGTCACTCGCGAGGAGGTCGAGGGCGAGCCGCTGTACCGGGTGCGCGGCGAGAAGCCAGAGCGCTGGGTGCGCCAGACCGACTTCAACAACGACGAGGCCGTCGGCTACCTCGCCGACCGGCTGGGCCGCCTCGGTGTCGAGGACAAGCTGATGAAGGCCGGCGCCCGGGCCGGCGACGGCGTCGCCATCGGCCCCGAGGAGAACGCGGTCGTCTTCGACTGGGAGCCGACCATGATGTCGGGCGCCGAGATGCTCGGCCGCCGCGGCGAGGACCACCGCTTCGAGGAGCCCCGGCCCGCGGCCCAGCGCCGGCGCGACAAGCAGGCCGAGCGGGACGACGCGGAGCGGGAGTACGACGACTTCGACCCGTTCGAGTAGACGGGACCTCCCGGGGGTTCGGCTGAACGCCCGGGAAGACGGCGGCGGGCCGCGCGGTGACCGCGTCCCCGCCACGTGAGCCGACAGGTGCGGCACGGAACGGATCTCCGTTCCGTGCCGCACTTTTGCTGTGCCTCCCGGCTCCCGGGGCCGGCCGCTTCCGCGCGCCGATTCTTCTGCCGTGACCGCGCGGGTCCGGCGGAGCCGGCCGCCAGGGGGAGGGCGGCCCGGGACACGGGCGCGAATGGCCGGAACGGTTCGGGATTCACCCGCTCAACACCCGTTAACGTGAACACCTCCTGACACCTGGGCAGAACTGTCGACCCGTCACGGCGAGAACACGTGTGTTGTGTGGTTCCTGTGCCGTGACGGGTTCTCTGTTGTCCGCCTGGATGTCATGCGCGTGAAGCTTCCGGTTCAGCGGGCGGGCCGACCGGCCGTGGGAGCTTGCGCGGGTCCGTGTGTGATTCGAAGAAGCCCACCTGGCGAGGGAGTTCGCGAATGACCGCAGCAACAACGCCCGACCGCCGTCGCTTTCTGACCGCCGGTGCCGCCGTCCTCGGCGCCGCCGCATCCGCCCAGCTCTGGCTTCCCGGTGTCGCCCGTGCCGCCGACACCCCCTTGCCGGACGGCGTGTTCACCCTCGGCGTCGGCTCCGGCGACCCGCTGCCCGACGGCATCGTGCTGTGGACCCGGCTCGCCCCGGACCCGCTCAACGGCGGAGGCATGCCCGACGCGGCGTTCCCGGTCCAGTGGGAGATAGCCGAGGACGAGCGGTTCAGAAGAACCGCCCGCCGGGGCACCGCCCAGGCCGTGCCCGAGCTCGGGCACAGCGTCCACGTGGACGTACGGGGGCTGCGCCCGGACCGCCCGTACTGGTACCGCTTCCGGGCCGGCGGCCAGCTCTCGCCCACCGGCCGCACCCGCACCGCCCCGCACCCGCACCGCAAGGGCGGCTCGCTGCGCGTGGCCCTCGCCTCCTGCCAGAACTGGCAGCACGGCTACTTCACCCCGTACGCGGACATGCTCGCCCAGGACCCCGACGTGGTGCTCTTCGTCGGCGACTACATCTACGAGTCCTCGCCCTCCGCGACGGCCGTACGGCGGCACGAGGGCAAGGGGGAGCCGTTCACCCTCGTCCAGTACCGCAACCGTTACGCCCAGTACCGCACCGACCCCGACCTCGTGGCGATCCAGGCGAACGCGCCCTGGGTGGTCACCTTCGACGACCACGAGGTCGACAACGACTGGGCCGCGGAGGTGCCGCAGGACCCCGACAAGCAGCCGCACGACGCGTTCGTCTCCCGCCTGACCGCGGCCTTCCAGGCCTACTACGAGCACATGCCCGTGCGGGCCACCGCGATCCCGAACGGCCCGCACATCCAGATGTACCGCCGCCTGGAGTTCGGCCGGCTCGCCCGCCTCAACGTGCTGGACACCCGCCAGTTCCGCAGCGACCAGGCCACCGGCCAGGCGGGCGCCCAGGACCCGGCGATGACCATGCTCGGCGCAGAGCAGAAGGCCTGGCTGCTGGACGGCCTGCACGACTCCCGGGCCCGCTGGAACCTGATCGCCTCGCAGATCATGATGGCCGAGACCGACCTGCAGCTCGGCGAGGGCAAGCTCTGGTACTACGACGCCTGGGACGGCTACCAGAGGGAGCGCAACGCCCTGCTGGAGGAGTTCTCCGGCATCCGCAACCCCGTCGTGCTCAGCGGCGACCGGCACCTGACGATGATCAGCGACCTCAAGAAGGACTTCGCCGACCCGGACTCCGACGTCGTCGGCGCCGAGTTCGTCGGCACCTCCATCTCCAGCAGCGGCGACCAGGACCAGGCCGCCTTCCACGCCCAGTGGGACCCGCTGATGGCGGACAACCCGCACTGGAAGGTGATCGACGCCCACCGCGGCTACCACCTGTTCGACATCCGCCACGACAGCATCGACGTGCGGGTCCGCGTCGTCGACACGGTCCTCAGCCCGCAGGCGACCGCGAGCACACTGGCGCGGCTGCGCGTGGAGTCGGACGAACCGGGCGTCCAGGTGGTGTGACGCCCGTGTGCGGGGACGCCGTGTGACGCCCGTGTGAGCGATACGGAGCCCGGGGCCGGAAAGGTCCCGGGCTCCGTATCGCCCGAAAACATCACACCGGACGGTTCGAATCGCTCCCTTATCCGGGCCGGAACCGAAATGCCGCGGAATCGTGACGTGAAATTCCGCCGCAATGGGAGAGGCCGGCCGTCCCTAATTCCGGCTCGTTCGCGACGGGACCGTGCCGTATATGAAGAACGCGTGCGGCCCGTACCCCGGCGCGCGAAGCGGGCGACACCCGGACCGGCGGCGGGAGGGCGCGGCCGGTGCGACCGGTACGGCGGACCGGCGGCGCGCGCACATCCGCGGGTCCGGGTCGCCGCGGGTGACGCGATGGGGGTCGTACGGCCTTGCGCGGGTGAAGCGGCAGGGCTCGTACGGCTTCGCGCGGGCGGTCGCGACAGGGCTCGTACGGCCTCGTGCGGGCGGCGTGATGGGTGTCGCACGGGGGATGTCGGGGCACCTGTGGACTTACTCACAGCAAATTCACGGGCGTTCACACCGGCCCGGGACCAATCACCAGGAGTGCCAGGTGAATGACGGGTTGCGCGCACATATGCATGGGACGTCGCTCACCTTGCACTGCGGTTACCCGAAGTGGGACCATTTCAAGGTTCCCTGTCGCCCCAAGGTAGGTCACTTGTGTCCCAGCACATAGCCAAGCCCCGTACCACCGCAGTCGTCCTGGCCGGTGGCACCGGTCAGCGGGTGGGTCTGTCGATCCCCAAGCAGTTGCTGAAGATCGCCGGCAAGGCCGTCATCGAGCACACCCTGGCCACCTTCGAGCAGGCGGACTCGATCGACGACATCATCGTGCTGATGACGCCAGGTTACGTCGGCGACGTCGAGAAGATCGTCGCCAAGGCCGGGTTCCAGAAGGTCAAGAAGGTCATCGAGGGCGGCGCGACCCGGAACGAGACCACCGAGCGGGCCATCTCCGCCCTCGGTGAGGGCCTGGCCGCGGGCGAGGACTGCAACGTCCTCTTCCACGACGCCGTACGCCCCCTGCTCTCGGAGCGCGTCATCGACGACTGCGTGATCGCGCTGCAGCGCTTCCAGGCCGTCGACGTGGCCATCCCGTCCGCGGACACGATCATCGTCACGCGCACGCACGGCGAGGACGGCGAGTTCATCACCGAGATCCCGGACCGCTCCCGGCTGCGCCGCGGCCAGACCCCGCAGGCCTTCAAGCTGTCCACGATCCGCCGCGCCTACCAGGTCGCCGCCGGTGACCCCAACTTCCAGGCCACGGACGACTGTTCCGTCGTGCTCAAGTACCTGCCGGACGTGCCGATCCACGTCGTCGCGGGCGACGAGTACAACATGAAGGTGACCCAGCCGGTCGACGTCTTCATCGCCGACAAGCTCTTCCAGCTCGCCTCCACCGCCGCCCCCGAGCAGAACGGCGAGGAGGCCTACCGCGAGCTCCTCACCGGCAAGACCGTCGTCATCTTCGGCGGCTCCTACGGCATCGGCAAGGACATCGCCGAACTCGCCGGGGCCTACGGCGCGAACGTCTACGCGCTGGGCCGCTCCACCACCGGCACCCACGTGGAGAACCCGGAGGAGGTCGACGACGCGCTGTCCAAGGCGTACGCGGAGACCGGCCGGATCGACTACGTCGTCAACACCGCGGGCGTGCTGCGCATCGGCCGGCTCGCCGAGACCGACAACGCCACCATCGAGGAGGCGCTGAAGGTCAACTACCTGGCGCCGGTGCAGATCGCCCGCTCCTCGTACAAGTACCTGGCCGAGACCAAGGGCCAGCTGCTGCTCTACACCTCCAGCAGCTACACCCGCGGCCGCGCCGAGTACAGCCTCTACTCCTCCACCAAGGCCGCCATGGTGAACCTCACCCAGGCGCTGTCCGACGAGTGGGCCGGCGACGGCATCCGCGTCAACTGCGTCAACCCCGAGCGCACCGCCACCCCGATGCGCACCAAGGCCTTCGGGCAGGAGCCCGCGGGCACGCTGCTCTCCTCCGAGGCCGTGGCCCGCACCTCGCTGGACGTGCTGCTGTCGGAGCTGACCGGTCACGTCATCGACGTCCGCGCCCAGGACCCGACGGCGGGCGCCGCACAGGCGTCCGGTTTCGAGCAGGCGCTGGCCTCGGTGTTGGACCGTCAGGACGGCGTGTAATAATCTCGGCTAATTAGCTTTTCGAAATTCAGGCCTCTGTGGTCGCTCATTCACCGGGCGTTCGCAGAGGCCTGAGTCCGTACATCTCGCGAATTATCGCCGTCCCGCGGCATTACCGAACAAAACCGGCACTCCCCCCTCCCAGAGCAGGTTTCTCCGTGATATCCACCGCTATTCGCGTGGCCCGGGTGGGCAGCGCGGCCGAGCTGGCCGCGGCGGCCCTCGTCATGCTGGGCTTCCCCTGCCTCATGCTGGCCGCGCTCATTCCGAGCGCATACGCCTTCGCGGCCGTGGCCGCCATGACGTACCTGGCGGACCACTATCTGCACCGCAAGGGCAGCTACCTGATCAACCGCCTCAGCAAGGTCAGGGCCGGCCTGTCGATCCGCTTCCTGATCAGGCAGCTGCTGCTGATCCTGCTGCTGGCCCGGATGTCCCTCTCGGACAACCTGGTCTTCTACGGCGCGATCGCCTGCTTCATCGCCTTCTACGGCCTGCAGGCCCCGCACGGCGCGCTGATCACGCTCATCCGCAACCGCCGCCGGATGCCGGTCGCCACCCGCAACATCGACCTGAAGTCCCGCATCCGCATCCCGGACGCCCCGCCGCAGAGCCTGCTGCACCGCTCCGCGGAGAAGATGCTCCACCTCGACCTCTTCGCCGTCATCGGCCTGCTGGTCGCCGCCCTGGCCGACTCCGCCGTCGCGGGCTTCGCGGGCATCGCCCTCACCGTGGGTCTGGGCACCCTGTACGTGCTCGTGCTGATGCCGTACGTGCGCGGCCGTAAGATCCCGCCGAAGGCCGACGACGTGCTCGCCGCCATGGACGAGTGGCTGGCCGCCTACAAGCCCGAGACGGTCCTGTACTTCTCCGGCTCCAAGGACTCCGCGTACCAGGTCAACATGTGGCTGGAGACGATGGAGCAGCTGGACACCCGGCCGCTGATCATCCTGCGCGAGCGCGTCATCCTGAACAACCTCGCGCCCACCACGGTCCCCGTCATCTGCGTGCCCGGAGGGGTGCACCTGATGAACCTGGACCTGTCCGCCGTGCGCGTGGCGCTGTACGCGGCGAACGTCGGCAAGAACATCCACCTGCTGCGCGTGCCCACCATGAAGCACGTCTTCATCGGCCACGGCGACAGCGACAAGCTCGCCAGCGTCAACCCGTACAGCAAGGCGTACGACGAGGTGTGGACCGCCGGCCGGGCCGGCCGCGACCGTTACGCCATCGCCGACGTCGGCGTCCGCGACGACGACATCGTGGAGGTGGGCCGCCCGCAGCTGGCCCCCATCCAGAGCCTGCGGGACAGGATCGAGGGCCTGAGCGGCGCAGCCGCCGACGGCCGCTGCCCGACCGTTCTGTACGCCCCCACCTGGGAGGGCTGGGACGGCAACCCCGGCAACACCTCGATCGTCCTCGCCGGCGAGAACATCGTGAAGAAGCTGGTGAAGGCCGACCCGCCGGTCCGCGTCCTGTACAAGCCGCACCCCTTCACCGGCACCGTCAGCAAGGCCGCCGGCGCCGCGCACCGGCGCATCACCGCCCTGATCGAGAAGGCCGCCGCCGCCCGCGCCGCCGACTCCGGCTTCACCGCCGACGCCGCCGCCCTGGAGCAGGCCAAGGCGGAGCTGGCCCGCGTCGAGGCGCGGCTGGCCGAGCTGGGCAGCGTCGACGGCGACAAGGGTGACGAGGCCGAGGCCACTCGTGACGGCGTGGTCGACGTCGCGCAGCACGAGGAGATCGCCCGGCTGCGCGCCGAGTGGAACGACGCCTACTGGCGCTCCTTCCCCGCGCACGAGCACCGCGTCATCACCGGCGCCGAGCCGCGCCTGTACGACTGCTTCAACGTCTCCGACGCGATGGTCTCCGACATCTCCTCCGTGGTCTCCGACTTCATCGCGAGCGGCAAGCCGTACGCGGTCACGGACTCCGGCGAGCTGGGCGTGGAGGAGTTCAAGCGGCAGAACACGGCCGTGCGCGCCGCGACGATCCTCTCCAACAGCGCGGCCGAGCTGGGCGCCCTGCTGGACGCCGTACGCGACCCGTCCGCGGACCCGCTGGCCGAGGACCGCGGGGAGCTGAAGCGCTACCTGCTCGGCCCGGACGAGCCGAAGTCCATCGACCAGTTCAACGCCGCGGTCGCCGACCTGGCCCACAAGTCCGAGGCCCGCAACATCGGCCAGCACGCCCGCTCGGGCGCCAAGGACGGCGGGACGGCCGAGCTGACCACCGCGGTGCCGGGGCAGCGTGGGGCGTCCGCCGGCGAGACGGACGGCGTGAGCGCGGGCTGACCCGCCACCGCACGCAGGGCCGGCCCCCGGGATCGCTCCCGGGGGCCGGCCCTTTTCCGTCCGCCCGTCCGCGCCGGTCCGTCCGTCCGCGTCCGCCCGTACGGCAGCCCCCTGTTCGCGCTCCTCTGCGGCCGGTGCGTTCGGGTTCACCGTCCGGCTTTCTTACCCGTGCCGACATCCGCGGTCGGGCGGCTCTTACCGGCCGGGCGTAATGTCGGGTGTGACCCGCCGTGCCCCGCGCCCTCCCCGGTTTCGTGTGAGGTGCGTCACGCTGCACTCGTCGCAGGGCAACCTCTCGCCCGGTGTGCCCGTCTAACACCTTGCTATTGAGTCGATACGCGGGAAATGTTCTGTTGACAAGGGGAAAACGTGACCGTCGTGGCGCAGCCTGATGTGAGTGTCATCATCGGGGCGTACGAAGCGATGCCGTACCTGGTCGAGTGCCTGGCATCCGTAGAGGCACAGACCATCGATCCGGCACGCGTGGAGGTCATCGCGGTCGATGACGGCTCCACCGACGGCAGCGGGGAGTACCTGGAGGAGTTCGCGGCGCGCGCTCCGATGACGGTCACCGTCATCCGCCAGGAGAACTCCGGCGGCCCCAGCGGCCCGCGCAACGTCGGCATCGGCAAGGCGGCCGGACGCTACGTCTTCTTCCTCGACGCCGACGACCGGCTCGGGCCCGAGGCCCTGGAGCGCATGGTCGCCATGGCCGACGAGAACGGCACCGACGTCGTCCTCGGCCGGGTCGAGGGCGTCAACCGGACCGCGCCGAAGTCGATGTGGGGCAAGACGCTGCCCCGTACCGACGTCTTCTCCTCCAACATCAAGTTCACGCTCAGCGCGCAGAAGCTGTTCCGCCGCGAGCTGCTGGAGAAGCACGGCATGCGGTTCGACGAGTCCCTGTGGACCGGCGAGGACGCGCTGTTCACCCTGGAGGCCTACCTGCGTGCGGACGGCGTCTCCGTGGTCGCCGACTACACCTGCTACTACCTCGTCGGCCGCGACGACGGCAAGCACGTGACCAAGAGCGGCAGCTACACCCTCCGCTTCGACTCCGCGCGGGCCCTGATGAAGCTGATCACCGACATGGTGCCGGCCGGCGCCAAGCGGGACACCCTCATGGTCCGGCCCTTCCTCGTCACCCTGCTGCCGCAGTTCGGGCCCAAGTTCCTCACCGACAGCGAAGAGGTGCGCCGGCACAAGTTCGAGCTGGCCGCACCGCTGATGGAGGCCCACTGGAACCGCGGTGTGGCCCGCGGCCTGAAGGTGAACGAGCGGCTGCGGCTGCACCTCGTCGCCATGCGGCGGCCCGACCTGCTGCTGGACGTCGTGAAGTTCGTCAAGGCGAAGAAGCAGGCCCCCGCGATCCTGGAGAAGCACGGCACCCACGTGTACCTCGTCTACCCGCACTTCCGGTCCAAGGCGGCCGGTGTCCCCGACGAGATCTACCGTGCCGAGGCCCGCGAGGCCCGGGTCTTCCCCGGATACCGCGAGGCCGCCGCCAACTCCTTCGTGCGCCGCGCACTGCGGAAGATCCGGCGGATGCTTCCCCTGGGCGGCTTCGGAGCGGCGGCGGCCTGACGGTCGGGCCGGTGAGCGGTGGCCTGTCGGCCCCGGCCCGGTGAGGGGGGCTCCGTACGGAGCCTCCCCGGGTTCGCCTGCTGCGGGCGGGCGGTGGTTACTTCCTGCCCGCCTGGAGGGCCCGGCCCACCACGCGGCGGGCGCGCCGGTAGACCGAGGGGGCGGGCGCGGCGACCGCGCCCTTCCGGGACCGCGCCAGATCCCGCTGCAACTGGACGTTCTCCTTGGTCAGTTCACCGACCCGGCTGTGCAGCCAGCCGAACCGGCTGCTGAGCGAGGCGAGGTCGGTGTCGTTCCAGGGGCGCACGCCCGGCGGGAACGACAGCGACCGCATCCGCGCGTCGAAGGCCGCGCCGCTGTCGCCGTGCGTGAAGGTGTTCTGCAGGCCGTTCTTGTCCAGGAAGCCGGCGAACCGGTCGAAGCGCTCGCCGTGGTTGCCCGTCAGCCCGCTGAAGTCGGCCTGCTCGTACAGCCGCGCCGGGTCGGCGGACTCCGGGTCCTTGGTGGCCTTCTCCAGCAGCTGGTACGGGATCTCGAAGTAGCGGCACAGCTCCAGCGTGCGCGAGTCCCCGCACAGCACGGTCGCCGGCGTCCCCGCGAGCAGCGCCGCGATGTTGCCGTGGATGCGGGAGCCGAAGGAGAAGTCGAAGGGGCGCAGCTCGTCGATCCAGGTGACCGGGTCGACGTACACGCGCACCTTGTCCTCCCGGTACATCGGGTGGTCCGGGTGCGTCGGCATCGCGGTCACCTTGGCGTTCGGGTCGCTCAGGTCCCGCCAGTGCAGCTGCCGCGCGTCGCTGATGTTCTGCCCGATGAAGCGCAGGTTCGGGTAGTGCTCGTGGGCGCGGGTGAGGATCTTGCCGAGGCCGTGCTTGCGCACCGCGTCGTGCGAGCCGTTCACCGCGATCCGCGACTCGGCGGTCAGCTCCGGCTGCCGCTTGCGTACGTCGAGGCGGCGGCCGTACAGGAACATCGACGGGCAGCCGATGACCTCCACGTCGCGGAAGCCCATGTCCAGCAGGTACCGCTCGGTGAACTCGCCGCGCACGCCGATCGAGGCGCTGCGGTCCAGCACCGCCGAGCAGAACTCGCGCACCGACTGCTCCATCGGCTTCAGCCGCGCCGGGTCGTAGCCCACCCCGGTCTGCGCGCCGACGCCGAGCACCACCACGGGGATGCGGAGCTTGCCGATCAGCCGGGTCAGCCGCTTCAGCCGGCCTTCGAAGGACGGCCGGAACGCGTTGGCCAGGGGGACGACGAAGGCGTCGTACTCCTCGTTGATCCGGGCCGCGGCGTTCACGTCCGTGCCGACACCGTTCGAGAAGACCTCGGTGTCCGGCGTCTCGAGGATCTTGTGGGCGGCGTCGCTGAAGATCAGGTTGCCCGAGTTGGTGGCGATGACGTCGCGATGGAGGGCTTCCTCCACGGAGAGGACGTCATAGGGGCTTTTGCCGGATCTAAGGAGAACGCGCTTCGCGGCGTGAACATGAGATGACACGAACTTCAACTTATGTTTGAAGTGGCTTTAATTTCTATACGCAACCAGTGCAACCTTTTTGCCGTATGCGAACCGTGAGCAAATGATCACCCAGTGCCTGTCCGGGAACTGGACCGGCGCACATCGTCCGGACCGGTTCGCGTAGATTGCCGCGCAGTCGGTGAGCCGGAACGCACGAGGGGACCCAGGCAAGGTGGCAAGGGCAAGGCAGGCCGTGGGCGAGGCCCGCAGGATCGTCGTCAAGGTCGGCTCCTCGTCGCTGACCACCGCCGCGGGCGGCCTCGACGCGGACCGCGTCGACGCGCTGGTCGACGTCCTCGCGAAGAGCCGCAGCGGCGGGGAGAGGGAGATCGTCCTCGTCTCCTCCGGCGCCATCGCCGCCGGCCTCGCCCCGCTGGGACTGCGCCGCCGGCCCAGGGACCTGGCCCGCCAGCAGGCCGCCGCCAGCGTCGGCCAGGGCCTGCTCGTCGCCCGCTACACGGCCTCCTTCGCCCGTTACGGCGTCCGCGTCGGCCAGATCCTGCTCACCAGCGACGACATGAGCCGCCGCACCCACCACCGCAACGCCTCCCGCACCCTCGACAAGCTGCTCGCGATGGGCGCCCTCCCGATCGTCAACGAGAACGACACCGTCGCCACCGACGAGATCCGCTTCGGCGACAACGACCGCCTCGCCTCCCTCGTCGCCCACCTCGTCCACGCCGACCTGCTCGTCCTCCTCTCCGACATCGACGGCCTCTACGACGGCGACCCCAGCAGGCCCGGCACCTCCCGGATGGCACAGGTGCGAGGGCCCGCCGACCTCGACGGCATCGAGATCGGCAGCGCGGGCAAGGCCGGCGTCGGCACCGGCGGCATGGTCACCAAGGTCGAGGCCGCCCGGATCGCGGCCGCCGCCGGCATCCCCGTGGTCCTCACCAGCGCCGTCCACGCGGCCGACGCGCTCCTCGGCGGCGACACCGGCACCTACTTCCACCCCACCGGACGGCGCTCCGCCGACCGCCTGCTGTGGCTCCAGCACGCCTCCACCCCGCAGGGCTCCCTCACCCTCGACGACGGCGCCGTCCGCGCGGTCGTCGAACGGCGCACCTCCCTGCTGCCCGCCGGAATCGCCTCCGTGGACGGCGAGTTCAGTGCCGGCGACCCGGTCGAGCTGCGCGACGGCACCGGGCACGCCGTGGCCCGCGGGATCGTCAACTTCGACGCCAAGGAGATCCCGCAGCTGATCGGGCGTTCGACCCGCGAGCTGGCACGCGAGCTGGGCCCCGCGTACGAGCGCGAGGTCGTACACAGGGACGACCTGGTACTCCTGCACGTGTGACCGACGCCGGACCGCCCGCGCGTCGCGGGACGCCGGTAAAACGGGGCGTAAGGACCGCCCCCGGTGGGGGACGTTCCGTAAAACCGCCACGCGGAGCCCTGCGGCCTGCTCAACTTTGTCTCGGGGACTTGTGAAGGGACACGTTCCGTCAAGGGGCCATGCGTGAAGGAGGCTGTCGTGAGACGAGTCCGTCCTGGGACGGCGTCCCGTGGCGCTCTGACGAGCGTCTCGGCCGGGGACACCTACGAGGAGCCCAGGGACCTGCCCCGGCTGTGGCACGTCACCCTCAGCGTCTCCGGGGCGCACGTCCCGGTCCAGGACCTGCGGCGCGCCCTGGAACAGCTCGCCCACGACCACCCCTTCCTGCTGACCAGCAGGTACGCCGGCGACCACGCGGAGATCCGGTACTGGGAGGAGGCCCGCGACCTGCACGACGCGGCCGCCGTCGCCCTGCGGTTGTGGGGCGAGCACCGCCAGACCGCCGGACTGCCGCCCTGGGAGATCGTCGGCCTGGAGGTCATCGACCGCGAGACCTACCACCAGCGGATAGCCGAGGGATACGGGCCGGCACCGGCCACTCCCGTGGGCGTTCACCCGTTCTGACGACGGCCACGGCCGCCCCCTCTCCGCCCCCCTCTCCTCGCGTGCTCCACCTCGCGCGTTGCGCCGCGACGGCGGCACGCTCCGGCGTGTCTCGCGGGGTGGAACGAGGCCCTGACGGGCCGGGGCCGCGCACTACCCTTCCCCCATGACCACGCTCTCGCCGTACGAGTCCATGTCCCCGGTCACCCAGGCCGCCTACCGGGCCAAGGCCGCCGCGGCCGGCATCGCGCCGCTCCCGCGCGGGGTGAAGGACGACGTGCTGCTCGCCATCGCCGACGCCCTGGAGGTCCGGACCGGCGAGATCGTCGAGGCCAACGCCAAGGACGTGGCCAAGGCCCGGGAGAACGGCACCAGCGAGTCCGTCGTCGACCGGCTCACCCTCACCCCCGAGCGGGTCCGCGCCATCGCCGCCGACGTCCGCGACGTCGCGAAGCTGCCCGACCCGGTCGGCGAGGTCGTCCGCGGCTCCACCCTCCCCAACGGCATCGACCTGCGCCAGGTCCGCGTGCCGCTCGGCGTCGTCGGCATCATCTACGAGGCCCGCCCGAACGTCACCGTCGACGCCGCCGCCCTCTGCCTGAAGTCCGGCAACGCCGTCCTGCTGCGCGGCTCGGCCTCCGCCTACGAGTCCAACAGCGCGCTCGTCCAGGTGATCCGGGACGCCGTCGGCGGTGCCGGGCTGCCCGCCGACGCCGTACAGCTGGTGCCGGGGGAGAGCCGGGAGAGCGTGCGTGAGCTGATGCGCGCCCGCGGCCTCGTCGACGTCCTCATCCCGCGCGGCGGTGCCTCCCTGATCCGGACCGTGGTCAGCGAGTCCACCGTGCCCGTCATCGAGACCGGCACCGGCAACTGCCACGTCTACGTCGACGCGGACGCCGACATCGACATGGCGATCGAGATCCTGATCAACTCCAAGGCCCAGCGGGTCAGCGTCTGCAACGCCGCCGAGACCCTCCTGGTCCACCAGGACATCGCCCCCGAGTTCCTGCCCCGCGCCCTGGACGCCCTGGCCGAGGCCGGGGTCACCGTCCACGCCGACCCGCGCGTCCTGGCTCACGCCGAGGGCTCCAAGGCCACCGTGGTCGAGGCGACGGCCGAGGACTGGGAGACCGAGTACCTCTCGTACGACATCGCCGCCGCCGTCGTCGACTCCCTCGACAAGGCCGTCGAGCACATCCGGCTGTGGACCTCCGGTCACACCGAGGCGATCGTCACCACCTCGCAGGCGGCCGCCCGCCGGTTCACCCAGCTGGTCGACTCCACCACCGTCGCCGTGAACGCCTCCACCCGCTTCACCGACGGCGGCCAGTTCGGTTTCGGCGCCGAGATCGGCATCTCCACCCAGAAGCTGCACGCCCGCGGCCCGATGGGCCTGCCGGAGCTGACCAGCACGAAGTACATCGTCACCGGCGACGGGCACGTGCGCCCCTGAGGTTCACCTCTTCGGCCCCGCCGCCCGCCCGGCCGAAAGCCGTTCCCGCGGGCGCACCGAATTTCCATACCGTCTGCCCAAAATGACCCCCCAGGTCTACTCTGGAACCGTGCCGGAGGACGTGGGGGGCACGCCGTTCCCTGACGGCTGGGAGCCCGACGACGACTACGACCACGGGGTGCCGGACGATGCGTTCGCCTCCGTGGTCTTCGACGAGGCCTTCGTGCAGGCGGCCGTGGTGCACGAGCCGTCCGCCGTCGAACGCCTGCTCGCCGCCGCGCAGGCCAGAGCCGAGGCCTCCGAGGCCGAGGCCCGCCGCGCCCGCACCAGAGGCGAGCGTTACGACGACGGCTACGGCCCCGACGGCACCGATTTCGGCCTTGACCGCGACGACGTCGAACCGGACGACGCCTGCGTCCTGGGTGACTACGACGGCGCCTTCGGGCCCTACGGCAAGCACCTCCGCTGGCACCGCCCCGTGGCCTGGGTGCTCGCCGTCGTGATGGGAATCGGCATGGTCGCGCTGGCCTTTGCCGCGGTCTACCGCGGCGGATCCACCGGAACCCGAGACCGGGTACCGGCACCCGCCTCCACCGGCCTGGGGCAGGGCAGCGCCGCGGCCCCCTCCGCCTCCGCCGACTACTCCCAGCCGGCCGTGTCCGCGGTCCCGCGCTCCCCCTGAGCGCCCCCGCGCGTACTTGGTGAGCACCTGTCAGAAGTTCAGGTGTACCAGCGCGTTTACCCGAGGCCCGCGAGACCTACTCTGAAGGTATGGGCGGGCCTGGAGACCCACCGGAGGGGACACCCGAGGGCGGCCCCGGAGGTGCGGAGGACGAGTACCGATCCGTCGTTTTCGACGAGTCGTTCGTCCGCGCTGCCCGGCTCCAGGAGTCCTCCGCGCAGGAGCGCGTGAGCGACCACGCGCCCGCCGTACGCCGCCGCCCGCCCCTGCGCCGCGGCCTCACCCGGCAGCTGCTGATCCTCGTCCTGCTCATCACCGTCGCCTTCGGCACCGCGATCTACATGGGCGTGCGTCACCCCTACGGCCCCCCACCGACCCCGCGGGCCGCCGACCCGCTGCGGATGACCGTCATCCCGCTCGCCCCGCAGGGCAAGGTGCCCGGCGCCACCGATGCCGAGTTCCTCTACGCGCACAGCCCCGCGGCCCACTTCGAGGTCGGTGCCGAGGGCATCCCGCTGCCGGCCACCCGCAGCACCGCGCACTTCTCCGACAGCCAGGTCACGGCGGCCCTGCTCGTCGCCCGCAACTACCTCGTCCGGTCCTCCCTCTACCCCGAGGTGCTCACCGGCCGCCAGGTCCGTCCCGCCCGCGCCCTGCTCGACGCCGACCAGCTCGACCAGTTCGACCGGAGCTTCGACCACCCGGCCGCG
This sequence comes from Streptomyces sp. NBC_00820, assembly GCF_036347055.1. NCBI lineage: Bacteria > Bacillati > Actinomycetota > Actinomycetes > Kitasatosporales > Streptomycetaceae > Streptomyces > Streptomyces sp. NBC_00820. Next base: position 2,928,968 of record NZ_CP108882.1, on the reverse strand, counting down.
GACGGCCGGCACGCTCCCACCGGCTGGGTGGTGCGGTTCGATCCCTCCCGGGTGACGCTGGCCGACGACAGGGTCCGCGTCCTGGGCACCCTGGGGGCCGTCGAGAGCGACCCGGCCACCCTGGAGGTCTCCTCCGACAGCACCTTCGTCTACGCGCTGCGTGCCGACGGCGCCGCCGCCAAGGCTCCGGTGTCCCTGTTCACCGTGCGCCGCGCGGTGACCTTCCGCTTCGACCACGACACCCTGCGCGTGGGCCAGACCCGGCTGGTCTCCTCCTACGCCCAGGCGGGCCCCCTGTCCTGCGCCGAGGACTCCACCTCCTACCTCCGGCCGCTCCTGTCCGGCCAGGCCGCCAGGACGGGCGGCCCGGCCGGCACCGACCCCTACGCGACGGACAGGGCGACGGCGCTCTGCGGCACGCTGGCCACCCAGGCCCAGCCGAAGGTGTGACCGGAGGCGGGAGACCGCGAGAGGGGCGTCAGGCCGCCGTCAGCGCTCGCTCTGCGGGGGAGTGTCAGCCGGGCTGTCCTCCGGGCCGTCCTCCGGGCCGTTCGGCGGAGCCGTGCTCGTGAAGCCGTTGAAGCCCCGGCGGACCCGGCCGCCCAGGTCGCCCGCGCCGCCCGCGAGGTCCGTGACCAGCTTCATCAGCGGGTCCTTGGAGGTCTTCACATCGCTCGCGTAGCTCGCCGCGGACTCCCGGAAGGAGTCGCTGACCTTGGTGTCCTTGTCCTCGGTGCGCCGCGGGTAGTGACCGTCCATGATCCGCTGGTAGTCCCGCGACTCGGCCCACTTCTTCAGCTCGGCGGCCCGGACGGTGGTGAAGGGGTGCGAGCGGGGGAGCACATTGAGGATCTTCAGCACCGAGTCGCGCAGATCGCCTCCGCCCTCGTACTCCTCGGCCTGCTCCAGGAACGCGTCCACGTTCATCTCGTGCAGGTGATTGCCGCCCGCGATCTTCATCAGGCCGCGCATCGAGGCCCGCAGATCCTGCCCCACCAGCAGACCGGCCCGGTCCGCGGACAGCTCCGACTTGCGGAACCACTCCCGCAGCGCCGTCACGATCGCCATGACCGCGAGGTTGCCCAGCGGGATCCAGGCGACCTTCAGCGCCAGGGTCGTCAGGAACAGCAGGACCGTGCGGTACACCGAGTGCCCGGACAGCGCGTGCCCCACCTCGTGCCCGACGACGGCCCGCATCTCCTCCTCGTCGAGCAGCTCGACGAGACCGGTGGTGACGACGATGATCGGCTCGTCCAGCCCGATGCACATCGCGTTCGGCTGCGGATCCTGGTTGACGTACATCGGCGGGACCTTCTCCAGGTCCAGGATGTAACAGGCGTCCAGCAGCATGTCGTGCAGGTGCGAGAACTGCCGCTCGGAGACCCGCACCGAGTCGGACAGGAACAGCAGCCGCAGGCTGCGCTCCGGAAGCAGTCCGCTGAGTGCCTTGAAGACGGTGTCGAACCCGCTCAGCTTGCGCAGCGCCACCAGAGCCGAGCGGTCCGCCGGATGCTCGTACGCACGCGAGGAGATCTCCGCGAAACGCCTGCGCTGCCTGCTCGGTACACGCTCGCGCCCGGTCTGCTCGTGGCCGTCGTCGGACATGTCTTCCCCCATGTGCGTGAGTACCCACTGTGCCCCCGAGGCAGGGCCCAGCCTAGGCGGATATACCGTGGACGGGCAGTACAGCCGAAGGAGTACCCCTCATGGAGCACCACCCCGCAGCCGCCTGGCTGACCGAGGCCGCCGCCAACGCCGTTCCCCAGCACGGGGCGGGAAACCTGCTCCGGATCGTCCTGATCGTGACGGTCCTGGGCTGTGTGCTGACCGCCTGGCTGCTGCTGCGCGGCTACAAGCGGGAGGACGACTGACGCGGCAGGAAAGTTCCCCGCACGGCAGTCCGCCGCCCCGAGGAACCCTCAACGGCGGAGTCGGCGTGATCGCCGCCGGGGCGCACGCTTACCATGAGTGCACGTCTTTATACCGCCCACACGCGATAGGTCCTGCCGAAGATGAGCTTCCACAGCACCGCTGCCCAGTTGGTCACCCTCGCCGCCGAGGGCGAGGAGCGCGGCGGCCACCACAACAGCCTGAACCCGGCCATCACGGGCGGCTGCGCCCTGTTCATCCTGCTGCTCCTGCTGTGGATCACCACCCGCTTCAACCGCGACCGCTGAACCGGGACCCGGTCCCCGGCCGGAAGCCTCAGACCGGGCCGGTAGGGTCTGCATGCATGGGAGAGCAGGACATGCCTACCGGTCCGGTGGACGAGACGGCCGCGCGCGCGGCCGACGCCGCCGCATGGCACGCCGCCAACACGACCGGAACGGCGACCGGAACGGCGCAGCACACCCCGACGCGGAACCCGGCGCACCTGCCGGGCCACGGCCCCGCCCACACGGGTAAGCGCCGGCTCGGCGTCATGGGCGGAACGTTCGACCCGATCCACCACGGGCACCTCGTGGCGGCCAGCGAGGTCGCCACCCAGTTCCAGCTGGACGAGGTGGTGTTCGTGCCCACCGGCCAGCCGTGGCAGAAGTCCCACCGCGACGTCTCCCCGGCCGAGGACCGCTACCTGATGACGGTCATCGCGACCGCCGAGAACCCGCAGTTCTCCGTCAGCCGCATCGACATCGACCGCGGCGGTCCCACCTACACCGTGGACACGCTGCGCGACCTGCGCGCCCTCAACCCGGACACCGACCTGTTCTTCATCACCGGTGCCGACGCCCTCGCCCAGTTGCTGACGTGGCGCGACTCCGAAGAACTCTTCTCCCTCGCGCACTTCATCGGTGTCACCCGCCCCGGCCACCAGCTGACCGACGCCGGTCTGCCGGAGGGCGGCGTCTCACTGGTCGAGGTTCCCGCCCTCGCGATCTCCTCCACGGACTGCCGTGCGAGAGTCGTCAAGGGCGACCCCATCTGGTACATGGTGCCGGACGGAGTCGTGCGCTACATCGACAAGCGCGAGCTGTACCGCGGCGAGTGAGCCGAGAGGGGCACCGGTGAACGACCGATACGACGCTGGGTACGGCGGCGACCAGTACGAGATCGTCGGCTACGACGAGTACGGCAGGCCTGTCTACCAACAGGTCCCCACGCAGCCGACGGCGCAGCAGCACTACGACCCGTACGGCCGGCAGGGATACGGCTACGCCCCCCAGGACACGGGGGACTCGGGCGGCGCGGCGGACACGGGCCGGCAGCAGCCGGTGGCCCCGGCGTACGACCCGTACGGCGGGGCGCCCGCCTACAACCCGTACGACCCCTACGGCACCGGCACCCAGGGTGCCGGATCCACCGGTCCCCAGGAGACCGGGCCCCAGGGTGCCGGCACCGCCTACGACCCGTACGGGCAGGCGGCGACGAGCGGGCAGCAGCCCCGCGTCGCCGAACAGACCGCGTACATCCCGCAGCAGGCCGGACCCGCCGGCGAGGCGCGCGCGCACGCGCCGCAGGAGGCCGAGGAGCCGGCGCCCCCGCGTGAACAGGACGCACAGGGCGAGCGGGGTGACCAGGGTGAACGCGGTGAACGCGGTGACCAGGACGATCAGTTCGCCTTCGCCGAGGAGCCCGACGGCGACTCCGAAGACGTCATCGACTGGCTGAAGTTCACCGAGAACCGCACCGAGCGCCGCGAGGAGGCCCGCCGCCGCGCCCGCAGCCGGGTCGTCGCCCTCGTCGTCGTCCTCGCCCTCGTCGCCGTCGGCGGCGTCGGCTACCTCTGGTACGCGGGCATGCTGCCCGGACTGTCCGCGCCCGGCGCCAAGAAGGGTGCCGCGACCGTGACCGGCGCCCAGAAGCGCGACGTGATCGTCGTCCACCTGCACAACACCGGCAAGGACGGCACCTCCACGGTGCTCCTGGTGGACAACACGACCACCAAGCGGGGCACCGTCGTCCTGCTGCCCAACTCCCTGGCGCTCACCGACGATTCCGGCACCACGACGACCCTCGCCAAGTCGGTCGACGAGGACGGCTCCTCCGGCACCCGCGACCAGCTCAACACCGTCCTCGGCACCGACATCCAGGGCACGTGGCGCCTCGACACGCCCTACCTGCAGAACCTCGTCGAGCTGGTCGGCAACATCGAGGTCGACACCAACGCCGACGTGCCCGACCCGGACACGAAGAAGAAGGGCACCACCCTGCTGGTCCACCAGGGCAAGGGGCAGACCCTGAGCGGGAAGACGGCCGTCGCCTACGCCACCTACCGCGCCGCCGGCGAGTCCCAGAACGCCCAGCTGGAGCGGTTCGGGCAGGTCATGCAGGGTGTCCTGCGCAAGATGTCCTCCGACCCCACCGGCGCCACGACCACCGTGCAGACCCTCGCGCAGATCCTCGACCCGCCGCTGACCGACAAGGACCTCGGCACCTTCCTCGCCCGGCTCGCCGACCTCGCCAAGGGCGGCGACTCCGGGACGGCCCTGCTGCCCGTGCAGACCGACGGCACCATCAGCGCCCAGACCAGCGACAGCGTGGTCAAGGAAATCCTCGGCGGCACCGCCAAGAGCCCCGACGCGGGTTCCGCGGTCCGGGTCTCCCTCCAGAACGCCACCGGCGTGAAGGACGACACCGAGAAGGCCCGCGTGGTGCTCCTCAACGGCGGCTTCACCTTCCTGGACGGCGGTACGGCGTCCGGCGCCCAGGCCGTCTCCAAGGTGGTCTACTCCGACGCCGCCGACAAGGAGAACGCCTCCGAGGTGGCCAAGACCCTGGGCCTGTCCGCCGGTGCCGTGACCAAGGGCACCGTCTCCTCCGGCGCCGACGTCCTGGTCGTCCTCGGCCAGGACTACCGGCCCGCCGCCTCCTGAGGTCCCGGCGGCGGGCGGACACCCCCACGTGAGGCCGTATTCACGTGGGGGCGGTGCGGCGGTCCGTGAGACCCTTGAGATCCAGTGACCGCCGACGGGCTGTGCCAGGTGTGGGGACCGACCCCCGCATCCCCAGCCGATCCCCCGCCCCCCGACCGAAAGCTTCGTAGTGACCGCCACCGACCGTTCCCTTGAGCTCATCACCACCGCCGCCCAGGCGGCGGCCGACAAGCTCGCCCACGACGTCATCGCCTACGACGTCAGCGACGTCCTGTCGATCACGGACGCATTCCTGCTGGCCTCCGCGCCGAACGACCGCCAGGTCAAGGCGATCGTCGACGAGATCGAGGAGCGCCTGCTGAAGGAGCGCGGCGCCAAGCCGGTCCGCCGTGAGGGCGACCGCGAGTCCCGTTGGATCCTGCTCGACTACGTCGACATCGTCGTCCACGTCCAGCACAGCGAGGAGCGTGTCTTCTACGCTCTGGAGCGTCTGTGGAAGGACTGCCCCGAGATCGAGCTGCCCGCCGACGCCAAGGCCACCCGCGGCAAGGCGGAGGAGCACGCCAAGCTGCACGACGCCGATGCCGCCGAGGAGCCGGGCGGGGACTGGCGATGACATCCACCGGTGAGGTGACCGGCCAGCAGGGCCGGGGCCGCCGCGTCATCCTGTGGCGCCACGGCCAGACGGCCTGGAACGTGGAGCGCCGCTTCCAGGGCACCACGGACGTCGAGCTGACCGAGACCGGCATCGGGCAGGCCCGCCGCGCCGCCCGGCTGCTCGCCTCCCTGGGGCCCGACGCGATCGTCGCCTCGGACCTGCGGCGGGCCACGGACACGGCCGCCGAGCTGGCCGCCCTCACCGGCCTCGACATCACCCGCGAGGAGGGCCTGCGCGAGACCTACGCGGGCGTCTGGCAGGGGCTGACGCACGAGGAGATCATCGCCCGCCACGGCGACGAGTACGCCGCCTGGAAGCGCGGTGAGCCGGTCCGCCGCGGCGGCGGCGAGCTGGAGACCGAGGTCGCCGACCGTGCCGCCCCCGTCGTGCTGCGGCACGCCGAGAAGCTGCCCGAGGACGGCACCCTCGTGGTCGTCAGTCACGGGGGCACCATCCGCACCACCATCGGCCGCCTGCTCGGCATCGAGGCCCACCACTGGGAGAGCCTCGGCGGCCTCTCCAACTGCTGCTGGTCCGTGCTCGGCGAAGGCGCCCGCGGCTGGCGGCTGCTGGAGCACAACGCCGGCACCCTCCCCGAGCCCGTCCTCGGGGACGACGACTGACCCGTCCCGGGCCCGCCGTCCCGGCCCCGGGACCCGGATTTCACTTTCCGGCAGGTCGCAGGCTAGAGTTCTTCTTGTTCGCCCCGCCGAGCGGGAAGAACGCAAGGGGCTATAGCTCAGTTGGTAGAGCGCCTGCATGGCATGCAGGAGGTCAGGAGTTCAATTCTCCTTAGCTCCACTGATCGACACTCTCTGGAGTTGTCAAAGATCGGTGATGAGGATCCCGTCCCCTGTCAGGGGGGCGGGATCTTCTGTTTTCCCGTGCTTCCCGCACTTCCCGCGATTTTCACTTTCCGGCAGGTCGCAGGTAGAGTTCTTCCTGTTCACCGCGCCGAGCGGGAAGAACGCAAGGGGCTATAGCTCAGTTGGTAGAGCGCCTGCATGGCATGCAGGAGGTCAGGAGTTCAATTCTCCTTAGCTCCACTGATCGACACTCTCCGGAGTTGTCAAAGATCGGTGATGAGGATCCCGTCCCCTGTCAGGGGGGCGGGATCTTCTGTTTTCCGGCGGTGGACGATCCCGGCCGCCTCCTCGTCCGCCGGCGGCCACAGCCGCTGTCTGCGCTCCCTCAGCAACGCCACCTTCGTGCGCGCGTCCTCGTCCTCCGGCGTGTAGACCACGATCCGGCACTCGGGCATCCCGTCGATCGACAGTGACTGCGAGGTCATCCGCAGCTCGCCCACCGCCGGATGACGGAACGTCTTCACCCGCGGCCCCGGCGGCGTCACCGCACCGCTCGCCCACAGTTCCGCGAAGCGGGGACTCGCCTCCGACAGCGCGCGTATGTAGTCCTCCCAGGCGGCCTCGCCCACGTGCCTGCCGTACGAGGAGCGCAGCGTCGCCACCATCACGGGCAGCTCGGCGTCCCGGTGGACCACCGGACATCTCTCCTCCGGCACCGTGAGCAGCGACCACAGGGCGTTCGGCACGCCGAGCCGGCGGGTCCGCGGCACGATGAAGAGGTCGAGGTAGGCGGGGTTGGCCGCCAGGATGTCGTAACGCGAGTTGTAGACCACGGCGAGCAGGGGATCGAGCGCGTCGATGATGCCCTGGACCTCCGGACCGACCTGCCGCGTGAGGCGTTGCGGGGCGGGCTCGAAGGCCACCTCCGCCAGCCGGTACAGGTGCTCCCGCTCGGGCGGGTCGAGCCGCAGCGTGCGCGCCACCGCGTCCAGCACCTGCGCGGACGCGTTGATCGGGCGGCCCTGTTCCAGCCACGTGTACCAGGTCACTCCCACGCCGGAGAGCTGGGCCACCTCCTCCCGCCGCAGCCCGGGCGTGCGCCGCCGCAGCCCCGGTGGCATCCCCACGTCCGCCGGTGTCACCCGGGCCCGCCTGGCGCGCAGGAAAGCCGCCAGTTCCGGCCTGCGCCGCTGTGCTGTCGTCCCCATCGTCGGACCCCCGTCGCCCGTCCCCATCGTCCGCACCCGGCCCGGGCGTAGCCAGGTGCTGCCGGTACCCGCATCAACAGGCACTCGGCACCCGTACCGGCGCGTCGTCAGGCTCGACGCCATGACGACGACACCACGAACCGGGCCGCTTCCCGCGCCCGCCGCGAACCCTGCGAACAGTGAAGCACCCACCACTGACAGTGAAGCACCCGCCGCCGGCGGGGAGTCTGTCACTCACAGTGAAACATCCGCCACCGACAAGCGTTCCCGGCTCCTGCTCGCGGTCCTGCTCACCGCCCTGTTCATGGCGGTCCTGGACGTCTTCATCGTGAACGTCGCGGCCCCCACCATCGGTTCCGAGCTGCACGCCACGGGCGCCGGTCTGCAACTGGTGATCGCCGGCTACGCCATCACCTACTCCGTGCTGCTGATCACCGGTGCCCGGCTCGGCGACCGGCTCGGCCACGGCCGCGTCCACCTCGCGGGCCTCGCCCTCTTCACGGCCGCCTCGCTCGCCTGCGGCCTGGCGCAGGGCACGACCGAGCTGATCGTCTTCCGGCTCGTGCAGGGAGCGGGCGCGGCCCTGATGATCCCGCAGGTGCTCAGCATCATCCAGCGGACCTTCACCGGCGAGGCCCGTGTGCGGGCCCTCGGTGTCTACTCGGCCGTCCTCGCCCTGGGCGCCGCCGCCGGGCAGATCGTGGGCGGCGTCCTGGTCAGCGCCGACCTGTTCGGCACCGGCTGGCGCCCGGTGTTCCTGGTCAACGTCCCGGTGGGCGCCGTACTGCTGGCCCTGGGCGGGAAGGTGCTGCCGCCGGGCGGCGGAGCCGGGCGGGAGCGGGCCCGCGCCCTCGACGTGCCCGGTCTGGTGCTGCTCGGCGCGTCCGTGTCCCTGCTGACGGTCCCGCTGGTGCTCGGGCAGGCAGAGGGCTGGCCGCTGTGGTCCTGGCTGTCGCTCGCCGCCGCCGTCGTCCTGTTCGCGTCGTTCTGCGGACACGAGTCCCGGCTGGGCCGGCGTGGCGGAGCGCCCCTGATCGCGCCCCGGGTGCTGCGCCATCCCGGCATGAGCCTCGCCGTGCGCCGGATCCTGGCCGTGATGTCCGTCAACGCGGGCTTCCTGTTCACTCTGACACTGCACGTGCAGGGCGGACTCGGCTACAGCGCGCTGCGGGCCGGCCTGAGCTTCGCGCCGACCGCGGTTGTCTTCGGCGCGGTCAGCCTGACCTGGCGCAGGTGGCCCGCCGCCTGGCAGCGCCGGCTCGCCCCGGCCGGGTTCGCGCTCGCCGCGGCGGGCGTGGCCGGCGTGGGGCTGGCCTTCCGCGGCGGCGGTGACGGGGGAGCGGCGCTGTACGCGTCGTACGCCGGGGTGGGCGTCGGCCTGGCGCTGGCCTTCGGGCCGACCTTCACCGGGGCCCTCGCCACGGTGCGGCCCGAGGACGCCGCGGACGCCAGCGGACTGCTGGCGACGGTGACCCAGCTCGGACAGCTGATGGGCGTGGCGGCCTTCGGCACACTGTTCCTCAACCGGCTTGAGTCACTTGGTGTCTTGGGGGCGTATACCTCTGCGGAGGCGTTCTCGTCGTCCGCGTGGGCGCTGGCAGGGACGGCGGCGGCGGGGGTCGTGTCCGGACTGGTACTCAGGCGTCGCTGACCTGCCCGGCTCGGCCGTGGCAGAATCAAACGGCCGGCAGGGGGCGCGGCCCGACGGGAGGGAGCAGTGATGCCTGCGAGCATCCTCGAGGAGGTCGGCCACCTCCTCGATGCGGGGTTGACACAGAGCGCGAAAGCCCGGCTCAGCTGCCCTTCCTGCGGTTCCGTGCACGTGGCCCAAGTTCTCGGCGACAACGGCGGAATCTCCTACGTGTGCACGGCCTGCGGCCACAGCTGGAGCTGATCGATGGGTGCACACCGGCGGAAGTGCGACTGGTGCGGGAGTGGCACGCCGATCGTCCGCGACATGGAGCCGATCAATCCCGACTACCAGTACTGGTGCGAGGAATGCGCGCGGGCGCTGATCATAAAAGGCGACCCGATCGAGACCTACCGCGAGCTGGAGGGCGAGCCGATCTACGGCCGTCTGCTCGAGGAGCACTGCACCCTCAAGAGGTTCTACTCCTTCGTCACGGCCTGACCCGGCGTGCCGTACGCGGCACCCGGCATGCGGGGCTGGGGAGGGGAGGGCCGGCGGGCCCCAGGACCGGCGAAACGGGCATAGTGCCCATATGGGGCTGGGTCGGAAACCGATTTGGTACTGCCCCCCGGGGACCGTGTAATGTTGGCGTCGCCGCCGGGGAAACCGGGCGGAACACCGCAAGGGGCTATAGCTCAGTTGGTAGAGCGCCTGCATGGCATGCAGGAGGTCAGGAGTTCAATTCTCCTTAGCTCCACAGAAACCGAAGGCGGATCATCCTCAAGGATGGTCCGCCTTCGGCGTGTTGGCCGTGCCGTACGGCGATGGCGGGCCACGTCGTACGACGGCGGCGGGCCACCCTGACCGGGTGACCCGCCGTACGCGGTCGGAGGACTCGGGTCAGCGCCCGAGAGCGCGGCGGCCGCGCCCCTGGGAGACGACCGGCAGATTGCGCGGCGGTGCCTGCCCGCGCGTGTCCTCCTCCAAGCGCAGCGCGAGCGCCGGGCAGCGGCGCACCGCGCGGAGCGCCTTCGCCTCCGCGTAACGCGGCACCTGTGCCTGGGCGACGGTCGGGAAGCCGTCCGGCCCCAGTTCGAAGACCTCCGGGAGGATGTCCGCGCACAGCCCGTGACCCCGGCACAGCGTCCAGTCGACGTAGATCTTCTGGCGGCTGCCGCCGGTGTCCTCCGGCTCTCCGCCGCCGGAGATGCCCGAAGGGGCCATGCCCCCCTCGAAGAGCGGCAGAACGCCCTCCACGGGCCGTCCGCAGCCGTTTCCGAGGACGTGGGCGGCGAGGTCGTCGGTGAACGCCTTGATGGTCGATTCCAGGAACATCGCCGAGCCGTCCGGGTGCGAGCACGCACCGCGCCGCTTCACGCTCTTGGCGACCTGCTTCAGCGCCTCCAGAGCGGCGGGGCCGCCCCCGTTGATGATGTCCTCCATGCCGCGCGCGGCCGCCGGCAGTCCGAGGTAGCAGGGCCCGCACTGGCCCGCGCTCTCCTCGGCCAGCCACTGGGCCACCCGCAGAGACTCGCCCAGCGGACAGGTCTCCTGACTGATCGGCAGGATCGCGCCCGCGCCGAGAGCGCCGCCCACCGCGTCCAGCGAGTTGCGGGAGACGATCGCCTCGTTCACCGTCGCCGCGTCGATCCACTTGCCGTGGTAGCCGCCGGTCAGCACACCCTGCGGCACCGGCGGGGCGCCGGCCAGCTGCAGCACGTAGCGCAGCGGCACGCCCGTGGGGACCTCGATCACCATGGGGCGCGCCACCGCGCCGGAGACCGTGAGCATGACGGTGCCCGGCTCGTCGTACAGGCCGGTGTTGCCGTAGCGCTCCGGGCCGATGCGGGCGGCGATGGCCAGCTGCGCGAAGGTCTCCGCGTTCGACAGCAGGGTGGGGGCCCCGCCGACGCCGCTCTTGGAGGCGCTGACCTTGCGGCCGGGCGGGATCGCCGGGCCGCCGTCCACCGAGCGGATCAGGGAGGCGGCGGCACCGGTGACCATGCGCACGGGGTTGCGCTGCACCCACGCGCGCAGGGCCGACCTGCGGGTGTTGCTCAGGCCGCGTTCTGCCAGCGCGGCCTCCATGGAGCGCTGCGTCGACTCACGGGTCACGCCGATCACCAGCGTGCGGGCGCCCATGGCCTCCGCGCACAGCAGGGCGCCGTCCAGGATGAGGTGCGGGGCACGGTTGATGAGCACCGTGTCCTTGCGGCAGGCCGGCTCGTCCTCACTGCCGTTGACGACGACGACCGGGCGCACCCCGCGTTTGATCGCCGACTCGGCGACCGAGCGCAGCTTCTTGTGGAAGGGGAAGCCCGCGCCGCCGCGGCCCCTGAGATTGATGCGCTCGGCGAGCTGGGCCAGCTGTTCGCCGCCCAGAGGCTCGAGCGGCCCGTGCACCTTCAGGTGCATGGGCAGGTCGAGCCTCTCCACAAGGTCGAAGCCCGACGTGAGCTGGGGAAGTCCGACCACGCGGACTTCGGGGACGTCGGGCAGGGCCTCGTTCACCTATAGCCTCCGGAGGGCATGTTCCAAGGTTCGCCCGAACCCGGCGCGTCGAAGGAGGCGCCGGGGGTTGGTTCAGTGGCGGGACCGTTGTTGAACGTGTCACCCGAGTTGTACGTCGCGTAGCGCGGATTCGTCTCACCGGTGTTGTACACATCACCTCCGGCGTATCCGGCGGCGCCCGGACTGCCGTAGGCCGGAATGTTGTACCCGGTGTCCTGGAGCGGGTCGTACGCCGACGGCGGGGCCTCGCCGACCGGCGGCGGGGACGGGACGGGCCAGCTGCCCGAGGTGCTGGACGGGCCGTCCGCGAACGGCATGGCCTGCGTCGGCTGCAGGTCGAGCGGCAGGTCCGTGCGCGGACCCTGGCCGCTCTGGAAGGGGCCCTGGGGGCCGCCGGGGATGTTCACCGTCCGGTAGGCGGCCGCGAAGCCGGAGGGCTCCGGCGCGGGCGTGGCGGGGGACTGGTACAGCGGCGCGGAGGCGCGGGTCGGCGCGTCGGCGCCCGCCTGGCGCTGCTCGCGCCGGCTCTCGAAGCCCGGCACGCGGGCCTCGCCGGCCCGGGAGCGGCTCGCTTCCAGTTCCTCGATGCCGGGCCGTTCGGAGCTGCCGAACACCCGGACGAGCCGGTCCGCGAGCCGGCGCTTGACCGGGCGCGGGGCGGAACGCAGCGCCAGGGCGCCCATCACTCCCAGCAGGGACAGGCTGTAGAGGATCACGAAGACCGGCTTGGCCTGACGGCCGGCGTAGAGCCCGTGCACCAGAGCCGCGCACCAGGCCGGGTAGGCCAGCATGTGCATGGCCCGCCAGCGGGCGGCGACGGGGGCCGGGGCGGCGAAGTTGCTGCGCAGCGCGCCGGTGACGCCGACGAAGATCATCAGCAGGCCCGCCAGGGAGCCCAGTCCGATCAGGCCGCCGCTTCCGGTGAGGCCGAGCGAGAATGGGATGATCGCGGCGATCACCACGGTGTGATCCAGCGCGATCTTGGTGGTGATGTGCAGCAGGAGGAAGGCGATCGAGGCGACCGCGGTCGTCCGGTGCACGGCCTGGCCGACGATCCGCTGGCGTGTGTTCAGGAAGATCCGGTCCTGCGCGAACAGGCCCCAGATCACCGAGCAGCTGAGCGAGACGAGGGACAGCACGCCCGCGCCGAAGTTCAGGAACTCACGGAACTGGCTGCCTCCGATCAGCACGATCACGGGTATCAGCAGCAGGACGACAGCCGACGCCACCCCATAGGCCGACCGGCCGGGTTTGGGGAGCGAACTGTTGGTACGACGAGGGTTCATGGGGGCAACTCCGAGCAGTTTCGGGAAGGCGGTCCCGCTGCCGAACTTTAGGTGGCGCCATACCGATCAGTACGAGGTTTCAGTTATTGCGTTGTTATCAAAGGACGATGTCACCGGGACGGTGTCCTTTAGCAGGTGTTACGCGAAGTAATCCTTGACCTTCGTTCAGCGCTGGTCGGGTTCGGTGGCCTGTCCACATGCCATACGCAATCGCGTCGCGGCTTGCTCAAGCGCTGCGGTACCCTAGCGCCATGCGTGCCGTACGCCTTCTGCTTAGCGGGCCGCGCTGATCAGTACCGACCACCGGTCGAATCCCGTGGTCGGCATCGGCGCGGCGTCCCCTCCTGTGCGAGGGGCTTTTTCGTTTCTTGGATGTCGCAGCCGCAGGCAGAGACGATCGATGGAGCTTTGAGGATCATGAGCGAGACGAACCCCGCTGCCACCGCCGCCACGTCGGCGGAGGTCGCGCCGCACCGCTACACGGCCGCCATGGCGGCCGACATCGAGGCACGCTGGCAGGACTTCTGGGACGCCGACGGCACCTACGCGGCGCCGAACCCCACGGGTGACCTGGCCGGCGACGCGGAGCTGGTCGCCAAGCCCAAGAAGTTCATCATGGACATGTTCCCCTACCCCTCCGGCGCGGGCCTGCACGTCGGTCACCCCCTGGGCTACATCGCCACCGACGTCTACGCGCGCTTCCAGCGCATGACCGGCCACAACGTCCTGCACACCCTGGGCTTCGACGCCTTCGGCCTGCCCGCCGAGCAGTACGCCGTGCAGACCGGCACGCACCCGCGGGTCTCCACCGAAGCCAACATCGAGAACATGAAGGCCCAGCTGCGCAGGCTGGGCCTGGGCCACGACAGGCGCCGGTCGTTCGCCACGATCGACCCGGACTACTACAAGTGGACCCAGTGGATCTTCCTGCAGATCTTCAACTCCTGGTACGACGAGGAGGCGCGGAAGGCCCGCCCGATCGCCGAGCTGATCGCGCAGTTCGAGTCCGGTGAGCGCACGGTTCCCGGCACCACGCGCGCGTGGAGCGAGCTGAGCGACATCGAGCGCGCCGACGTACTGGGCGAGTACCGCCTGGCCTACGCCTCCGACGCCCCGGTCAACTGGTGCCCCGGCCTGGGCACCGTGCTGGCCAACGAGGAGGTCACCGCCGACGGCCGCTCCGAGCGCGGGAACTACCCGGTCTTCAAGGCCAAGCTGCGCCAGTGGAACATGCGCATCACCGCCTACGCCGACCGGCTGCTGGAGGACCTGGACGAGCTGGACTGGCCCGAGGCCATCAAGCTGCAGCAGCGCAACTGGATCGGCCGCAGCGAGGGCGCCCGCGTCGACTTCCCGATCGACGGCGAGCACATCACGGTCTTCACCACCCGCCCGGACACCCTGTTCGGTGCGACCTACATGGTGCTGGCCCCGGAGCACCCGCTGGTCGAGAAGTTCACCCCCGAGGCGTGGCCCGAGGGCACCCACGAGGTGTGGACCGGCGGTCACGCCACCCCGTCCGAGGCCGTCGCCGCCTACCGCGCGCAGGCCGCCTCGAAGTCCGACGTGGAGCGCCAGGCCGAGGCCAAGGACAAGACCGGTGTCTTCACCGGCGCGTTCGCGACCAACCCGGTCAACGGCGAGCAGGTCCCCGTCTTCATCGCCGACTACGTTTTGATGGGCTACGGCACCGGCGCGATCATGGCCGTCCCGGCGGGCGACCAGCGTGACTTCGAGTTCGCGCGCGCCTTCGAGCTGCCGGTCCACTGCATCGTCGAGCCGACCGACGGCCGCGGCACGGACACCGCGACGTGGGAAGACGCCTTCGGCTCCTACGACGCGAAGATCATCAACTCGGCGAACGACAGGATCAGCCTGGACGGCCTGGACGTCACCGAGGCCAAGGCCCGCATCACCGAGTGGCTGCAGGCCGAGGGCATCGGCGAGGGCACCGTCAACTTCCGCCTGCGCGACTGGCTGTTCAGCCGCCAGCGCTACTGGGGCGAGCCCTTCCCGATCGTCTACGACGAGGACGGCGTCGCCCACGCGCTGCCCGAGTCGATGCTGCCGCTGGAGCTGCCCGAGGTCGAGGACTACAGCCCGCGCACCTTCGACGCGGACGACGCCGACACCCGGCCCGAGACCCCCCTGTCGCGCAACGAGGAATGGGTCAACGTCACCCTGGACCTGGGCGACGGGCCGAAGAAGTACCGCCGCGAGACCAACACCATGCCCAACTGGGCCGGTTCCTGCTGGTACGAGTTCCGCTACCTGGACCCGCACAACGAGCGCAAGCTGGTCGACCCCGAGATCGAGCAGTACTGGATGGGCCCGCGCGAGGGCACGCCGCACGGCGGCGTCGACCTGTACGTCGGTGGCGCCGAGCACGCGGTGCTGCACCTGCTGTACGCCCGCTTCTGGTCCAAGGTCCTGTTCGACCTGGGGCACGTCTCCTCCGCGGAGCCGTTCCACAAGCTGTTCAACCAGGGCATGATCCAGGCCTACGTCTACCGCGACAGCCGCGGCATCGCGGTGCCCGCCGCCGAGGTGGAGGAGCGCGACGGCTCCTACTACCACGAGGGCGAGCAGGTGAGCCGCCTGCTGGGCAAGATGGGCAAGTCCCTGAAGAACGCGGTCACGCCGGACGAGATCGCCGCCGAGTACGGCGCCGACACCCTGCGCCTGTACGAGATGGCGATGGGCCCGCTGGACGTCTCCCGCCCCTGGGACACGCGCGCGGTGGTCGGCCAGTTCCGGCTGCTGCAGCGGCTGTGGCGCAACATCGTCGACGAGAACACCGGCGAGGTCACCGTCACCGACGCCGAGCCCGACGAGGAGACGCTGCGTGCCCTGCACAAGGCGATCGACGGCGTGCGTCAGGACCTGGAGGGCCTGCGCTTCAACACCGCCATCGCCAAGATCACCGAGCTGAACAACCACCTGACCAAGGCCGGCGGCGCCCTCCCGCGCCCCGTCGCCGAGTCGCTGGTGCTGATGGCCGCCCCGCTGGCCCCGCACATCGCCGAGGAACTGTGGCGCCGGCTGGGCCACACCGGCTCGGTCGTCCACCGCGACTTCCCGGTCGCCGACCCGCGGTACGTGGTCGACGAGACGGTGACCTGCGTCGTGCAGATCAAGGGCAAGGTCAAGGCCCGCCTGGAGGTCTCGCCGTCCATCTCCGACGAGGAGCTGGAGAAGGCCGCGCTGGCCGACGAGAAGGTCGTCGCGGCGCTGGACGGCGCCGGCATCCGCAAGGTGATCGTGCGGGCGCCCAAGCTGGTGAACATCGTCCCCGCGTGATGACCGGACGCCGGACACACCCGGCATCGGGGTAGTTCCCTACGGGCAGGTTCGGGGTTCTTCTGGAACCTCGGGCCTGCCCGTTGCGTTTACCGTGGAGAACACGGCCGCTCATGCCGTGCCCGTCGGAGGAGGAGCGTCATGGAAACCGTGCTCACCGTGTTCGCCCTCCTCTTCCTGCTCATGGTCTGCCTCGGCGCCTACGCCACGGTCAAGGCGGTCGGCGCCGCCAAACGCGGAGTGGACCGCACCATCGCGCAGGCCCGCCGCACGGTCGAGGACCACACCCTGCGCGCCAAGTCCTTCGCCCAGCCCGGCCCCGCCGGCGAGATCGCCCAACTGCGGCTCACGCTGCGCACATCGATGCGCGCCACCCAGGAAGCGCTGCACGCGGGCGCGGCCGAGGACGAGTCGCTGAAGGAGTCCCTCGGCCTCTTCGCACGGCTCAGCGCCCACGGACAGGAACTCGACGCGGACCTCAGGCGCCTGGAGTCGGAGCCGGACCGGGCCGCGCTCACCGCGTGCCTGCCCGAACTGCGCGGCCGTACCGAGCGCATCACCAGCTCGGCCGACTCCCTGCGCTGGGCGGCCCGCGACCGGGCCCGCCGCTTCGCCGAAGACGACCTGGACGCGCTCAGCAGCCAGATCGACGTCGAGGCGGGCGCCCTGCGCCACTGGACACGAACCGAACCGGCCCCGGACGCCGCGCCCTGGCCCGACGCCCCGGCCGGCGCCGGGACACCCGCCGCAGACCGACGGACGCGGCCGGAGACCCCCGGCCCGGCCCCGGCCGAGCGGCCCACGACCCGCTCGATCACCCCGCCCGTGACGCGGCCGTCCTATCCCTGGCAGAAGAAGCCGCGCCCCGAGAGCACCATGTGACCCCGCCCCGCAAGGCTCTCCGGGCCCGGCAGGCGGGGGCCGAGCTGCCGGGCGAGGGCTACGGCAGGTAACCTCCAGCTCATGTCCCGCCATGTCGCGATCGTCACCGATTCAACGGCCTACCTGCCGCCACGGTCGATGGAGCGCCACGGGATCACAACAGTGCCCCTCACCGTGGTCCTCGGCGACGAGGCCCTCGAGGAGGGCACCGAGATCTCCACCCGCGCCCTGGCCCAGGCGCTGCAGAAGCGACGCCCGGTCACCACCTCCCGCCCCAGTCCGCAGGAGTTCGCGGAGACCTACCGCAGGGTCGCCGAGTCGGGCGCGAGCGGCATCGTCTCCCTGCACCTGTCCGCCGAACTGTCCGGTACCTACGACGCCGCCGTCCTGGCCGCGCGCGAGGCCCCGGTGCCGGTACGCGTCGTGGACACGGGGGTGGTCGCGATGGCGCTCGGCTTCTGCGCGCTGGCCGCCGCCGCGGTGACGGAAGCCGGCGGCACGATGGACGAGGCCGTCACGGCAGCCGAGAAGCGAGCCGCGGGCACCACCGCCTACTTCTACGTCGACACCCTCGACTACCTGCGCCGCGGCGGCCGCATCGGCACCGCACAGGCCCTGCTCGGCTCCGCACTCGCCGTCAAACCCCTGCTCCAGCTGGACGACGGGCGCATCGAACTCCTCGAGAAGGTCCGTACGGCGTCCAAGGCGATCGCCCGCCTCGAGGAGATCGCCGTCGACCGGGCGGCCGGCGCCGAGGTCGACATCGCCGTGCACCACCTCGCGGCTCCCGAACGGGCCGCCGCGCTCGCCGAACGGCTGCGCGAGCGACTCCCCGGTCTGAGCGACCTGCATGTCAGCGAGGTCGGGGCCGTCATCGGCGCACACACGGGGCCCGGCCTGCTCGGAGTGGTCGTCTCACCGCGCTGACGCCCCCGTCCCGGGGTTCGACTTCACACATCCGGGTGGTGGAGTTATCCACAACTGGGCCGTGATCCACGGAAATTGACCAAGATCATCGCGGATCGGCGGAATGCCCCATCCTCGTGGCATGGCACTCCGATCACGCTCACGCATCCCCTCCCCGACCAGCGGTCCGGGCCGAGGCCCCGCCTCCGACGGTCGTACGCGCCGCCGCCCCGCCGCCGCCCCGGGCCGCCCCCGCCCCCGCCCACCCGCACCGGCGGAGGAGCTGCGCCGCCGCGCGGAACTCCTCTTCGGCGAACGGGCCGCGGAGCGGCGGGAGCCGGAGCGGCGGGCGCCGGGCGACGGGGTGCCGGGACGTGCGGCACTCGCGCGGGTGGGGACGGGGAGGGGGACGGAGCCGGAGCTGGAGCTGGAGCCGGAAACGGAAACGGAGTCGGAGACGGAAACGGAGACGGTGAGGGGGACAGGAGGGGCGCCTGGGCTGGGCGGTGCACGGCCTGTGCGGGTGAGGACGCCGGGGTTCGCGGTGGATGCGGGGTCGGGGGCGGGGCTGATCGCGGCGTCGGGTGCGGGGCTGACGGTGGGGCCGGGGACGTCGTCGGTGACGAGGCCGGAGGTGAGGCCGGTTGTGGGGTCCGCCGTGGGGTCTGCCATGGGGTCTGCCATGAGGTCTGGCGTGGGGCCAGGGGCGGGGTCGGGAGCGGGGTTGGCCAGGGGGCTGGGTGACGTGGCCGAGCCGCGACCGGTTTCCGAGGTTCAACTTCCCGACTCCGTAAGCCGGTCGGAGGCGGATCGGCCCGACGGGGCGCAGTGGCGGGAGAGGGCCGGGCTCGCTCTGCGGGAGAGGCTGCCGGTGTGGGTGCAGGCACGGTGCGGGGTGGAGCGCCGGGGCGTGATCGCGCTTGCCGTGGTGCTCGTGGCCACCGCCGGTTTCGCCGCCCAGCACTTCTGGGCGGGCCGTACCCAGACCGTGAGTGCCCCTCAAGTGACGCGTGCGCAGCCGCCATACGCCAAGAAGAGCGAGGGCGTGCAGTCCGGTGACCTCATGGGCGGCCCGTCGGCCTCACCCGGCGGGGCGATCGTCGTGGACGTCGGCGGCAAGGTGCGCGAGCCGGGAATCCAGCGCCTTCCGGCCGGCGCCCGGGTGGCCGACGCGCTCAAGGCGGCCGGAGGGGTACGGCCGGGTACGGACACCGCGGGGATCAACCGGGCCCGTTTCCTGGTGGACGGCGAACAGATCGTCGTAGGAGCCCCGGCAACCGCCGTGGCCCCTCCTGCGGCACCGGGCGCGGCGGCCGGCTTCGGACCGGCGGGTACGGGCTCCACGGCCCCGGTCTCTCTCAACACCGCGACCGTGGACCAGTTCGACACCCTGCCCGGGGTCGGTCCGGTGCTGGCGCAGCACATCGTCGACTACCGCGCCCGGCACGGCGGCTTCCGCTCGGTGGACGAACTGCGCCAGGTCAACGGCATCGGCGACCGGCGCTTCTCGGATCTGCGGACCCTGGTGCGGCCGTGAGCGGGAGGCCGGACGACGAGGCACCGGACGCCGGGGCGGTCCTGGGCGGTCCGGACGGCGAGCGGGCGCCGGGACAGGGGGCCCCGATGGACCTGCGGCTCGTCCCGCCCGCGCTCGCGGCGTGGGCGACCGCGGCCCTGTCCCTGACCGCCCCGCTGGTCTGGAGCATCGGCGCCGCGACCGTCAGCCTGATCGTCGGCGTCCTCCTGCTCCGGACCCGGAGGACGACAGGCGCGAACCGCTCCACGTACTCCGTGCGCTCCACATACTCCATCCGCTCCATGAGCTCCACGCACTCGACGCGCTCCACGTACTCCATCCCGATTGCCGCCGTACTGCTCTGTGTTGCCGCTGCCGCCGTCTCCGCCGGACTGCACGGGGCGGACGTGCGGCGTGGGCCGGTGCCCGAGTTGGCCCGGCGGTTCGCGAGCGTCACCGCAGAGGTCGAGCTGAGCGGCGACCCCTGGCTGAGCAGGCCGCGGGTGCGGGGCGACCACGCGGCACCGATGGCGGTGCTCGCCCGGGCCGAGGTGCGGTGCGTCGAGGAGGGAGACGGGGCCAAGGGCGCGAGGGAGCGGACAGGACCGAGAGAGCTGCGGACGCGGAGTCCGGTCCTGCTGGTCGTGGACGCGGACGTTCCGGCGCCGGGCGAAGGCACCGTAAGCCAGGGGCGTGGCGGGAGTTCAGCGGCGTCGCGGGCCGACGGTGTCCCGGCGGGGCGTTCCGGCTGGCTCGGGCTGCTGCCGTCCACGCGGCTGCGGGTGACTGGCCGGCTGGCACCGGCCCTGGCGGGCGGTGATCGCACGGCGGCCGTACTGCGGGTACGGGGCCGGCCGGCACCCGAGGTCGTGGACGGACCCAGCGCCGTGCAGCGGCTGGCGGGCCGGCTCAGGGCCGGGCTGCGGGAGGCGACCGAGGGGCTGCCGGCGGACGCGCGGGCGCTGCTTCCCGGCCTGGTCGTCGGGGACACCTCGCGGATCGGCCCCGAACTGGACGACGCCTTCAAGGAGACGGACCTGGCCCACACCCTCGCGGTCTCCGGCAGCAACCTCACGATCCTGCTCGCCCTGCTCATCGGGCCACCCGGCCTGGCCCAGCAGATCGAGCGCCGCGGACTCGCCCCGCGCCTGGGGCTCTCGCTGCGGGCCACCGCGCTGTTCGCGGGGGCACTGACGCTGGGCTTCGTGATCGTGTGCCGTCCCGACCCCAGTGTGCTGCGCGCAGCGGCCTGCGGCACGGTCGCCCTGCTGGCCCTGGCGACAGGGCGCCGCAGGTCCCTGATCCCCGCGCTCGCCACGACCGTTCTGCTGCTGGTCCTCCAAGACCCCTGGCTGGCCCGCAGCTACGGCTTCCTGCTCTCGGTGCTGGCCACCGGTGCGCTGCTCGTGCTGGCACCCCGCTGGAGCGAGGCCCTGAGACGGCGCGGAGTTCCCGGGCGGCCGGCCGAGGCGCTGGCCGCTGCCGCCGCCGCGCAGGCGGTGTGCGCGCCGGTCGTGGCGGTGCTGTCGGCCCGGGTGAGCCTGGTGGCGGTGCCCTGCAACCTGCTCGCCGAGGCGGCGGTCGCGCCGGCCACGGTGCTGGGCTTCGCGGCGCTCGCGGCAGCGCCGGTCGCGCTGCCCGTGGCCAGGGTGCTGGCCTGGTGCGCAGGCTGGCCGGCCGGATGGATCGCCGGGGTCGCCAGGACCGGCGCGTCACTGCCCGGCGGGGGAGTGGACTGGCCGGGCAGCTGGGCGGGAGCGCTCCTGCTCGCGGCGGTCACGGTGGGAGTCGTCCTGGCCGGGCGCCGTCTGCTGGGGCATCCGTGGTGGTGCGGCGCGCTGGGTGTGCTACTGCTGCTGGTGGTCGTACGGCCGGCCCCGCTCACCCGGGCGGTCACGGGCTGGCCACCGCCGGGCTGGCGGTTCGCGATGTGCGATGTCGGGCAGGGGGACGCCACCGTGCTGGCGGCCGGCGACGGAGCGGGGGTGGTCGTGGACGCCGGACCCGACCCGGCGCTGGTCGACCACTGCCTGCGAGAACTGGGCGTCACGCGCGTCCCCCTCGTCGTCCTGACCCACTTCCACGCCGACCACGTCGCGGGACTGTCCGGAGTGCTGCGGGGCCGCTCCGTGGCCGCGATCGAGACCACCGGCTTCGAGGAACCGGCGGACCAGGCCGCGTCCGTGCGGAGAGAGGCGGCCGCCCGGCACATCCCGCTCACCCGGGCCGTGGCGGGAGAAGAGCGGCGTACCGGAGCGCTCACCTGGCGGGTGCTGTGGCCTCCGCCGGACCCGGCACCGGAGCCGGACGGCCCGAACGACGCCAGCGTCGCGCTGCTCGCCCGGACCGGCGGACTGCGACTGCTGCTGCTCGGGGACCTGGAACCGCCCGCACAGCGGGAACTGCTCCGCTCACCGGCTGCGGCCGAGCTGGCCGGTGTGGACGTACTGAAGGTCGCCCATCACGGCTCGGCGTATCAGGACCCGGAGCTGATACGGCTGGCGTCCCCGCGCGCGGCCCTCATCTCCACGGGTGCCGGCAATCCCTACGGCCACCCGGCACCGGTGACGGTGGCCGCGCTCCAGGCGGGCGGCGCGACGGTGCTGCGCACGGACCGGGACGGAGCCGTGGCGGTCGGCGGCACCGGAGGGGCGAAGGGAGAACTGTACGTGACCAGGGAATGAGTGGCGGGCTCGACCAGACTGGGCGTATGAACTCAGCACAGGCAGACGCCTACCTCCGCCGCCTGGGCGCCGCGCGTCCCGAGCGGCCGACCGCCGGGGCTCTGCGCGAGCTGCATCTGCGCCATCTGCGGACCGTCCCCTTCGAGAACCTGTCGATCCACCTCGGCGAGGAGATCGTGCTGGAGGAGAAGGCGCTGCTGGACAAGGTGGTCGGAGCGCGGCGGGGCGGCTTCTGCTACGAACTCAACGGCCTGTTCGGGGCGTTGCTCGCCGCCCTCGGCTACGAGGTCCAGCTGCTCGCGGCACGCGTGTACGGGGACGAGGGGCGGCTCGGGATCCCGTACGACCATCTCGCCCTGCGGGTGCGGACGGTGGAGGGCGGTGACTTGCTCGCCGACGTCGGGTTCGGCGCGCACAGCCACCATCCGCTGGCCTTCGCCGAACGCGGGGACCAGACGGATCCCGCGGGGACGTTCCGGGTGGCGGAGGCCGGGCCGGATCCGGCCGGGGTGCCGGGCGGCACGGGCTCGGCCGGGGCCGCCGACCTGGACGTCGTACGGGACGGCGGGCGGCAGTACCGGCTGGAGACGCGGCCCCGGGCGCTGGGGGACTTCACGGCAGGGGCCTGGTGGCACAGCACGTCACCGCGTTCGCACTTCACCCGCTCCCTCGTGTGTTCACGGGTCACGGAGGACGGAGGCCGGATCACCCTCGGCGGACGGACGTTGACGACGACGGCGGCGGGCGGGAGAAAGGAGACCCGGGAACTGGGCGGCGACGAGGAGGTGTTGGGCACGTACCGGGAAGTGTTCGGGATCGGGCTGAGCGGTGTGCCGACCGTGCGAAACCCGAGCCGGAGGGACTAATTCGGGCGAGTTCCGGCGCATGCGCCGGTTTCCCATGATGTAGGCCCGTGTTGCTCGAAATTCACATCGGTGATCGAATGACCCTTCGGCAACAGATGATGTCGAGGTGCACAGGGGTGTCGTACATGTTCGGTCGCTGGCTGGGGAATCGAGCGAGCCGGGTCCATCGGACGAGTCCCCTGGCGGCACTGCGGACGCCGGCCGACGCGGGCGTGCTGAGCTGTCGGGTGCTCGATCCGGTCAACGAGCCGGTGGGGCACGCGGCGTTCACGGTCAGCGACAGCATGGGCCGCAAGGTGGTCGCCGGAGGTACCGATCCCTACGGGACGTTCATGGCGAACGTGCCGGCGGGGGAGTACCGGCTCGCGGTGTCGGCCGAGGGCTACAGGCCCTACCGGGCCACGGCCCTGGTCGGCCAGAACACCCTCGCCTCGCTGGGCGATGTGACCCTCCAGGTGGCGCAGCCGCCGGAGCCGCCCGCGCCGGGCGACTGGGAGATCGAGTCGGCCCACTCCTCGATCGGCTTCACCGCGCGGCACATCGGGCTGGCCCGCATCCACGGACGGTTCAACTCCTTCGCGGGGGCCGTGCGGATCGCCGACCGGATGGAACGTTCGGCGATGCACGTCGTGATCGACGCGGCGTCCATCGACACGGGCGTCGGGATGCGCGACGACCACCTGCGCTCGCCGGACTTCCTGGACGTGCAGCGGTTTCCGACGCTGGAGTTCTACAGCGAGCGGTTCGTGCACAAGGGCGGTACCCGCTGGGCCGTCACCGGCGCGCTGTCGCTGCACGGTGTGACGCGCACGGTCACGCTCGACACCGAGTACCTCGGCCTCGGCAACGGCGTGGAGGGCGAGGCCCGGGCCGCCTGCCGGGCCTCCACCGAACTCCACCGCGACGACTACACCGTCAGCTGGCAGACCATGCTGGCGCGGGGCATCGCGGTGGTGGGACCGAGCATCCGCGTCGAACTCGACGTGCAGATCGTGCCCCAGGGCTGACTCTGCCGACCCCGCCGACCCCGCCGGCTCGCCCGGCTGTCCCGGTGCGTCTGGTGGGCCTGGTGATGCCGGGGCCTGCCAGGTCGGGGCGCCCGGTACGGCTGCCCTCCCGTCTCCCGCCTCCTGCCTCTCCCGCATCCCAGATCCCTGACCTGGTGCTTCGGCTCCGCCGGCGTGCCGGAGAATGGCTGGGTGAGCGAAGTGAGACACGTGCTGGTGCTGCCCGACCGAGACGCCGCCGAGGAGGCGGCCGAGGCGCTCGGGGAGCGCTTCGGCATCGACGAGGAGCCGCAGCTCGTCCGGGACGCCCTGGCCGGCGAGGACGACGCGGAGGACGCCCAGTGGCTGGTCGTCCTGCATGACGAGAACGAACGGCTGGACCCCGTCGAGCTGGACGCCTTGGCGCGCGAGTGGGACGGCTGGCGCGAGGAGCCGTGACCCTGAGACGGTCTCCGGGCCGGTTCGGGGGCCGGTCAGGGTGTGCGGGCCGGTTCATTGTCGGTGCCGCGTGGGATGCTTTGAGCGATGGCCAGACAGACTGCGAATGACGACCCTCTCGCCCCGGTGACCGTTGCCGTGGGCCAGGAGGACCTCCTGCTCGACCGTGCCGTGCAGGAGGTGGTGGCCGCCGCCAAGGCCTCCGACGCCGACACGGACGTACGAGACCTCACCCCGGACCAGCTGCAGCCCGGCACGCTCGCCGAGCTGACGAGTCCGTCGCTCTTCGCCGAGCGCAAAGTCGTGGTCGTACGCAACGCACAGGATCTGTCGGCCGACACGATCAAGGACGTGAAGGCGTACCTGAGTGCGCCCGCGGAGGAGATCACACTCGTGCTGCTGCACGCGGGCGGCGCGAAGGGCAAGGGGCTGCTGGACGCCGCGCGCAAGGCGGGCGCGCGGGAGGTGGCCTGTCCGAAGATGACCAAGCCGGCGGACCGGCTGGCGTTCGTGAGAGGGGAGTTCCGGGCGCTCGGGCGGTCGGCGACGCCCGAGGCGTGCCAGGCGCTCGTCGACGCGATCGGCAGCGACCTGCGTGAGCTGGCCTCGGCGGCGGCACAGCTCGTCGCCGACGTCGAGGGGACGATCGACGAGTCCGTGGTCGGCCGGTACTACACCGGGCGGGCCGAGGCATCCAGCTTCACGGTCGCCGACCGGGCCGTCGAGGGGCGGACCGCGGAGGCGCTGGAGGCGCTGCGGTGGTCGCTGTCCACCGGGGTGGCCCCCGTGCTGATCACCAGCGCGCTGGCTCAGGGAGTGCGCGCGATCGGGAAGCTGTCCTCGGCGCGGGGCGGCCGGCCGGCCGACCTGGCTCGCGAGCTGGGGATGCCGCCGTGGAAGATCGACCGGGTTCGGCAGCAGATGCGGGGATGGACCCCGGACGGTGTGGCCGAGGCGCTGCGCGCGGTCGCCGAGGCCGACGCCGGCGTGAAGGGCGGGGGAACCGATCCGGGGTACGCCCTGGAGAAGGCGGTCGTGACGATCGCGCGGGCCGCCCGGTCGCGGGGGCGCGGGTAGCCGACCGGCGCTCCGCCCGGCCCGACCCGCCAGGGGTCACCGGCCCCCGTTCGCTCCCCCTGGGCTCCGACGCAGGCCCTTCGGGTCCGCCGCGGTCCTCCTGGGCTCCGGCGCAGGCCCTTTGAGCCCGCCGCGGTCCTCCTGGGCTCCGGCGTGGGTGCCTTGGGCTTCGCCGCGGTCACCCTGGGATTCGCCGCGGGCGACAGTGAGATGTCTCCGGCAGTGAGATGTCTCATCGACTCGGCCCGCTGACTAGCGTCCAGCGCCGAGCGCCCAGCGTTCAACAGTCCCGTCGTCCCGCTGACAAGCGCCCGTGCCCCTCACCCCGGGCGAGCGGCCGGTCGATCAACGCCTCGACAGTCCCGGGCACGCTGAGAGGTCCGGGCAGACCGACCGTCCCGGCAACACCAACGGTCCCGGGCAGACCAAAGGCCCCGGCGCCCTCCCGGGGAAGGGTGGGCATCGGGGCCTCGGGTCAAGCTGTTGGAGTCACACCCGCGTGGCGAACGCAGGCCGCGTGTGCTCCGGGGTGCCGGACGGGAGCGGATGAGAGAGGGCCCGCTCTGGGTCCTTCCGGCGGTCAGATCAGAAAGGAGTCTCAGCCCTTGAGGGCAACGACCTTGGAAGCAAGCGCCGACTTCTTGTTGGCGGCCTGGTTCTTGTGGATGACGCCCTTGGAGACGGCCTTGTCGAGCTGACGCGCGGCAGCGCGCTGGTACTCGGTGGCCTTCTCGACGTCACCCGCGGCAGCGGCCTCGCGGGCCTTGCGGATGGCGGTCTTCAGGGAGGACTTGACGGCCTTGTTGCGCAGCCGAGCCTTCTCGTTGGTCTTGATCCGCTTGATCTGGGACTTGATGTTCGCCACGAAGGAGCCTTTTCAGGTTCTGGTACGGGGCCGCTCGGGTCCCGCACCGATATCCAAAATTTCCTGTTGTGCCTCGCGCTGAGAGGGCATGAGGCACAGCCATCTACAGTACCAGCGCCTTCGCCGGCGGCCCAAAACGGTCCGCGGTCGTTCCCCGTGGGACCATGGAGACTACGTAACGATCCGACCCGAGGCATAAGGCGCCTCAAGAGACAGGACCCTGCGTGCCCGCGACCCCTAACCATGTGCCCGAGCCGAGCCGTACCGCCCCGGCTCTGATCCGCAATTTCTGCATCATCGCGCACATCGACCACGGCAAGTCCACGCTCGCCGACCGGATGCTCCAGCTGACCGGTGTGGTCGAGCAGCGGCAGATGCGTGCTCAGTACCTCGACCGGATGGACATCGAGCGCGAGCGCGGTATCACGATCAAGTCCCAGGCGGTGCGTCTGCCCTGGGCCCCCACCGAGGGCCCCGACCAGGGCACGACCCACATCCTCAACATGATCGACACCCCGGGGCACGTCGACTTCACCTATGAGGTCTCGCGGTCGCTGGCCGCCTGCGAGGGAACCGTCCTCCTCGTCGACGCCGCCCAGGGCATCGAGGCGCAGACCCTCGCCAACCTCTACCTGGCGATGGAGAACGACCTCACGATCATCCCCGTGCTGAACAAGATCGACCTGCCGGCCGCGCAGCCGGAGAAGTTCGCCGAGGAGCTGGCGAACCTGGTCGGCTGTGACCCGTCCGACGTGCTGAAGGTCTCCGCCAAGACCGGACTCGGCGTCGACGCGCTGCTGAACAAGGTCGTCAAGGAGATCCCGGCGCCGGTCGGGGTCGCCGACGCGCCCGCCCGCGCGATGATCTTCGACTCGGTCTACGACTCCTACCGCGGCGTCGTGACCTACGTCCGTGTCATCGACGGCAAGCTCAACAAGCGCGAGCGCATCCGGATGATGTCGACCGGCGCCAGCCACGAGCTGCTGGAGATCGGCGTCAGCTCCCCCGAGATGCTCCCGGCGGACGGTCTCGGCGTCGGTGAGGTGGGCTACCTCATCACCGGTGTGAAGGACGTCCGGCAGTCCAAGGTCGGTGACACGATCACCAGCCTGCACAACGGCGCGACCGAGGCGCTCGGCGGTTACAAGGACCCGAGGCCCATGGTCTTCTCCGGGCTCTACCCGCTGGACGGGTCCGACTACCCGGAGCTGCGCGAAGCCCTCGACAAGCTTCAGCTCAACGACGCCGCGCTGGTCTACGAGCCGGAGACCTCCGCGGCTCTCGGTTTCGGCTTCCGCGTCGGCTTCCTCGGGCTGCTGCACCTGGACGTGGTCCGGGAGCGGCTGGAGCGCGAGTTCGGCCTCGACCTCATCGCGACCGCGCCGAACGTGGTGTACCGCGTGCTCATGGAGGACGGCACCGAGCACGTCGTCACCAACCCGAGCGAGTTCCCCGAGGGCAAGATCAGCGAGGTGTACGAGCCGGTCGTGCGCGCCACCATCCTGGCGCCCACCGAGTTCATCGGCTCGATCATGGAGCTGTGCCAGACCCGGCGCGGCACCCTGCTCGGCATGGACTACCTCTCCGAGGACCGGGTCGAGATCCGCTACACCCTGCCGCTCGCGGAGATCGTCTTCGACTTCTTCGACCAGCTGAAGTCCAAGACCCGTGGTTACGCGTCCCTCGACTACGAGCCCACCGGCGAGCAGGCCTCCAGCCTGGTCAAGGTCGACATCCTGCTGCACGGCGACAAGGTGGACGCCTTCTCGGCGGTCACCCACAAGGACGCCGCGTACGCGTACGGGGTGCGGCTCGTCGCCAAGCTGCGCGAGCTCATCCCGCGGCAGGCCTTCGAGGTGCCGATCCAGGCCGCCATCGGCTCGCGGGTCATCGCCCGAGAGACCATCCGCGCCATCCGCAAGGACGTCCTCGCCAAGTGCTACGGCGGTGACATCTCCCGTAAGCGGAAGCTGCTGGAGAAGCAGAAGGAAGGCAAGAAGCGGATGAAGATGGTGGGTTCCGTGGAGGTTCCGCAGGAGGCCTTCATCGCCGTCCTCTCCAGCGACGACTCGGCGGGGTCGGGCAAGGCCAAGAAGTAACCGCGGGCAACTACCGGTTACGTCCGCAAAAAGGACACGCGGGGGCTCGCCGTGCGAAAGCGCGGCGGGCCCCTACGCGTGCGTAGCGTCGCTCTGCGTGGAAAGTGACAGGCCGAAGCCTCTTACGCAGCGGCCGGTCGCCCCCTTACGCTGATCCCTGCTCGATAGTTACTCGCGAGTTAAACAACAGTCCGAACCCCACCGTGAGTTAACCCAGCCGCACCGAGTCAGCCGCACTGCCGCGGGCCCCGGAGGATGTCGTGAGTGACACACAGACCCTGATCGAGAACCGTCCGCCGTCCGTGGCGGCCCTCTTCCTGGAGCGCGTGGCGGCCACACCGGACGCCGAGGCGTACCGCTACCCGGTGCCGTCGTCCACCGGCACGGGCCCCGACGACTGGAAGTCGCTGAGCTGGGGGCAGGCGGCGGAGCGGGTCCACGCGATCGCGGCCGGCCTCATCGAGCTTGGTATCGAGTCGGAGCAGCGGGTCGCCCTCGCCTCCTCGACCCGCGTCGAGTGGATCCTCGCCGACCTAGGCATCATGTGCGCGGGCGGCGCCACCACGACCGTCTATCCGCAGACCAACGCGGACGAGTCGGCGTTCATCCTCTCCGACTCCGAGAGCCGGGTGCTGATCGCCGAGGACGCGGCCCAGGTGGCCAAGGCCCTGGAGAAGCGCGCCGACCTCCCGTTGCTGACCAAGGTCGTCGTCATCGACCCGGCCGGCGCGGAGACCGGCGACTGGGTGATCACCCTCGCCGAACTGGAGCAGCGCGGCGCCGCCTATCTGCAGCAGCACCCCGAGCTGATCAAGGAGCGGGTCGGCGCGATCACCGGCGGCCAGCTCGCCACCCTCATCTACACCTCCGGCACCACCGGCCGCCCCAAGGGTGTGCGCCTGCCGCACGACAACTGGTCGTACATGGCGAAGGCCACCACGGCGACCGGGCTGATCACCGGCGACGACGTGCAGTACCTGTGGCTGCCGCTCGCCCACGTCTTCGGCAAGGTCCTCACCTCCGGCCAGATCGAGGTCGGCCACGTCACGGCCGTCGACGGCCGGGTCGACAAGATCATCGAGAACCTCCCGGTGGTGCGGCCGACCTACATGGCCGCCGTGCCGCGCATCTTCGAGAAGGTCTACAACGGGGTCGCCGCCAAGGCCCGCGAGGGCGGCGGGGCCAAGTACAAGATCTTCAAGTGGGCCGCCGAGGTCGCCCGCGAGTACGCCAAGGTGAGTCAGGACAACTTCCGGCGCACCGGTACCGCCTCCGTGCCGTTCGGCCTCGCCGCCAAGCACAAGGCCGCCGACGCGCTCGTCTACGCCAAGCTCCGCGAGGCCTTCGGCGGCCGGCTGCGCGCCTGCGTCTCCGGCGCCTCCGCCCTCGCCCCCGACATCGGCTACTTCTTCGCCGGTGCGGGCATCCACATCCTGGAGGGCTACGGCCTCACCGAGACCTCCGCCGCCTCCTTCGTCAACCCCGGCGAGGCCTACCGCACCGGCACGGTCGGCAAGCCGCTGCCCGGCACCGAGGTGCGCATCGCCGACGACGGCGAGATCCTGCTGCGCGGCCCCGGCGTCATGCAGGGCTACCACCAGCAGGCCGAGAAGACCGCCGAGGTGCTGGAGTCCGACGGCTGGTTCCACACCGGCGACATCGGCGAACTGTCGCCCGACGGCTATCTGCGCATCACCGACCGCAAGAAGGACCTCATCAAGACCTCCGGCGGCAAGTACGTCGCGCCGGCCGAGGTCGAGGGCCAGTTCAAGGCGGTGTGCCCGTTCGTCTCCAACATCCTGGTGCACGGCGCCGACCGGAACTACTGCACCGCCCTCATCGCGCTCGACGAACCCACCATCCTCCAGTGGGCCAAGGAGAACGGCCTGGAGGGCAAGCCGTACGCCGAGGTCGTGGCCGCGCCGCAGACGGTCGAGCTGATCGACGGATACGTGAAGCGGCTCAACGAGGGTCTCCAGCGCTGGCAGACCATCAAGAAGTTCCGGCTGCTGCCCCGGGACCTCGATGTGGAGCACGGGGAGATCACGCCGAGCCTGAAGCTGAAGCGGCCGGTGGTGGAGCGGGTGTACAAGCAGCTCATCGACGAGATGTACGCGGGAGCGCGGGAGGCGTAGGCCGCCTCGCGGAGAGGGCGGGAGGGGTGGGGGCGCCGCGGCCGAGCCGCGCCCCCCCCCGCGACCGGGCCGAGCCGATCCGGGTCGCCCTGGGGCCGAACCGAGCCGAGCCCGGCGCCCCCGCGGCCGAGCCGCCCCCCACCTCCCCCGCACAGCCCCCTCCCCAGGCCCTCCACGGGCCCTGCCCGGGCGGCTTGCGTTCGCGTTTCGCTCGAAAGTGACTGTCTTTCGACGTTCTCCCGGCGCGGTCCGCGGTCATGACCGGCCACTTCGGTAACTCAGCGCTCATGCCTGCGGGCTGTCTGTCACGCTGGCCGCATGGACATGGCGGCCATACCTACGCAGCGGGAGAGCGATACCTACCCCCGTGCGGCACAGGGGCGTGCCGCGCTGCCCGGAAGTCCTCTGGCGCCCGGGTCGGCACGATCCCTGGTGCGGGCCGCGTTCGGCGAGTGGACCGCACGGGGACTGGTCGCGGACGGGGCGGTGGCGCGGCTGAGGGACGACGCGATGGCCGTCGTCAGCGAGCTGGTCACCAACGCCGTCGTGCACGCCGGTACGGAGGTGGAGGTCGAGTGGCGGCTGGAGGAGTCCGGGGCGTTCGTCGTGGAGGTGAGCGATCACCATCCGGCACGGCCCCCGCGTGACCCCTCCGGCGGCGACCCGGCGGGCGACAGCCCCGAATACGGGCGCGGCCTGCGGCTGGTGGCCACCTTCGCCGAGTCCTGGGGCGTCACCTACCGCACCGGCGCCAAGACCGTGTGGGCGCGGCTGCCCGCCGGGGGCAGGCCGGAGCCGGACGGACCCGCGGCGGACCACACCCTGGACGCCGCCGAGGCGCTCGCCCCGCAGCCGCAGCGTCCCGGGGCCGAGCGGGACTGGCTCGGACGGGGAGCGTTGTCCTTCCTCGCCGAGGCCTCCGACCTCCTCGCCGGGCAGCTCGACGAGAACCTGGTCACCGCGCTCACCGGCCAGCTGATCGTGCCCCGGCTCGCCGACTGGTGCGCGGTGTGGCTGGAGGACGAGGCCAGCGTGCGTGGCGGCGACGGGAGCGGGCCCGCCCGGGTCTGGCACGCCAGCGAGAACCGCATCGAGGAACTGCACCGCACCCTGGAGAAGGACCCGCCCCGCCCGCGGGACGGCGTCCGGTCCGGCCCGGAGCCGTACCCGTGGCCCGGCGACGCGCTCGGCCCGGCCGGCGCCCGGGGCAGCGCGCTCGCCTACCGGCTGGTCGCGGGCGGCCGCCCGCTCGGCACGCTGGTGATCGGCCGGTGCGGTCCTGACGGGTTCCCCGACGAGGTCACCGGCCTGGTCGAGGACCTCGGCCGCCGGGTGGCGCTGGCCATCGGCGCCGCCCGCCAGTACGCCCGCCAGGCCACCATCAGCGCCGTCCTCCAGCGCGGCCTGCTCCCCGGCGCGGTCGCCGAGATCCCCGGGATGCGCAGCGCGCTCGTCTACGAGCCCTGCGATTCGGGCGGCCCCAGCGGTGACTTCTACGACGTGTTCCCGGCGGGCGACGGCCGCTGGTGCTTCGCCGTCGGCGACGTACAGGGCAAGGGCCCCGAGGCCGCGGTCGTCATCGGGCTCGCCCGGCCCTGGCTCAGGCTGCTGGCCCGCGAGGGCTACCGCGCCGCCGACGTCCTGGACCGCCTCAACCAGCTCCTGCTCGACGACGCCACCGAGGCCGCCGACGCCGCCGCCCGCGCGCTGGTCGCCGCCGGCGGCCGGCCCGTGGCCCCCGGGGACGGCCCGCAGACCCGCTTCCTGTCCCTCCTGTACGGCGAGCTGACCCCGTTCGACGGCGGCGTCCGCTGCACCCTCGCCTCCGCCGGACATCCGCTGCCGCTGCTGCTGCGCCCCGACGGCGAGGTGCGCACCGCCGCCCGCCCGCAGACCCTGCTCGGCGTCGTGGAGGACGAGACCTACACCAGCGAGACCATCGAACTGTGGCCCGGGGACAGCCTGTTGTGCGTCACGGACGGGGTCACCGAGCGCCGCTCCGGCTCCCGCCAGTTCGACGACGGTGACGGCCTCGCGCGCGCCCTGTCCGGCTGCGCGGGCCTGAGCGCCGAACGGATCGCGGGACGCATCCGCCGCCTCGTGCACGACTTCGGCGGCGGCCTCCCGGAGGACGACCTCGCCCTGCTCGTCCTCCAGGCCGAGTGACCTCCGCGCCACGGGACGGCGGACAGACGGACAGCCGGGGACAGACGGACAGCCGGGCACCCGACGCCGTACGCGCCGAGCAGGCCCCCCCCGACGCCGTACGCGGCGGCCAGGCACCCGGGGGCGTCCGGGGGCGCGCGTGGCGGCCGGAGGCGCGGACGGCGGCCTGGGGGTGCGGGGAGGCACGAGGCCCTGAGGCGCGGACGCCGGCCGGGCAGGCGTCGTCGTACGGGGCAGTCGTACGGGACAATGGAGGACATGCCTTCCGCACTTCCCGACGGCGAGCCCGTCCCGGACGACGGCGCGCTGCCCGCCGCCGCCCTCGCCGGGGCCGCCGACCGCCCCCTCGGGTTCTATCTGCACGTCCCGTACTGCGCGACCCGCTGCGGCTACTGCGACTTCAACACCTACACCGCCACCGAGCTGCGCGGCACCGGCGGGGTGCTCGCCTCCCGGGACAACTACGCGGACACGCTGACCGACGAGGTCCGCCTCGCCCGGAAGGTGCTGGGCGACGACCCGCGCGAGATCCGCACCGTCTTCGTCGGCGGCGGCACGCCGACCCTGCTGGCGGCGGACGATCTCGTACGGATGCTGGCGTCGATCCGTGACGAGTTCGGTCTCGCGCCGGACGCGGAGATCACGACCGAGGCGAATCCCGAGTCGGTCGACCGGGCCTACCTCGACACCCTCCGCGAGGGCGGCTTCAACCGGATCTCGTTCGGCATGCAGAGCGCGAAGCAGCACGTGCTGAAGATCCTCGACCGCACCCACACCCCGGGCCGCCCCGAGGCCTGCGTGGCCGAGGCGCGGGCGGCGGGCTTCGACCACGTCAACCTCGACCTGATCTACGGCACCCCCGGCGAGTCCGACGACGACTGGCGGGCCTCCCTGGAGGCGGCCCTCGGCGCCGGCCCCGACCACATCAGCGCCTACGCGCTCATCGTCGAGGAGGGCACCCAGCTCGCCCGCCGCATCCGCCGCGGCGAGGTCCCGATGACCGACGACGACGTCCACGCCGACCGCTACCTCATCGCCGAGGAGGCCATGTCCGCGGCGGGCTTCGACTGGTACGAGGTCTCCAACTGGGCCACCTCCGAGGCGGGCCGCTGCCTGCACAACGAGCTGTACTGGCGCGGCGCCGACTGGTGGGGCGCAGGCCCGGGCGCCCACAGCCACGTCGGCGGGGTGCGCTGGTGGAACGTCAAGCACCCGGGTGCGTACGCGGCGGCGCTGGCCTCCGGCCGCTCGCCGGGCGCGGGCCGGGAACTGCTGTCGGATGAGGACCGGCGCGTCGAACGCATCCTGCTGGAGCTGCGTTTGCGCGAGGGCGTCCCGCTGTCCCTCCTGAAGGAGGAAGGCCTCGCGGCTTCCCGGCAGGCACGGGCGGACGGGCTGCTCGAATCCGGTCCGTACGAAGAGGGACGCGCGGTGCTGACCCTGCGGGGGCGGCTGCTGGCGGACGCGGTGGTCAGGGACCTGGTGGACTGACCACCCGGCGGAGTGAATCACTGCGGAACGACGGCACGGCCCCTAACCTGGTTCGTAGGCTGCCGCTGAAAGCACGCGGCGAATGTGGAGGCCACGGAGATGACCGCTGTGGACGAACGAGGAGTCGCGGAGTTCTTCGAGGGCTTCGAGCCGCCCGACGGACTCAGGATGGAGCTTCTGCGGGGGGAAATCGTGATGATGGCCAGCCCGGATCTGGTGCACAACCTGATTGTCAGCGATGTGCAGGACCAGATCCCGCGCGGGCATTGGGTACGTCTTCAGACCCAGGACGTCGACATCGTCGACGAAGCCAGTGAGCCTGTCCCGGACCTTGTGGTCGTGGCACCCGAGGTACTGCCGGCTTCGGGGCGGCTCCTTCCGGCGAGCCTCATCACCATGGTCGTCGAGGTGGTGTCAAAGACCAGCGTCGAGCGGGACTACAGCGTCAAGCGATCGATCTACGCCGCCGCCGGTGTCCCCGTTTATCTCGTCGTCGATCCGATCATGGCGCAATGCGTCCTGCTGACGCGGCCTGAAGGCGAGGGGGAGAGGGCTGACTACATGGGGCAGACCAAGAGGAAATTCGGCGAGACGCTCTCGCTCGAGACCCTGGGGGTCGAACTCGACACGAGCAGCTTCGGCATCCTCCCCGACGTCAAACCCCACCGGTGGCCGTTGCCGTGACGAAGTCGATCAGCTCCTCCACCCGTCCCAGCAGCTCCGGCTCCAGGTCCTTGTAGGACCCCACGCGCGCCAGGATCGCCTGCCACACCGCGCCCGTGTTCTCGTGCGGCCAGCCCAGTGCCCGGCAGACGCCCGTCTTCCAGTCCTGGCCGCGGGGGACGCGGGGCCACGCCTCGATGCCCAGGGCGGAGGGCTTCACCGCCTCCCAGACGTCGATGTAGGGGTGGCCGACCACCAGTGCGTGTTCACTCGTCACCGACTGGGCGATGCGCCACTCCTTGGTGCCGGGGACCAGGTGGTCCACCAGGACACCGAGGCGGGCGTCCGGGCCGGGCCCGAACCCCTCGACGACGGACGGCAGGTCGTCCACGCCCTCCAGGTACTCCACGACGACGCCCTCGACGCGCAGGTCGTCGCCCCACACCTTCTCGACCAGCTCGGCGTCGTGCCGGCCCTCGACGTAGATGCGGCCGGCGCGGGCCACGCGCGCGCGGGCGCCGGGGACGGCGACCGAGCCGGATGCGGTACGGGTGGGACGTACCGGGCCCGAGGACGGCGGTCGTACGAGCGTCACCACCCTGCCCTCCAGCAGGAAACCGCTCGGCTCCAGCGGGAACACCCGGTGCTTGCCGAAGCGGTCCTCCAGTGTCACCGTGCCCGCCTCGCAGCGGATCACCGCCCCGCAGAAGCCGGTACCGGGCTCCTCCACCACCAGGCCGGGCTCGGCCGCGACCTCGGGCACGGGCTTCGGCTTCTTCCAGGGCGGGGTCAGGTCGGGGGTGTACGTACGAAGGCGCGGGCCCGAAGGGCCCTCGTTGGAAGGGCGGTGGTGGGAGACGGGTGGGCGCATTCGGATGACGATAGGAGAAGCGGCGGCCCGGTACTCAAGACACGCCGAAACGCGCCGCCAGCTCGTCCCGTTGCCGTCGTACGAACGCCGCGTCTACCACCGCTCCGTGACCGGGTACGTACAGCGCGTCCTCGCCGCCCAGCGCGAGCAGCCGGTCCAGCGCGGCCGGCCACCGCGACGGCACGGCGTCCGGGCCGGCCTGCGGTTCGCCGGACTCCTCGACCAGGTCACCGCAGAAGACGACCTCCGGGGTGCCGGGGACCAGGACCGCGAGATCGTGGGCGGAGTGGCCGGGGCCGACGTTGGCCAGCAGCGCCTGGCGGCCGCCCCCGAGGTCGAGGGTCCACTCGCCCGAGACCGGATGGACGGGCCGGGACACCACGTCCGCCGCCTCGTCCGCCTCGGCGGCCGGCAGCCCGTTCCTGATCGCGTCCCGCCGCAGTTCCGCGCGCTCGTGCGCGAGCACCGCCTCCAGGCCCACCGCGGCGTACACCTCGGCCCCGGCGAACGCGGCGGCGCCGAAGACATGGTCGAAGTGGGGGTGGGTCAGCGCGAGATGAGTCACATCGCGGCCGGTCAGCTCCCGTACCGCGGCCCGCAGCCGGGCACCTTCCGCCAGGCTGGACCCCGCGTCCACCAACAGTGCCGTACCCTCGCCGAGAACCAGCCCCACCGTGCAGTCCCAGCCGGGCAGCCGGCACCGGCCGACGCCCGGGGCCAGTCGCTCCCACCCCAGGTCTTCCCAAGTCACCGTCATACCGCGACGCTATCCGTACGAGATCCGCGTGAGCCGTCGCGGCGGGACCGGCCTTGCCCAGTGAGCACCCCACGGCCGTACACTGGGCCGGTGAAGGCTGGCACTCGCATGCGCAGAGTGCCAAGCGAGAGACCGTGTGGCCCGTGGGGACGACGTGAGGGAGGTGCGCGCGGATGCTGAGTGAACGCAGGCTTCAGGTGCTGCGCGCCATCGTCCAGGACTATGTGGGCACCGAGGAGCCGGTGGGTTCCAAGGCGCTCACCGAGCGGCACAACCTCGGGGTCTCCCCGGCCACCGTGCGCAACGACATGGCCGCCCTGGAGGACGAGGGGTTCATCGCCCAGCCGCACACCAGCGCCGGGCGGATCCCCACGGACAAGGGCTACCGGCTGTTCGTCGACAGGCTCGCCGGCGTGAAGCCGATGACCGCGCCCGAGCGGCGGGCCATCCAGAACTTCCTCGAAGGCGCCGTCGACCTCGACGACGTCGTGGCGCGGACCGTGCGGCTGCTGGCGCAGCTGACCCGGCAGGTCGCCGTCGTGCAGTACCCGTCCCTGACCCGGTCCACCGTGCGGCATGTGGAGTTGCTCTCGCTCGCCCCGGCGCGCGTGATGCTCGTGCTGATCACGGACACCGGCCGGGTCGAGCAGCGGATGGTCGACTGCCCGGCTCCGTGCAGCGAGGTCTCCCTCGCCGACCTGCGGGCACGGCTCAACAGCCGGGTCGCGGGACGCCGGTTCGCCGACGTGCCGCAACTGGTCGAGGACCTCCCGGAGTCATTCGAGGCCGAGGATCGCGGTACGGTCTCCACAGTGCTCTCCACTCTGCTGGAGACACTGGTCGAAGAGAACGAGGAGCGGTTGATGATCGGCGGCACCGCCAATCTCACCCGTTTCGGACATGACTTCCCCCTCACGATCCGGCCCGTCCTGGAGGCACTGGAGGAGCAGGTCGTGCTTCTCAAGCTCCTCGGCGAGGCGAAGGATCCGGGCATGACCGTGCGCATCGGGCACGAGATCGCCCATGAGGGACTCAACTCCACGTCCGTCGTCTCGGTCGGCTACGGTTCGGGCGGCGAGGCGGTTGCCAAGCTCGGCGTGGTCGGACCGACCCGCATGGACTACCCGGGAACGATGGGAGCGGTACGCGCAGTGGCACGGTACGTCGGACAGATCCTGGCGGAGTCGTAAGTGGCCACGGATTACTACGCCGTTCTCGGCGTGCGCCGCGACGCGTCGCAGGATGAGATCAAGAAGGCGTTCCGTCGGCTCGCGCGCGAGCTGCATCCGGACGTCAATCCCGATCCGAAGACGCAGGAGCGGTTCAAGGAGATCAACGCCGCCTACGAGGTGTTGTCGGACCCGCAGAAGAAGCAGGTCTACGACCTCGGTGGCGACCCGCTGTCCCAGTCGGGCGGCGCCGGTGGCGCGGGCGGCTTCGGAGCCGGCGGCTTCGGCAACTTCTCCGACATCATGGACGCGTTCTTCGGCACGGCGTCGCAGCGCGGCCCGCGCTCGCGCACGCGGCGCGGCCAGGACGCCATGATCCGGATCGAGATCGAGCTGGACGAGGCGGCCTTCGGGACCACCAAGGACATCCAGGTCGACACGGCCATCGTCTGCAACACCTGCAACGGTGAGGGCGCGGCCCCGGGCACCTCCGCCCAGACATGTGACATGTGCCGCGGTCGCGGTGAGGTCTCGCAGGTCACCCGGTCCTTCCTGGGCCAGGTCATGACCTCCCGGCCCTGCCCGCAGTGCCAGGGCTTCGGAACCGTGGTCCCCACCCCGTGCCCCGAGTGCGCGGGCGACGGGCGGGTCCGCTCCCGGCGCACCCTCACGGTCAAGATCCCGGCCGGTGTCGACAACGGCACGCGCATCCAGCTGGCCGGCGAGGGCGAGGTCGGCCCCGGTGGCGGTCCGGCCGGCGACCTGTACGTCGAGATCCACGAGCTGCCGCACTCGACCTTCCAGCGGCGCGGCGACGACCTGCACTGCACGGTGACCATCCCGATGACCGCGGCGGCTCTCGGCACCAAGGTGCCGCTGGAGACGCTGGACGGCATGGAGGAGGTCGACATCCGGCCCGGCACGCAGTCGGGGCAGTCGATCCCGCTGCACAGCCGGGGCGTCACGCATCTGCGGGGCGGCGGCCGGGGCGATCTGATCGTGCACGTCGAGGTCACCACGCCGACCAAGCTCGACCCCGAGCAGGAGCGGCTGCTGCGGGAGCTGGCCAAGCTGCGCGGCGAGGAGCGGCCCACGGGCCAGTTCCAGCCCGGGCAGCAGGGGCTGTTCTCCCGCCTGAAGGACGCGTTCAACGGGCGCTGACACCGGTGAGGCAGAGGGTGCCGAAAGGCACCCCCGGGCCGATTCGGACTTGTCCGGAGGACATGACACCATGCGGTCATGTCCTCCGCGCTGACCGATCTCTTTCCCCTGCCGATCGTGCAGGCACCCATGGCGGGCGGTGTCTCCGTGCCACGGCTCGCCGCGGCCGTGTCCGAGGCCGGGGGACTGGGGTTTCTCGCCGCCGGGTACAAGACGGCCGACGGCATGTACCAGGAGATCAAGCAGCTGCGCGGACTCACCGACCGTCCCTTCGGTGTGAACG
Source organism: Streptomyces sp. NBC_00820 (assembly GCF_036347055.1). NCBI lineage: Bacteria > Bacillati > Actinomycetota > Actinomycetes > Kitasatosporales > Streptomycetaceae > Streptomyces > Streptomyces sp. NBC_00820. Next base: position 2,889,719 of record NZ_CP108882.1, on the reverse strand, counting down.
TGTTCATGCCGCAGCCGGAGTATCCCGGCGCGGTCACCGGCTCAGGTGCGGCGGCCGACGCCCCGCCCCCCTCCGGTGCCGTCGAGCTCTACGCACAGCAGCTGGCCGGCGAGGCCGCCTGGTACGAGACCGAGCTGGGCGACCCGGACAGCGGACGTGACGACGGCTACGAGGTCAAGCTCGCCGTACTGCTCGACAACCCGGTGCCGGTGGTCTCCTTCCACTTCGGCGTCCCGAGCCGGGAGGCGCTGGACGCGCTGCGCCGGGCCGGCACCCTCACCCTGGTCACCGCCACCACCGTCGAGGAGGCCCTCGCGGTGGAGCGGGCCGGGGCGGACGCGGTGATCGCGCAGGGCGTGGAGGCCGGCGGCCACCAGGGCACCCACCGGGACGTCCCGGAGAACGACGGCGCCGGCATCGGCCTGCTGTCCCTCGTCGCGCAGATCAGGGAGACGGTGGGCATCCCGGTCGTCGCCGCCGGCGGCATCATGCGGGGCAGCCAGATCGCAGCCGTCCTCGCCGCCGGTGCCTGCGCGGCCCAGCTGGGCACCGCCTTCGTCCCCACCCCCGAGTCCGGCGCCCACGTCCTGCACAAGCGGGCGCTGACCGACCCCGTCTTCGCGCGCACCGAGCTGACCCGCGCCTTCACCGGACGCCCGGCCCGCGCACTGGTCAACCGGTTCCTGCGCGAGCACGGCCCCTACGCCCCCGCCGCCTACCCCGAGGTCGGCCATCTGACCGGCCCGCTGCGCAAGGCCGCCACCCTGGCCGGCGACGCCCAGGGCATGGCGATGTTCGCGGGACAGGGGCACCGGATGGCCCGTGAACTGCCGGCCGGAGAGCTGGTTGAGGTACTGGCGGCCGAACTGGCCGAAGCCATGACAGCGTTGTCGGCCGGAGGTGACGCGCGATGACCGCGCCTGTATTCGTTGTGGACCAACTCGACGCCGCCGGGCCGGAGTTCGTACTGGACGGGCCCGAGGGGCGGCACGCCGTCTCCGTGAAGCGGCTGCAGCCCGGCGAGGAGGTCGTCCTCACCGACGGCGCCGGGCGCTATGCGGTGTGCGACGTGATCGCCGCCGAGGGCAAGGACCGGCTGGTCGTCCGCATGACGTCCGTCTCCGAGGAGCCGGCGCCGTCCCCGCGCATCACCGTCGTCCAGGCCCTGCCCAAGGGCGACCGGGGCGAACTCGCCGTCGAGACGATGACCGAGGTCGGCGTCGACGCCATCGTGCCCTGGCAGGCGGCCAGGTGCATCACCCAGTGGAAGGGCGACCGCGGGCTGAAGGCCCTCGGCAAGTGGCGGGCCACCGCCCGCGAGGCGGGGAAGCAGTCCCGCCGGGTCCGCTTCCCCGAGGTCGCGGACGCGGCAACGACCAAGCAGGTGGCCGCACTTCTCGCGCGGGCCGACTTCGCCGCCGTGCTCCACTCCGACTTCGAGCACGAGAGTGCCCCCCTCGCCACCGCCGAACTCCCCGCCGAGGGTGAGATCGTGCTGGTCGTCGGCCCCGAAGGGGGCGTCTCCCGTGACGAGTTGGCCCTCTTCGAGGAGGCGGGCGCCCGCGCCCACGTGCTCGGCCCCTCCGTCCTGCGCACCTCCACGGCGGGCACCGCCGCCGCGGCCCTCCTGCTCGGCCGCACCGGCCGCTGGTCCTGACCTGAGCCGACCTGACCTGACCTGAGCCGACCCGGCCCGAGTCGAGAGGAGCACCCCATGGAGCTCGCCCAAGTACGGCTCCTCGTCACCGACTTCGCCGCCTGCTACCGCTTCTACGCCGAAGTCCTGGGCCTGCGGCCGCAGTCGGGGGCGACCGAGGGGCCGTACGAGAAGTTCAGCCCGCACGCCGGCTCCGCCGGGATCGCGCTGCAGGGCCGCGAGACGATGGCCGGGCTGCTGGACGAACTCGGCGAGACCGCGACCGGCCACCGCTCCCTGGTCGTGCTGCGCGTCGACGACCTCGACGCCTACTGCGAGCAGATCACCTCCCGGGGCGCGACCCTGCTCCGCGCCCCGGCCCCGCTGACCGACCGCATGCGCGTGGCCTACGTCAAGGACCCGGAGGGCAATCTGGTGGAACTTCAGGAGTGGCTGCTGCTCGGCTGACCGCGACGGCGGGCAGCAGTTCCCATCCGTCCACCTCGCCGGCCGCCGGCTCCCGGCCGTCCACGTCGCCGGCCTCCCCGCCCCGCCGGCGTACCTCGTCCACGAACGCCCGTACGACGCCGGGCTCGTGCAGATTCACCGAGTGTCCGTGCTCGTCGCTCACCCGCCCGGAGTGGGTGTAGGCGCCGCCGCTGACGACCCGTCCGTCCCCGCCGCGGAACACGACGCGGAGCGCGACACCGTCTCGCCACAGGTCCAGCGCCTCCGTGCAGGGTTCACCCGCCGAGCAGCGATGCCGCACCCTCCATTCGTAGCGGAACCCGTCCGGCACGACCAGTTGCCTGAGTCTGCGTTCGTTGCGCACGGAATCAGGATACGGACGAACCGCCCCTCACGGGTGGGTGATCGAACGGGTGAGTGGCCGTATGCGGCCTTCCGTCCCGCGTGTTCCGGTGGCACTCTGCCGTTCATGGGGGTATTGAGATGGATTTGGCGTCGGCCGCGCCCCACCCGGGTGGTGGCCGCGGCGGGACTCGCGGCGGTCGCCGTGGGCGGGGCGGTGGCCTGCCAGCCGGGAGGGCTCGGCTCGGCCTCGGTGGCGTACACCACGGACAGGACCGCGACCGACGCGCTGAACCGGCAGCACGTCGACGTCGACTGGCTCAACTGCACCGGCGAGTACGGCGACGCCGGCCGCACCCCCGGCAAGTCGCCCGACCCGACGCGGACCACCGCCGTCTCCGTCGACTGCCTGGGACGGACCAAGGACGGGCGGAAGATCACCGTCGACGGGAGGATCACCCGGGCCGTCGACGGGGCCTGTGTGCGTGGCAGCCTGACGGCCACGGTCGGCGGCAGGCGGGTTTTCCACGTGAGCGGGCTCGGCGACTGCGACGCCACCCCCGGGCCGGCGTTCACCCCGCCGGCCACCTACCGCCCCCCGGCACAGCCCAGGCCCACCGTGACCGTCACGGTCACCGTCACCCGCACCCTGTGGTGCAAGGGCGACCCGACCTGCTGGCCGGCCGAGGGAAAGTGATCCGTGAACCGGCCCCCGCGCAACGGGCCCCGCGCGTAAGGTGACGGAGTGACTCAGGGCGCTTCCAGGCACGGCACGGAAAGTTCCTCGTACCTCCGATTCCCGCACCTGCACGGCGAGTTGGTGACCTTCGTCGCCGAGGACGATGTGTGGCTGGCGCCGCTGGACGGCGGCCGGGCCTGGCGGGTCAGCGGCGACAACGTCCCGGTGACCCACCCCCGCATCTCACCCGACGGCACCCACGTCGCCTGGACCTCCACCCGCGACGGCGCCCCCGAGGTGCACGTCGCCCCGGTCGCCGGCGGCCAGGCCAGGCGGCTGACGTACTGGGGGAGCGGACGCACCCAGGTGCGCGGCTGGACCCCCGACGGCGAGGTCCTCGCGATCAGCGCCCAGGGCCAGGCCAGTCTGCGCCGCACCTGGGCCCGCGCCGTCCCACTGGACGGCGGACCGGCGACCACCCTGCCCTACGGGCCGGTCGGCGACGTCGCCCATGGCCCGCACACCGTGCTGCTGTCCGCCACCATGGGCCGCGAGGCCGCCACGTGGAAGCGCTACCGGGGCGGCACGGCGGGCAAGCTGTGGATCGACCGGGAGGGCGACGGCCGGTTCACACGGCTGCACGAGGAACTGGACGGCAACATCGAGAACCCGCTGTGGGCGGGGGACCGGATCGCGTTCCTCTCCGACCACGAGGGCACCGGCGCCCTGTACTCCTCCCTCGCCGACGGGACGGACCTGCGCCGCCACACCCCCCTCGCGGACGCCTCCCGCCCGGGCGGCGCCGGGAGCGGGACAGGCTTCTACGCCCGGCACGCCGCCGGCGACGGCAGCCGCGCCGTCTGGTCCAGCGCCGGCGAACTGTGGATCCTGGACGACCTGTTCGGCGCCGCCCCACGCCGGCTGGACATCCGGCTCGGCGGCCCGCGCGTGGACCTCCAGCCCCATCCCGTCGCCGCCGCCCGCTGGTTCGGCGCCGCCGCCCCCGACCACACCGCGCGCGGCAGCGCGGTCGCCGTGCGCGGCGCCGTCCACTGGGTCACCCACCGCTTCGGGCCGGCCCGCGCGCTCGCCGCGCAGCCCGGCGTACGGGCCCGGCTGCCGCGCACCTTCCGCGCCGACGGCGAGGAGTGGGTGGTGTGGGTGACGGACGCCGAGGGCGACGACGCCCTGGAGTTCGCCCCCGCCACCGGCCTCCTCCCCGGTGCCGTCCCGCGCCGGCTCGCCGCCGGACAGCTCGGCCGCGTACTGGCCCTCGCCATGGCCCCCGACGGCAGCCGGGCCGCCGTCGCCTCGCACGACGGACGGCTGCTGCTGGTCGAACGCGAGACCGGCGAGGTCCGCGAGGCCGACCGCAGCGAGCACGGAGACGTCACCGGCCTGGCCTTCTCGCCCGACTCCGGCTGGCTCGCCTGGGCCCACCCCGGACCCCGCCCGCTCTCCCAGATCCGCATCGCCCGCACCACCGACCTGTCGGTCACCGAGGCGACCCCGCTGCGCTTCCAGGACTACGCCCCCGCCTTCACCCCGGACGGCAAGCACCTCGCGTTCCTCTCCAGCCGCGCCTTCGACCCGGTCTACGACGAGCACGTCTTCGACCTGGCCTTCGTGGAGGGCGTCCGCCCGCACCTGATCACCCTCGCCGCGACCACACCGTCCCCCTTCGGACCGCAGCGCCACGGCCGGCCCTTCGGAACCCCGGACAAGGAGGAGACCCCCGACTCCGAGGGCACCCCGACGACCCGCGTCGACCTCGACGGCCTCGCCGACCGCATCGTGCCCTTCCCGGTCGAGGCCGCCCGCTACACCAACCTGCGCGCCGCCAAGGACGGCGTGCTCTGGCTGCGCCACCCCGTGCGCGGCGTCCTCGGCGCCACCCGCGCCACACCCGACGCCCCCGACCCCAAGACCGCGCTGGAGCGGTACGACCTCGCCCAGCAGCGCCTCGAACACCTCGAGGGCGACGCCGACCACTTCGAGGTCAGCGGCGACGGCAAGCGGGTGCTGCTGTGGACCGACGAGCGGCTCAAGGTCGTACCCGCCGACCGGCGCGCCTCCGACGACGAGGACAGCGACTCGAACATCACCGTCGACCTGACCCGGATCCGGCAGACCGTCGACCCGGTCGCCGAGTGGCGGCAGATGTACGACGAGACGGGCCGCGTCATGCGGGACAACTTCTGGCGGCCGGACATGGGCGGCGTCGACTGGGACGGCGTCCTCGACCGCTACCGGCCCCTCCTCGCCCGCCTCGCCACCCACGACGACCTCGTGGACCTGCTGTGGGAGGTGCACGGCGAACTCGGCACCTCGCACGCCTACGTCATCCCGCACGGCGCCTGGGGCAACGGCGCCCGGCAGGGACTGCTCGGCGCCGACATCTCCCGTCACGGCGACGGCGCCTGGCGCGTCGACCGCATCCTGCCGTCCGAGACCTCCGACCCGCAGGCCCGCTCCCCGCTCACCGCGCCCGGCGTCGCCGTACGCCCCGGGGACGCGATCGTCGCGGTCGGCGGGCATCCGGTCGACCCGGTCACCGGCCCCGGACCGCTGCTGACCGGCACCGCCGGAAAGCCCGTCGAGCTGACCGTCTCGCCCGCCGGCGGGGGCGAGCCCCGGCACGCGGTCGTGGTCCCCCTCGCCGACGAGGAGCCCCTGCGCTACCACGACTGGGTCGCCGACCGGCGGGCCCACGTCCACGAGCGGTCCGGCGGCCGCCTCGGCTACCTGCACGTGCCGGACATGCAGGCGCCCGGCTGGGCCCAGATCCACCGCGACCTGCGCGTCGAGGTGGCCCGCGAGGGACTCGTCGTCGACGTGCGCGAGAACCGCGGCGGCCACACCTCCCAACTGGTCGTGGAGAAGCTGGCCCGCCGGATCGTCGGCTGGGACCTGCCCCGCGGCAGACGGCCCTTCAGCTATCCGCAGGACGCCCCGCGCGGCCCCGTCGTCGCCGTCGCCAACGAGTTCTCCGGCTCCGACGGCGACATCGTCAACGCGGCCATCCGCGCCCTCGGCATCGGGCCGGTCGTCGGCACCCGCACCTGGGGCGGCGTCATCGGCATCGACAGCCGCTACCGCCTGGTCGACGGCACCCTGGTCACCCAGCCCAAGTACGCCTTCTGGATGGAGGGGCACGGCTGGGACGTGGAGAACCACGGCGTCGACCCGGACGTGGAGGTCGTACAGACCCCGCAGGACTGGGCGGCGGGGAGAGATCCCCAGCTCGACGAGGCGATACGGCTGGCACTGGAGGCATTGGAAACGGTGCCCGCAAAGACACCACCGGGCCTGCCGACCTAGGCCCTGTTGTCGAACTACCGCACTCCGGGCGGACAACGGGAGTTCGACGACAGGATTTAGGGGCGCGGGGCCGTATCGATATGCGGCCACCGCCGCGTGAGCGCGACCAGCCCCACGGACCCGCACCCGAACGACTACGATGCCCCCGTACTGATCACCGGCGAAAGCGAGCGCAGCGCAATGGCGGGAGAGCCGCAGGACGACTGCCTGTTCTGCAAGATCGTCGCGAGGCAGATCCCGGCGACGATCGTCCGGGAGACCGAAACCACCCTCGCCTTCCGGGACATAAACCCCCAGGCCCCCACCCACGTCCTGGTGGTCCCCAAGGCCCACTACAAGAACGCCGCCGAGCTGGCCGAGGCCGCGCCCGCGCTCGCCGCCGACGTCCTCGCCGAGACGCGGGCCGTCGCCGACGAGGAGAAGCTCGAGAGCTACCGCACCGTCTTCAACACCGGCAGCGGCGCCGGCCAGACCGTCTGGCACGCCCACGCGCACGTCCTCGGCGGCCGCGGCCTCGAATGGCCCCCCGGGTAAGTCGCCGTGTCCGTACGTGAATTGGTGGTGCTCGGCACCGCCAGCCAGGTCCCTACCCGGCACCGCAACCACAACGGCTACCTGCTGCGCTGGGACGGCGAGGGCATCCTGTTCGACCCCGGCGAGGGCACCCAGCGGCAGATGCTGCGCGCCGGGGTCGCCGCCCACGACCTGAACCGGATCTGCGTCACGCACTTCCACGGCGACCACTCCCTCGGCCTCGCCGGCGTCATCCAGCGGATCAACCTCGACCAGGTCCCGCACGAGATCACCGCGCACTACCCGCGCTCCGGGCAGCACTTCTTCGACCGGCTGCGGTACGCCACCGCCTACCGGGAGACGGTCGCGCTCACCGAGGCACCGGCCGACGCGGACGGCGTCCTCGCCGTCACGCCGTCGTACACCCTGGACACGCGCAGGCTGTCGCACCCCGTCGAGTCCTACGGCTACCGGCTCACCGAACCCGACGGGCTGCGCATGCTGCCCGAGCGGCTCGCCGCGCACGGCATCCAGGGGCCGGACGTCGGCCGGCTCCAGCGCGAGGGCCGGCTCGGGGACGTGACCCTGGACGAGGTGAGCGAGGTGCGGCGCGGACAGCGCTTCGCGTTCGTCATGGACACCCGGCTGTGCGAGGGCGTGCACGCGCTCGCCGAGGGCTGCGACCTGCTCGTCATCGAGTCCACCTTCCTCGACGAGGACACCCGGCTGGCCGTCGAGCACGGACATCTGACCGCCGGGCAGGCCGGGGCCGTGGCCCGCGACGCGGGGGTACGACACCTCGTGCTCACCCACTTCAGCCAGCGCTACTCCGATCCCGAGGAGTTCGCGCGGCAGGCCCGGGCGGCCGGATTCGAGGGCGAGCTGACCGTGGCGTACGACCTGCAGAGAGTGCCGCTGCCCCGGCGTAGGTGAAGGGCCAGGTGGAGGGCCGTACGATGCTTTGATGCCCCTCCCGAAAGCAGAACTGCACCTCCACATCGAAGGCACCCTGGAGCCCGAGCTGGCGTTCCGGCTCGCCGAGCGCAACGGCGTCACGCTGCCCTACGCGGACACCGACGAGCTGCGCAAGGCGTACCAGTTCGACGACCTCCAGTCCTTCCTGAACCTGTACTACGAGCTGATGGCCGTCCTGCGCACCGAGCAGGACTTCGAGGACCTCGCCGACGCCTACCTCGCCCGCGCCGCCGCGCAGGGCGTACGGCACGCGGAGATCTTCTTCGACCCGCAGGCGCACCTCGCCCGCGGTGTCGACATGGCCACCGTCGTGAACGGGCTGTGGCGGGCGCTCGGCACCAGTGTGGAGAAGCACGGCGTCTCCACCCGGCTGATCCTGTGCTTCCTGCGCGACGAGTCCGCCGAGTCGGCCCTGGAAACCCTGGAGCTGGCCAAGCCCCACCTGGACCGGATCACCGGTGTCGGCCTCGACTCGGCCGAGGTCGGGCACCCGCCGGTGAAGTTCCGCGAGGTGTACGAGGCCGCCGCCGCCCTCGGGCTGCGCCGCGTGGCGCACGCCGGCGAGGAGGGGCCGCCGCAGTACATCACCGAGGCCCTGGACGTGCTCGGCGTGGAGCGCGTCGACCACGGCCTGCGCTGCATGGAGGACCCGGCGCTGGTCGAGCGACTGGTCCGCGAGCGCATCCCGCTGACCCTGTGCCCGCTGTCCAACGTCCGGCTGCGCACCGTCGACGTCCTCGCCGACCACCCGCTGCCCGCGATGCTCGACGCCGGCCTGATGTGCACGGTCAACTCCGACGACCCGGCCTACTTCGGCGGCTACGCCGGCGACAACTTCGACGCCGTCCGCGAGACCCTCGGCCTGACCGAGGACCGGCTGCGCGAACTGGCCCGCAACTCCTTCCTCGCCTCCTTCCTGGAGGACGACGAGGAGCGCCGGGCCCGCTACCTCGCCGAGGTCGAGGCGTACACCTTCGGATAGGCGGTGTCGTACGCGCCGCGGGCGGACACGGCGGCCGTCTCCATGGGGACGGCCACGACCGAGGCGGTGTCGTACGCGCTCCGGGCGGGCAGGGCGGCCGTCTCCACGGGGATGTCCACGACCGGCAGCGGCAGCGGCCGCCGCTCCGTCCGGCGCGCCACCACCGTCATCGGCACCGTGACCGCCAGCAGTCCGGCGGCCAGCACCTCACCCATCACCGGGAAGCCCGCCCGGGCCGCGAGCAGGCTCCCGGCCAGCGGACCGGCCGCGGTGCCCAGCGAGGCCGCCGAGCCGACCAGTACGGCCCAGCGGCCGCGCGGGTCCAGGGAGGCGGCCAGGCCGATGACGTACGACAGCACGACGGGGTAGAGCAGGTTCCAGGCGATCTCGCCCGCCGCGAAGGACCGCAGGCCGTCGGCCGACGCGCTGAGCCGGACGCAGACCGCGATGAGCGCCGTGCCGACGCCGATCGGCACGGCCCGGCCGAGGCGCTGTCCGACCACGCCGGCACCTATGACGCCGAGCAGTCCGGCGCCGAGCGCGACCGCGAACACCGCGCCGACGGTGACCTCGGTGAGGTGCGCCTGGACGAGGCCGATGCGGCCGCTGACGCCCCACAGGGAGTTCTGCGTCAGGGACCAGAAGGGCATCGCGACGGCCAGCAGCAGCCCGGTACGCGGATGCGGCAGCCGGCCCCGCGCCGCGGCGGTCCCGCCGGCCGGGGCGGCAGCGGCGGGCAGCCGGCCGGTGAGCGGCCACACGGCGAGCGCGGTCAGCGCGATCGCGGCGAGCGGCAGGCCGTGGCCCGGGCCGAGGCGGGGGATCGTCAGGTAGAGGGCGCCCGCGAGAGCGGAGACGCAGAGCAGGCCGAGCGTGGTGACGCGGTGCGGGTCGGGGCGGCCCGCGATACCGCTCGCGGCGACCGCGGTGACCGTACCGGACCCGAAACCGCCGACGACCGCGCCCGCGACGACGGCCGGGACGATCCCGGTGAAGGCGGCGCCGCCGTAGCCGAGGACCGCGAGGGTCAGCCCCAGCCTGGCCAGGGTGCGGGCCCCGGTCCGGTCGACGCGCGAGGCCAGCAGGAAGCCGGCCGACGCCGAACTCAGCAGCAGCGCACTGCCGATGGCCCCGGCCTGGGTGGCGGACAGTGGCAGGCCGGCGTCCAGCCGGCCGACCGTGGTCGGCAGCAGGTACGACGAGAGATACCCGGCCGTGAAGAGGGCGACGAGGGGCCAGGGAAGAGAGCGGGGGGCGGACACGGGCGTTCCCGGGGCAGACGAAGGAGCGCTCGGGGGAGCCGCTCGGAAGAAGAGGGGGGAGGGCGCGACGGGCCGTCGAACGACGGGGGCGCGCGAGCAAGTTGTATCAAGCACGCGGTACGAGAAGAAGGCGGTGTGCGGTGATGTGGATCACATGGGGTTTGCGGTACGGAAGCGCGGGTAGAAGCGGGCGCCAAACCGGTCGGCTTCCCCGGCCTTCCAGGCTGCCCCCGCCTTCCGGACTGCCCCGCCTCCCGAACCGCCCCGGCTTCCCGGACTTTCCTGTCGGGTGATCACATCGGGCTCCGGATGCGCTATGGTTGATCACGTCGCGGTCGCCGGAACTCCCGGTGGCGGACAGTGCGTTGGTGGTCCAAGGAAAGACGCCCCGCTTCCTGCGGGGAAATGCAGGTGCAAGGCCTGCCCGGCGCTCCGATCGAACCCCATCCCGCTTTGTGCGGGGTGGGGTTCTTTGTGTTCCCCCCTTGCCCCCTCACCCCTCCCTCGCCCTCACTCCCGCCTTCGCCCGCGCTTTCTCGCGCTCGCGCCCCCCATTGACGGCTCTTTGTTCGTGTATTTAGCCTCGGTTCTCATACATGACCCAGAGGAGCCGCCCTGTGACCCGTGACCTGACCATCACCGAGGTACGGCTGACCCCGATCCTGGTCGCCGACGCGCCGCTGCTCAACACCCAGGGCGTGCACCAGCCTTACACCCCACGGCTGATCGTCGAGGTGGTGACGGCCGACGGGGTGACCGGAGTCGGCGAGACCTACGGCGACACCAAGTACCTGGAGCCGGCCCGCTCCCTGGCCGAGCGACTGCCCGGACGATCGGTCATGGATGTGAACGGACTGTTCGGGCTCGACCTCGCCGTGGACGAGAGCCGGGTAGGGGACGCCCTGGACGCGGGCGGGCTGCGGGGCGTCCAGAGCGCCGACAAGCTGCGCCTGTCCGTGCTGTCCGCCTTCGAGGTCGCCTGCCTCGACGCCCAGGGCAAGGCGCTCGGACTGCCCGTGCACGCGCTCCTCGGCGGCAAGGTGCGGGACTCGGTCGAGTACAGCGCCTACCTCTTCTACAAGTGGGGCACCCACCCCGAGGGCGTCGCCTGCGAACCCGACGACTGGGGCCCGGCCCTGGACCCGGCCGGAATCGTCGCCCAGGCACGCGAGCTGACGGAGCGGTACGGCTTCACCTCCTTCAAGCTCAAGGGCGGCGTCCTCCCGCCCGACGAGGAGATCGCGGCCGTACGCGCCCTCGCCGCGGCCTTCCCCGGGCACCCGCTGCGGCTCGACCCCAACGGCGCCTGGTCGGTGGAGACCTCGCTGAAGGTGGCCGGCGAACTCGCCGACGTCCTCGAGTACCTGGAGGACCCCACGCTGGGCACCGCCGGCATGGCCGAGGTGTCCGCCGGGACCGGCGTCCCCCTCGCCACCAACATGTGCGTGACCACCTTCGGCGAGATCAAAGAGGCCTTCACGAAGGACGCCGTCCAGGTGGTGCTCTCCGACCACCACTACTGGGGCGGACTGCGCAACACCCGCCACCTCGCCGCGATCTGCGCCACGTTCGGCGTCGGGGTGTCCATGCACTCCAACACCCACCTCGGCATCAGCCTCGCCGCCATGACCCAGGTCGCGGCCACCGTGCCGGACCTCCACCACGCCTGCGACTCCCACTACCCCTGGCAGTCCGAGGACGTCCTCACCGAGCGGATCGCCTTCACCGACGGCCGGGTCACCGTGTCCGACGCGCCCGGCCTCGGCGTCGAACTCGACCGGGACGAACTGGCCCGGCTGCACCGGCGCTGGGCCGAGGACGACGGGACACTGCGCGAGCGGGACGACGCGGCGGCGATGCGGGCGGCCGAGCCGGACTGGCGGACACCGGTGATGCCGCGCTGGTAGCGGGGCGGTGCCCACGGGGGTGGCAACTCCCGGTGCGCGAAGCCGTATGCGGGGCGGGAGGTGGTGCACACTGGCCAGATCCGCACCACGTCAGGGAGCGCACCGTGACCCCGTCCCACGCGATCGCCGGAGAGGAACCGGAACACCTCACGCAGGCAGCGCGCCGCGAGGCCCAGCTCGATCCGCTGGCCGCCCTGCGCGCGCCCGGCGATCCGCCCTGGGACGTCTACCTCACCGGCACGGTCTTCCTCGACATCATCTTCACCGGCCTGGAGTCGGCGCCCGTGCGCGGCACCGAGTCCTGGGCGCGGGGGATGGGCTCCAGCCCCGGCGGGGTCGCCAACATGGCCGCCGCGCTGGCCCGCCTCGGCCTGCGGACGTCCCTCGCGGCGGCCTTCGGGGACGACCACTACGGGGAGTACTGCTGGGACGCGCTCGAACAGGGTGAGGGCATCGACCTCGCCCCCTCGCGGACCGTGCCCGGCTGGCACTCGCCGGTCACGGTCTCCATGGCGTACGAGGGGGAGCGGACCATGGTCTCCCACGGCCACGAGCCGCCGCCGCAGGAGGCGGTGCCGGACTGCCCGCCCCCGGCACGGGCCGCCGTCGCCTCGCTCACCCCTGGGGCGCGGGCCCCCTGGATCGCCCAGGCCGCGCGGGAGGGCACCCGGATCTTCGCGGACGTCGGCTGGGACGACACCGGGCGGTGGGATCTGTCCGGACTCGCCGACCTGGAGCACTGCGAGGCGTTCCTGCCCAACGCCGAGGAGGCGATGCGCTACACCCGGTCGGACTGCCCGCGGGCGGCCGCGCACGCGCTGACCGCGCACGTGCCGGTGGCCGTCGTCACGCTCGGCTCCGAGGGGGCGTACGCGGTGGACCGCCGTACCGGCGAGGCGGCCGAGGTGCCCGCGATCGCGGTCGAGGCGCTCGACCCGACCGGGGCGGGGGACGTCTTCGTGGCGGGTTTCGTCACCGGGACGCTGGCCGGCTGGCCGCTGGCGGACCGGCTGGCCTTCGCCGGGCTCACGGCGGCCCTGTCGGTGCAGGAGTTCGGCGGGTCGCTGTCGGCGCCGGGCTGGTCCGAGATCGGGGCGTGGTGGCGCCGGGTGCAGGAGGTGGAGGGACAGGATCCCGCGGCCCTGCGGCGGTACGCGTTCCTGGAGGGCCTGGTCCCCCGGGAGCTGGACCGGCCGTGGCCGCTCAGGCGGGCGGTGCCCACCATCGGCTTCCGCCGGTCCACCTGACGCGCAGGGGCTCCGCCCCGGTCCACCCCGATCCTCCCCCAGATGTCCCCGGACCCCCGATCTCCCCGGTCAAAATCCCTACGGTGTTGTCCATGCCCCGTCGTACCCTGGACAGTGCGAGGCCGCCCTCAGCTACGCGGCCGTAACGAGGAGGAACCGCAGGCCTACAGAGCCGGCCCATGACTCAGACACCCACAGCTCACCCCTCCACGCAGGAGCAGGCGAGAGCACAGTTCACGGTCCCCGCCCAGCACCCCATGGTCACCGTGCTCGGGTCCGGCGACTCCCTCCTGCGCGTGATCGAGAAGGCCTTCCCGGGGGCCGACATCCACGTCCGGGGCAACGAGATCAGCGCGGTCGGCGGCCCGGCGGAAGTCACCCTGATCCAGCGCGTGTTCGACGAGATGATGCTGGTGCTCCGCACCGGTCAGCCGATGACGGAGGACGCAGTGGAACGCTCGATCGCCATGCTGAAGGCGAGTGACGACGGGACGAACGACGGCCCGGAGACCCCGGCCGAGGTGCTGACGCAGAACATCCTGTCCTCGCGCGGCCGCACGATCCGCCCCAAGACGCTCAACCAGAAGCGGTACGTCGACGCGATCGACAAGCACACGATCGTCTTCGGCATCGGCCCCGCCGGTACCGGCAAGACCTACCTGGCCATGGCCAAGGCCGTCCAGGCCCTCCAGTCCAAGCAGGTCAACCGCATCATCCTGACCCGCCCGGCGGTCGAGGCCGGCGAGCGCCTGGGCTTCCTGCCCGGCACGCTCTACGAGAAGATCGACCCGTACCTGCGCCCGCTGTACGACGCGCTGCACGACATGCTGGACCCGGACTCGATCCCGCGCCTGATGGCGGCGGGGACGATCGAGGTCGCGCCGCTGGCGTACATGCGCGGAAGGGCCCAACCGATCTTCACCAACGTCCTGACCCCGGACGGCTGGCGTCCCATCGGCGACCTTGAGGTCGGTGATCTCGTCGTCGGCTCGAACGGTGAGCCGACGCCGGTCCTCGGCGTCTATCCGCAGGGCGAGAAGGACATCTATCGCGTCACCGCCCAAGACGGCTCCTGGACTCTGTGCTGCGGCGAGCACCTGTGGACGGTCCGCACCGCGTCGGACAAACGCCGGAACAAGCCGTGGCGTGTCCTGGAGACCCAGGACATGATCGGCAACCTGCGTGCGGCTCACGCCCGCCGGTACGAGCTGCCTCTGCTCACGGCGCCGGTCTGCTTCCCGGAACGTCCGGTCCCGATGGACCCGTACGCGCTGGGCCTGCTGCTGGGCGACGGTTGCCTCACGGGCTCGACCACTCCCTCCTTCGCAACGGAGGACCCGGAACTGGCCGAGGCGCTGGAAGGAGCACTGCCGGGCGTCGCGGTGCGCCACAAGAGCGGTCCGGACTACGTCCTCAACCGCATCAAGTCTCCAGGGGGCGTTGTCACCCTGGAGAACCCGGTCACGTGCGTGATGCGTGAGCTGGACCTGCTGCGCACCCGCTCGCACACCAAGTTCGTCCCGGACGGCTACCTGTACAACTCCGCCGAGGTCCGGCTGGCGGTCCTCCAGGGTCTGCTCGACGCGGACGGCGGCCCCGTCACGCAGAGTGGCCGCACTTGTCGGATTCAGTACACGACGACATCGATCCTGCTCCGCGACGACGTGATCGCACTGGTCCAATCGCTGGGCGGCGTCGCGTACACCCGCCGTAGGCCCGCCGAAGGCCGCAGGCCGGGTCTCGTGAAGGGCCGGGAAGTCGCGTACCGGCACGACGCCCACGTCGTCGATATCCGCCTCCCCGAAGGCATCGAACCTTTCCGCCTCGCCCGCAAGCGCGACGCCTACCACGCGGCCGGGGGCGGCGGACGGCCGATGCGCTTCATCGACAGCATCGAGCCCGCGGGCAGGGAGGAAACCGTCTGCATCCAGGTGGCCGCCGAGGACTCCCTCTACGTCACTCAGGATTACCTGCTGACGCACAACACCCTGAACGATGCTTTCATCATCCTGGACGAGGCCCAGAACACCAGCCCCGAGCAGATGAAGATGTTCCTCACCCGGCTCGGCTTCGACTCGAAGATCGTCATCACGGGTGACGTGACCCAGGTCGACCTGCCGAACGGCACCAAGAGCGGTCTGCGGCAGGTGCAGGAGATCCTGGAGGGCCTGGACGACGTCCACTTCTCCCGCCTGTCGTCCCAGGACGTCGTACGGCACAAGCTGGTGGGACGTATCGTCGACGCGTACGAGCAGTACGACAGCAAGCACGGCACCGACAACGGCGCCCACAAGGGGCAGAGCCGCGGCAGGGCCGGACACAAGGGGAAGTAGACCAGCGCGACCATGTCGATCGACGTCAACAACGAGTCCGGAACCGAGGTCGACGAGCAGGCGATCCTCGACATCGCCCGCTACGCGCTCACGCGGATGCGTATCCACCCGCTCTCCGAGCTCTCGGTGATCGTCGTGGACGCCGACGCCATGGAGCAGCTGCACATCCAGTGGATGGACCTGCCGGGTCCCACGGATGTCATGTCGTTCCCGATGGACGAGCTGCGGCCGCCGTCCAAGGACGACGAGGAGCCCCCGCAGGGACTCCTCGGCGACATCGTGCTGTGCCCGGAGGTCGCCACCCAGCAGGGGGCCGACGCGCCCACGCAGCACTCCATGGACGAGGAGCTCCAGCTGCTCACCGTCCACGGCGTGCTGCACCTGCTCGGGTACGACCACGAGGAGCCCGACGAGAAGGCCGAGATGTTCGGGCTCCAGGCCGCCATCGTCGACGGGTGGCGGGCCGAGCACGGGCTGACCGGGCCGTCCCCGGCGCCGACCGTCTCGTAAGAGGGCCGGTCCACGTATGAGTCCGCAGATCGTTCTCGGGGCGATCGCGCTGGTCGTCGTCGCCTGGCTCGCCGCCTGCGCGGAGGCGGGCATCGCGCGCGTCTCCAGCTTCCGGGCGGAGGAGGCGGTGAAGTCCGGCCGGCGCGGCAGCGCCAAGCTGGCCCAGGTCGCCGCCGACCCCACCCGCTACGTCAACGTGGCCCTGCTGGTCCGCGTCGCCTGCGAGATGGCGGCGGCGGCCCTGGTGACGTACGGCTGCCTGCGCGCGTTCACGGAGACCTGGGAAGCCCTGCTCGTCGCCATCGCCGTCATGGTCCTGGTGTCGTACGTCGCGGTCGGTGTCTCCCCGCGCACCATCGGCCGCCAGCACCCCCTCAACACGGCGACGGTGGCGGCGTACGTGCTGCTGCCGCTCGCCCGGATCATGGGCCCGGTCCCGTCGCTGCTGATCCTCATCGGCAACGCGCTCACTCCCGGCAAGGGCTTCAGGCGCGGCCCGTTCGCCTCCGAGGCGGAGCTGCGCGCGCTGGTCGACCTCGCCGAGCAGGAGTCGCTGATCGAGGACGACGAGCGCCGCATGGTGCACTCCGTCTTCGAGCTGGGCGACACCCTGGTGCGCGAGGTCATGGTGCCGCGCACCGACCTGGTCGTCATCGAGCGGTACAAGACCATCCGGCAGGCCCTCACCCTCGCGCTGCGCTCCGGGTTCTCCCGGATCCCGGTCACCGGTGAGAGCGAGGACGACATCGTCGGGATCGTGTACCTGAAGGACCTGGTCCGCAAGACGCACATCAACCGGGAGTCCGAGAGCGACCTGGTGTCCACCGCCATGCGCCCGGCCGTCTTCGTGCCCGACACCAAGAACGCCGGCGACCTGCTGCGCGAGATGCAGAAGGAACGCAACCACGTCGCCGTCGTCATCGACGAGTACGGCGGCACCGCCGGGATCGTCACGATCGAGGACATCCTGGAGGAGATCGTCGGCGAGATCACCGACGAGTACGACCGCGAACTCCCGCCCGTGGAGGACCTCGGTGACGACCGCTACCGGGTCACCGCCCGGCTCGACATCACCGACCTCGGCGAGCTGTACGGCCTCGACGAGTACGACGACGAGGACGTGGAGACCGTCGGCGGGCTGCTCGCCAAGGCACTCGGCCGTGTGCCCATCGCGGGTGCCTCCGCCGAGGTCGAACTGCCCGACGAGCGCCGCCTGAAGCTGACGGCGGAGGCGGCGGCGGGACGCCGGAACAAGATCGTGACCGTGCTGGTGGAGCCGGCCGGGGGCCCGGTCCCGGAGGAGGATACGGAGTGACCCCCCAGGAGCTGCGCGCCTTCTGCCTGTCCTTCAACGCGGTCGTGGAGGACTTCCCGTTCAACCCGGAGACCTCGGTCTTCAAGGTCCTGGGCAAGATGTTCGCCCTGGCGAACCTGGGCGCGCGGCCCCTGACGGTCAACCTCAAGTGCGACCCGGAGGACGCGGTCCGGCTCCGCGCCGAGCACGAGGGCCTCGTCGTCCCCGGCTGGCACATGAACAAACGCCACTGGAACACCGTGACGGTGGACGGTGAACTCCCCGACGGCCTCGTCCGCGAGCTGGTCGAGGACTCGTACGACCTGGTCGTCGCCGGCCTGCCGAGAACGCAGCGGCTGCGGCTGGACCGGCCTTGACGTGTTCCCTGGCCCAGGGGCCAGGGGTTCCGGCCCGGAGCGTCCGGCCCTTCCGGGGGCTTCCTGCTTCACCGCGCTGTGCGGGCAGGTGGCGCCCGGTCTTGCGTTGGTGAACGGCGCGCGCGGCCGTGTGGGGTACACGGCCGCGCGGAGTGAGGTCGTTCAGATTCTGGACTGACCCCGGCGCAGGCCGAGGCCGACCAGGACGGCGGCGGCGAGCACGATCGCCGCGTCCAGGGCGAGGACCGTGTGGACGCCGGACATCAGGTCGGGGGAGGTGGTGGCCAGCACGCCCAGCAGCGGGATGCCGACCGTGATGCCGACCTGCTGGGTGGAGGTCACCAGGCCGGTGGCCAGGCCCTGTTCCGTGTCCGGGACGCCGGAGGTGACGGTGAGGCCGTACGAGATGATCGCGCCCAGGTGGCACATGCTCGCCAGGGACACGGCGGCCGTGGCGAGCCACACCGACCAGGTGTGGGTGTCCAGCAGGAGCAGCGTCGCCACCAGTGCGCCCTGACCGGCCAGCGAGCCGACCAGGGTACGGCTGGCGCCGAAGCGGCCGATGACCCTCGGGGCCAGCGTGCCGGCGACGGCCGACAGCACGCCCTGGACGCCGAAGACCAGACCCGTCTCGAAGGCCGACAGACGCAGGATCTCCTGGAGGTACAGGGTCAGGGCGAAGACCACCGTCGACATCATCGAGAAGGTGACCAGACCGCCCACGTTGCCCCACGCCACCGTGCGGCGGCGCAGCATCGGGAGCGAGACGAGCGGGGCGGCCGTACGGGACTCGATCAGGACGAACGCGGCCAGCAGGATCAGGCCGGCGATCAGCGTCGTGACGACGTCGGCGTGGCCGAAGCCGTGGTCGGCGGCCGTGGACAGGGCGTAGATCAGGGACAGCAGGCCCGTGGTGACGGTGACGGCGCCGGGTACGTCCAGGCGTGGGCGGTCCGGGGTGCGCGACTCCTTCAGCAGGCGCGGGGCGAGCGGCAGCACGATCAGCGCGAACACCGTGAGCAGGGCCATCGTGGAGCGCCAGCCGAGCGCGTCGGTCAGCACACCGCCCGCGACCATGCCGACGGTGAAGCCCAGTGACAGCAGCGTGCCGGAGATACCGAGGGCGCGGTCGCGGGCCGGACCCTCCGGGAAGGTGGTGGTCAGCAGGGACATGCCCGCCGGTACGATCGCCGCCGCGCCGAGGCCCTGCAGCGCGCGGCCGGCGAGGAAGACCGTCGGGTCCCAGGCCAGGGTCGCCAGCAGCGAGGCCGCGCCGAACAGGGCCAGACCGGTCAGGAACAGCTTGCGGCGGCCGTACAGGTCGCCGACGCGGCCGAAGAGGAGCAGGAACCCGCCGGAGGGCAGCGCGAACGCGGTGACCGCCCACTGGAGGGCCGAGCGGCTCATGCCGAGGTCGGTGCCGAGTGCGGGCAGCGCCACGTTCAGTACCGAGAAGTCCAGCGCGACCATGAACTGGGCCGCGCACAGCACGAACAGGACGAGCTTGTCACGCGTCGACAGCGGGGAGGTGCCGAGCGATTCGCCTACGGGGGCGGTGGGTTGGATGGTCGGGGTGGTGGTGTCGATCGCCATGGCAACAGCCTGGGGCAGCCGGAATACGCGTGGGGAGTCGGAACTTATGGTGGTGGTGGCACCACCAGACACGGCGACGAGGGGGATCGGCACGTGGCGGTCGCGGGAACGGCGAGGAGTGAACGGCGCAGCGAGCTGCGGGAGTTCCTGATGAGCAGACGCGCCCGGGTCGCCCCCGAGGAGGCCGGGCTGCCGCTCGGCGGGGCCCGGCGCCGTACGCCCGGACTACGCCGGGAGGAGGTCGCCGTGCTCGCCGGGGTCGGCGCCTCCTGGTACCAGTGGCTGGAGCAGGGCCGGGAGATCTCCGTCTCGCCGCAGGTCCTCGACGCCGTCGCCCGTGTGCTGCGGCTGAGCAACGCCGAGCGGCGGCACCTGTACGTGCTGGCCGGGCTGAACCCGCCCGCGGCCGAAGTGGCGCCCGAGAAGCGGGACATGTGCGACGGGCTGCGTCGGCTGATCGACACCTGGATGCCGTATCCGGCGCACATCATGGACCGGTACTACAACTGCGTGATGTACAACGAGGCGGCCGCGGTGGTGCTCGGCATGCGGCGCGAGTCCACGCAGAACTGCCTCGTCGACTTCTTCACCGACCCGCTCTTCCGGCTGCGCAGCGCCAGTTGGGAGCGGAACGCGCGGACGGTGGTCGCCCAGTTCCGGGCGGCGTGCGCCGCGGACCCCGATGACGAGGGGTTTCAGGCGGTGCTCGCCGAAGTGACGTCCCTGAGCCCCGAGTTCAGCAGGATCTGGGCCGAGCGGGACATCGAGGACCAGGGGCAGATCCGCAAGGAGCTGGAGCATCCGCTGGCCGGGCTGCTGGTCGTGGAGGCGACGGCGATGAAGGTGCCGGCGCGGCCCGATCTGCTCATCGTGCTGCACACTCCGCTGGAGGAGGCGAACACGGCGGCGAAGCTGGAGTGGCTGGCGTCTCCCGAGGGGCGGCGGGGGGCCATGTACCCCGTGGCGGGGTGAGGGGCCGGGGCGGTGGCAGGGGTTCGTATGCTCTGGGCATGAGCGAGAGCAACGAGCTTGATCCCGAGGACCGCAAGATCGTCACGCTGGCGCGTTCGGCGCGGGCCCGCAACGGGGTGCCCGAGGGGGCGGCCGTACGGGACGAGACCGGGCGTACGTACGTCGCCGGGTCGGTGTCGCTGGCCTCGCTGGAGCTGAGTGCCCTGCGGGCGGCTGTCGCGATGGCTGTGGCTTCGGGGGCTCAGTCGCTTGAGGCGGCTGCGGTGGTGAGCTTGGCGGAGGGGGTTGCCGCGGAGGATCTGGCTGCTGTTGCCGATCTCGGGGGTGCGGGGACGCCGGTGTTGCTGGCTTCGCCCGACGGGGTTGTGCGGGTGACTGTTTCCGCCGGCTGAGGTACCAGGGGGCTCCGCCCCCTGGACCGCCATTTTGCCCACCACACCCACCTGAAACTGTTGGCCGAGAAGGTACCGGGTGGAGTCAGAGGGCGTCTGGGCCCTGTTCGCCGGTGCGGACCCTGACCACCGTTTCCACCGGGACCGACCACACCTTGCCGTCGCCGATCCTGCCGGTCCGGGCGGCTTCGACGATCGCGTCGATCGCGTCGTCGGCCACCGCGTCCTCCACCACGACCTCGATGCGCACCTTCGGCACCAGGTCGACGCGGTACTCGGCGCCCCGGTAGACCTCGGTGTGGCCGCGCTGACGGCCGTAACCGCTGGCCTCGGTCACGGTCAGGCCGTGTACGCCGAGTTCCTGCAGGGCGGTCTTGACCTCGTCCAGGCGGTGGGGCTTGACGATCGCGGTGATGAGCTTCATGCCGGGCGCTCGACCTTCTGGGCGACGGAGCGGACGAGGGAGTGGGCGACCGGGGCGCCGTGGCCCAGGACCCCGTGATCGTAAGCGGACTCGGCGTGCACCGTAAGGTCCAGGCCGGTGTGCTCCTGTTCCTCGCTCGCGCGAAAGCCCATCACCCGGTCGAGCAGCTTGCCGAGGCCGTACGTCACCGTGAACGCGTAGCCGGCCACGGCGAGCACCGCCACGAGCTGCTTGCCCAGCGGGGCCAGACCGCCGCCGTAGAAGAGGCCCTCCGGGCCGCCGGTCATCGCCTTCTCGGCGAACAGGCCGATCAGCAGCGTGCCGATGACGCCGCCGACCAGGTGGACGCCCACGACGTCCAGGGAGTCGTCGTAGTTCAGCCTGAACTTCCAGCTCACGGCGTAGGAGCAGACGACACCGGCGGCCAGACCCACGACCAGCGCGCCGAGCAGGGAGACCGTGCCGCAGGACGGGGTGATCGCGACCAGGCCGGCCACCGCGCCGGAGGCGGCGCCCAGGGTGGTCGGATGGCCGTCGCGCCGCTGCTCGACGAAGAGCCAGCCGAGCAGGCCGGTGCAGCCGGCGGCGAGGGTGTTGAGAAACGCGGCCGCGGCGAGGCCGTTCGCGCCGAGCGCGGAGCCCGCGTTGAAGCCGAACCAGCCGAACCAGAGCAGACCGGCGCCGAGGACGACCATGGGCAGGCTGTGCGGGCGCATGGAGTCCTTCTTGAAGCCGAGGCGGGGGCCGAGGACCAGGCAAAGGGCCAGGCCCGAGGCGCCCGAGGTGATCTCGACGGGCAGGCCGCCCGCGAAGTCCAGCGCGCCCAGCCGGGCCCCGATCCAGCCGCCGGGGCCCCACACCCAGTGGGTGACCGGAACGTATACCAGCAGGGTCCAGAGCGGGACGAACACCAGCCACGCCGGGAATCGCGTACGGTCCGCGACCGCGCCGCTGATCAGGGCCGCCGTGATGATCGCGAAGGTGAGCTGGAAGGTGGCGAAGAGGAGGGTGGGGACCGTGCCGTGGACGCTGCCGGGGCCGATGCCCGTCATGCCGGCGTGTCCGAGGCCGCCGACGAGCCCCGCGAAGGTGTCGTCGCCGAAGGCCAGGGAGTAGCCGGCCGCCAGCCACACCACCGTCACCAGGGCGATGGACACGAAGCTCATCATCAGCATGTTGAGGACGCTCTTCGCGCGGACCATGCCGCCGTAGAACAGGGCCAGGCCCGGGGTCATCAGCAGGACGAGGGCGGTGGCCACGAGGAGCCACGCGGTGTCGCCCGTGTCGATGGGGGCGGCGGCTGTGTCGATGGCGGCGGCGGCGAGGGGCACGGGCGTCTCCAACGGTGTGGGGGGCTCGTCAGAGGGTCACCGGCGCCGGTTTCCGGTCGCGTACAGGTGTGTTTCGGTGACGTTTCGTTGCGGGCGGGTTTCCGAAGGCTCACGGGACGCTCACGGAGTGGGCCGGTGCGGCCCGCTGGTGCGGCACCCGCTCGTGAATCAGGGACAATGAGCCTCATGAGCGTTCGTACCCAGTCATCCGAGCAGTCGGGCGATACCGTCCACCGCGCAGGCTTCGCGTGTTTCGTGGGCCGCCCCAACGCGGGCAAGTCCACCCTCACGAACGCTCTGGTCGGGCAGAAGGTGGCGATCACCGCCAACCAGCCGCAGACGACCCGGCACACCGTGCGTGGCATCGTGCACCGGCCCGACGCCCAGCTGATCCTGGTGGACACCCCCGGGCTGCACAAGCCGCGCACCCTGCTCGGCGAGCGGCTCAACGACGTCGTGCGCACGACGTGGGCCGAGGTCGACGTGATCGGCTTCTGCCTGCCGGCGAACGAGAAGATCGGCCCCGGCGACCGCTTCATCGCCAAGGAACTGGCCGGGATCAAGAAGACCCCCAAGATCGCCATCGTCACCAAGACGGACCTGGTCGACTCCAAGGCCCTCGCCGAGCAGCTGATCGCGATCGACCAGCTGGCCAAGGAGCTGGGCTTCGAGTGGGCGGAGATCGTGCCGGTGTCGGCGACCGGTGACAAGCAGGTGGGCCTGCTGGCCGACCTGCTCGTCCCGCTGCTGCCCGAGGGCCCGGCCCTCTACCCCGAGGGCGACCTCACGGACGAGCCCGAGCAGGTCATGATCGCGGAGCTGATCCGTGAGGCGGCCCTGGAGGGCGTCCGCGACGAGCTGCCGCACTCCATCGCCGTGGTCGTCGAGGAGATGCTCCCGCGCGAGGACCGCCCGGCCGACAAGCCGCTCCTGGACATCCACGCCAACCTCTACATCGAGCGGCCCAGCCAGAAGGGCATCATCATCGGCCCCAAGGGCAAGCGGCTGAAGGAGGTCGGCATCAAGTCCCGCAAGCACATCGAGGCGCTGCTGGGCACGCCGGTCTTCCTGGACCTGCACGTCAAGGTGGCCAAGGACTGGCAGCGAGACCCCAAGCAGCTGCGCAAGCTCGGCTTCTGAGTGCCGGGGCTTCGCCCCTGCCCCGGCTTCCGGTTCGCTGGAAAGGGATGGGCCGGGGCTGGCGTGGCGGGCGTCTGAAGGAGGTCGGCGTCAGGTCCTGCGAGCGCGTCGAGGCGCTGCTGGGGACGCCGGCCGCGCGGCGGTAGCCGCACGTTGATGCAGCCTGGACCTGCACGTCAAGGTGGCCAAGGACTGGCAGCGGGACCCCAAGCAGCTGCGCAAGCTCGGCTTCTGAGCCCGCGCGGAGGCGGGGCGGTCATCTCGGCGCCCGCAGCAGTTCGCGGAACCAGTGGTACGACGCCTTCGGCGTGCGCCGCTGCGTGACGTGATCGACGTGCACCAGGCCGAAGCGGCGGGTGTAGCCCTCCGCCCACTCGAAGTTGTCCATCAGGGACCAGACGAAGTAGCCGCGCACGTCCGCGCCCGCCTCCAGCGCCGCGTGCACGGCGCTGATGTGGGCGTCCAGGTAGGCGATGCGGTCCTGGTCGTCGACGCCCTCGTACGAGCAGCCGTTCTCGGTGACGACCAGCGGCGGGAGGCGTTCGCCGTAGCGGGCGGAGAGATCCGTGAGGAGTTCCGTCAGCGCCTCGGGTACGACCGGCCAGCCGAAGTCCGTCACCGGGCGCCCCTCGATCTCCCGCAGGGAGAAGGGGAGTCCGGGCGGCAGGGTGAGGCCGCCGAACTCCGTCTCCGTGTCCCGCGGGGCACCCACCCTGGCCGGGGCGTAGTAGTTGACGCCGTACCAGTCCAGCGGCTCGGAGATCACCTTCAGGTCCGCCGCCACGTCTCCCGGCATCAACTCGCCGACGCCCTCCGGGTACGCGCCCAGGACGAGCGGGTCGGCGAAGAGGCGGTTGAGGAGCAGGTCGTAGAAGTCCGCCGCCTCCACGTCCGCCGGACTCCCGGACGCGGGCCAGGTGGGGGAGTGGGAGTTGGCGATGCCGATGTCCTGCGCCCCGGCCGCGCGCAGGGCCCGAACCGCCAGGCCGTGGGCGAGGAGTTGGTGGTGGGCGGCCGGGAGGGCGTCGAAGAGGAGCCGCCGGCCGGGAGCGTGGGCGCCGAGGGCATGGCCCAGCAGGGTGTGTTCCGCCGGTTCGTTGAGGGTGATCCACTTCGTCACCCGGTCGCCCAGACGGCCCGCGACGACCGACACGTACGCGGCGAACCTCTCCGCCGTGTCCCGGTCCATCCAGTCCAGGGACGCGGGAAGGTCCCAGTGGAAGAGGGTCGGGACGGGACGGACGCCCGCCGCGCACAGCTCGTCCACCAGACGGTCGTAGAAGTCGAGGCCGCCGGGGGAGTTCACCCTCGGCCAGGAGACGGAGAAGCGGTACGCGTCCACGCCCAGGCCGGCGAGCAGGGCCACGTCCTCGCGGTAGCGGTGGTAGTGGTCGCAGGCCACCGCCGCCGTGGAGCCGTCCTTCACCCGGCCGGGCCCGGCCGTGAACACGTCCCACACCGACGGCTCGCGTTCCCCGGCGGCGCCCTCGATCTGATGGGCCGAGGTCGAGACGCCCCACAGGAAGCCGTCCGGGAAGCGGAGGCGCGCAGCGGACCGGGGCCCGGGGCCGGGGAGGGGGCCGGGCCCGGAGACGGAGAGGGGCGCCGGGGGAGGGTCTGTGAGGGGCGCTGAGAGGGGATCTGCGAGGGGGCGGGAGCGGGATGCCGGGTCGCCTGCGTCGGTCGCCATGGGCCGGATCATCCGTACCCCCGGTAACAGAAGTCAACGCCCCGGCGCCGACCGCCGTTCACAGACCCCCTAAGCCCCCTCCTTCAGCACTCTGGAGACCAACTCCCGCTGGTCCCCGGTGAGTCGGGGGTCGGCGGCGTACACCGTGCGGCCGTCGACCGTGATCGTGTAGCTGAAGCCGTCCGGGACGCCGTCCGGCGGGGTGGTGGGGCCGGCCGCGAGGACGCGTTCGGCCAGTGACTGCCACTCGCGGGCGTCGGGCCGGGCCGAGGTGTCCACCTCGGCCCGGCGCTCGATGCCCGCGAAGCCGCCCGTGCGCCGTACTTGGATACGCATGGGTCACTGTCTAGTACGGAACTACAGCGTGTGCACCCCGACCTGCTCCCACGCCTTCTCCACGGCCTGGAGTTCGTCGCCCGCGCCGTACCGCTCACGGGCCGCCTTCACGGTCAGCGTGGCGAAGTCGGCGAACTGGGCGTCCTCCGCCAGCTTCCCGCCGGTCAGGACGTCGTACCAGATCTGCCCGGCCCGCTCCCAGGAGTTGCCGCCGACTGCGGTGGCGACCAGGTAGAACGCGTGGTTCGGGATGCCGGAGTTGATGTGCACGCCGCCGTTGTCGCGGCCGGTGTGCACGAAGCCGTCCATGGTGGCGGGCTGCGGGTCCTTGCCCAGGACGTCGTCGTCGTAGGCCGTGCCCGGTGCCTTCATCGAGCGCAGGGCGGTGCCCGTGACGCGCGGCGCGAGCAGGCCGGCGCCGATCAGCCAGTCGGCCTCGGCGGCGCTCTGTCCGAGCGCGTACTGCTTGATCAGCGAGCCGAAGACGTCGGAGAGCGACTCGTTGAGCGCGCCGGACTGGCCGAAGTAGGCGAGGTTGGCGGTGTACTGGGTGACGCCGTGGGTCAGCTCGTGGCCGATGACGTCGACCGGGATGGTGAAGTCCAGGAAGATCTCGTTGTCGCCGTCGCCGAACACCATCTGGTCGCCGTTCCAGAAGGCGTTGTCGTAGTCCTTGTCGAAGTGAACCGTGGCGTTCAGCGGCAGCCCGTTGTCGTCGATGGAGTGGCGGCCGTACACCTTCAGATACAGCTCGAAGGTGGCGCCGAGTCCCGCGTAGGCGCGGTTGACGGTGGCGTCGGAGCCGGGCTGCGTGCCCTCCTCGCGGACCTTCGTGCCGGGCAGGTCCTGGGTGTGGCGGGCGTCGTAGACGGTGCGGTGCGGCTGGTCGGCGGCGGCGCCGGCGGGCGGCGCGACGGAGGGCGCGCCGATCACCGTGGTCAGGCGGCGCCGGGTGCGCTCCAGGGCGTCGCGCTCCAGGGAGCGGCGGGCCGGTCCGGAGACGGCGGAGTCCTCGCTGCGGGCGAGCTTGTCGAGGAGGTGGGGCGGCACGATCGTGCAGAAGACGGGCTCGAAGCCCCCGTTGGTCGTCATGCCCGGCACCCTTGCACTGCGTGACATGGATGTCACTACGCGCAACCATGATTGGTGAAATACGCGGACATCCGTCGTCATGCTGTGTCACGGAGTGGTATGGCTCGTGGTGATGCGTGGCGTGAGATAACCGTTTGTCCGATTCATGGCCCTCGGTTCCGCATACTGATACGGGTCCGCGCATCCGGCACGGCTCGGCTAGGCTGCGGAGCATCATGCGTTTCGGGCTGCTTCTTCTTAGCTGCCGCGGCGAGGGCCTGTAGTCAAGAGGCCGACCCCCTCCCCGCGGAGCTCTGGCGTTGCGCGTCGGCCGTCCATCCGGACCTCCCAGGAGCCCACCGATCATGGTCAACCGCCAGCAGCCCAGCCCCATGCCGATCCACAAGTACGGTCGTTACGACCAGGTCGACATCCCGGACCGCACCTGGCCGCAGAAGCGCGTCACCGCCGCCCCCCGCTGGCTCTCCACCGACCTGCGCGACGGCAACCAGGCGCTGATCGACCCGATGTCGCCCGAGCGCAAGCGCCGGATGTTCGACCAGCTGGTCAAGCTGGGCTACAAGGAGATCGAGGTCGGCTTCCCGGCTTCCGGCCAGACCGACTTCGACTTCGTGCGCTCGATCATCGAGGAAGAGGGCGCGATCCCGGACGACGTGACGATCTCCGTCCTGACCCAGGCCCGCGAGGACCTGATCGAGCGGACCGTGGAGTCGCTGAAGGGCGCCAGGCGCGCCACCGTCCACCTGTACAACGCCACCGCCCCGGTCTTCCGCCGCGTCGTCTTCCGCGGCTCCAAGGACGACATCAAGCAGATCGCCGTCGACGGCACCCGCCTGGTGATGGAGTACGCCGAGAAACTGCTGGGCCCCGAGACCGAGTTCGGCTACCAGTACAGCCCGGAGATCTTCACCGACACCGAGCTGGACTTCGCGCTGGAGGTCTGCGAGGCGGTGATGGACGTCTACCAGCCGGGCCCGGGCCGCGAGATCATCCTCAACCTGCCCGCCACGGTGGAGCGTTCGACCCCGTCCACGCACGCGGACCGCTTCGAGTGGATGCACCGCAACCTCTCCCGCCGCGAGCACGTCTGCCTGTCCGTCCACCCGCACAACGACCGCGGTACGGCCGTGGCGGCCGCCGAGCTGGCCGTGATGGCCGGCGCCGACCGCGTCGAGGGCTGCCTGTTCGGACAGGGCGAGCGCACCGGCAACGTCGACCTGGTCACCCTGGGCATGAACCTGTTCTCGCAGGGCGTCGACCCGCAGATCGACTTCTCCGACATCGACGAGATCCGTCGCACGTGGGAGTACTGCAACCAGATGGAGGTCCACCCGCGCCACCCGTACGTGGGCGACCTGGTCTACACGTCCTTCTCCGGCTCCCACCAGGACGCCATCAAGAAGGGCTTCGACGCCATGGAGGCCGACGCCAAGGCCAAGGGCGTCACGGTCGACGACATCGAGTGGGCGGTGCCGTACCTGCCGATCGACCCGAAGGACGTCGGCCGCTCCTACGAGGCCGTCATCCGCGTCAACTCGCAGTCCGGCAAGGGCGGCATCTCCTACGTCCTGAAGAACGACCACAAGCTGGACCTGCCCCGCCGCATGCAGATCGAGTTCTCGAAGATCATCCAGACGAAGACGGACGCCGAGGGCGGCGAGATCACGCCGAAGGACATCTGGGCGGTCTTCCAGGACGAGTACCTGCCGAACCCCGAGAACCCGTGGGGCCGCATCCAGGTCAGGACGGGCCAGTCGACCACGGACACGGACGGGGTCGACACCCTGACCGTCGAGGCGACCGTCGACGGCGAGGACACCGTCCTGACCGGCTCCGGCAACGGCCCGATCTCCGCCTTCTTCGACGCCCTGGAGTCCTGCGGCATCGACGTACGCCTGCTGGACTACCAGGAGCACACGATGAGCGAGGGCGCCTCCGCGCAGGCCGCTTCCTACATCGAATGCGCGATCGACGGCAAGGTCCTGTGGGGAATCGGGATCGACGCGAACACGACGCGTGCGTCGCTGAAGGCCGTCGTCTCCGCGGTGAACCGCGCGACCCGCTGACCGCCCCTGACCGGCACTTTCGGTGCCCCGACCCGCGTGCGCGGGGGTCGGGGCACCGTCGTGTACCGGCCATCGCGCCCCTCAGGTCACGGAAAGGTCTCCTACGGGGTACTGACTCAACCGGCGCGATGTGGCTAACATCACGCCAGCGCGGCGATGTTGCCGCGGGGTTACGGAGGTGCGACGTGCTGCCAGTACGGGGACGAGGCGACCGTGCCGTCAGGGCTGCGCGCATCCTGGGCACCCGCACCGCGTGGACGCCCGTCGGGGACGGCGAGTTCTTCTGCCCTGGCTGCGGGGGCGACCGCAACTACCAGCGGCTCACCGGCCGCCGCCGCCTCACCCTCCTCGGGGTGCCCGTGCTGCCGCGTGGGGTGGCCGGGCCGGTCGTGGAGTGCGCCGCCTGCCGCCGGCACTTCGGCACCGACGTCCTCGACCACCCCACCACCCGCCGCTTCTCCGCGATGCTCCGCGACGCCGTCCACACCGTCGCCCTCGCCGTGCTCGCCGCCGGCGGCACCGGCTCCCGTACGGCCCTGGAGACCGCCGCCTGCGCGGTCCGCGCCGCCGGCTTCGAGGACTGCACCGAGGAACAGCTCGCCGCCCTGGTCGAGGCGCTCGCCGCCGACACCGGCCGGGTGGTGGACGCGGGCCCGTGCGGCGCGAGCCTCGCCATAGAGCTGCACGAGGCCCTCGACCCGCTCGCCCCGCACCTGGCCTGCGCCGGCCGCGAGGCCCTCTTCCTCCAGGCCGCCCGCATCGCCCTGGCCGACGGCCCCTACACCCCCGCCGAACGCGACGCCCTCACCACCGTCGGCGCCGCGCTCACCCTCTGCGGCACCGACGTGAGCCGGCTGCTGGCGGCGGCGCGGACACCGTCGTGACACCCCTCCGGCTCTGACGGCGTCCCGGCGGCGTCCTGACGGCGGTCTGCCGGCGGCCTCGGACGGTCTGACGGCGGCCTCGGACGGGGTGCCGTGTCGCGCGGGGGGCCGGATCAGCACGCCAGGCGCATGCGCAGCCTTGCCTCTCCAGGGCCCAGGTAGTCCTCCCGGGGCAGGCCCCACGGCGCGAATCCCAGGTGGTGATAGAGCATCACGGCCGACTCGTTGGCGGGGTCCACGGTGAGCAGGATCTCGGCGGCGCCCTCCGCGCGCAGCTGCCGCAGCATCTCGGTCATGAGCTCGCGGCCCACCCCGTTGCCGCGCAGCTCGTGGCCGACGATGAGGCTCAGTATCCAGCTGCGGGCGTGGTGCGGCGGGGTCGCGAGGACGTAGCCGCGCAGCCCGTCGCCGCCGTCCACGACGAGCATGTGGTCCCCGAGCGCGTCGAGGAACTGGCGCAGGACGAAGTACGGATACGGCCCCTCCGGGAACGCCTCCCGGTCGAGGCGGAGCACCTCGGGCAGGTCGGCCTCCACGGCCTTTCTGATCAGCCGTGGTGTCTTCTCGGACCCGCTGCCCGCGACGGAACCGGTGTGCGACGGGAAGTGGTCTTCGGGAAGAGGAATCATTCCGTCCCCTTTTCTCGGCCCCTGCGCGAGGTGAAGGTGAGGGTGTGCGGATCTCGTGCGATATACATATCGATGCGACGGTATGCATCTGATCACTCAACCCGTGACCGGCACGGCTCGTCCCATCTTTACCCGCCGCTTTTGGCCGTTCAAGCCGAGATCTGGACCATTTGTGGTTGAGCGTGCCAGGCGGCCGAAACTGTGCGTTCGAGCGCCGTCTTTCTGTGATCATGCGCCGTGGATCGCACGTGGCGTGGGTGCTTTGTGCGTCGGCTCTGCTACCCTGCGTTAATGACCTCGGGATCGCCGACCGGCACGGAGAAGCGGAATAACGATGTGACCTGGGAGCATTTCGATCCCCAGGAGTACATCAGGCACAATTATCTCAGCCTGCACCCTGATGACGAGGCGATCATCGGTGTCGTTCGCGATCATTTCAGCAGCCATTTCGGCACTTCCGGTGGCGTGGCTTCCGGTATCGACGTCGGGGCGGGTCCGAATCTCTATCCCGCTCTCAGCATGCTCCCCTGGTGCGACAGGGTCACGCTCCTGGAGCGCTCGCCGGCGAACGTGGGGTACCTCGATCAGCAGCGTCGTTCCTACGACCTCCAGTGGGACCAGTTCTGGGACGTCCTGTGCCGGGACGAGGCCTACGCCCGGCGCTGCGGGGACCCCCGGGCGCGCTTCGCGCAACGGGTCCGGCCCCGGCTCGGCAACCTCTTCGATCTCCACGAGGGCGGCGAGCGCTGGGCGATGGGCACCATGTTCTTCGTCGCCGAGTCGATCACCGGATCGCTGGAGGAGTTCCGGCGGGGCGTCGGCTGCTTCATGAACGCCCTGGAGCCGGAGGCGCCGTTCGCCGCCGCTTTCATGGAGCACTCGCGGGGCTACTGGGTGGGTGGACGCGATTTCCCCGCACTCGACATCGACGAGCAGGAAGTCCGGGACACCCTGGGTAAATACGCTTCGAAAATCGAGACCCACCGCCTGGGGAAACCCGGGGACCTGCTGCGCGAGGGATACACGGGAATGATCGTCGCCTGCGGCCACCGAGGTGCCTGAGAAATGCTCATACCAAATCGCCGTCCGGGTGACATACCTGTGTGAGGGGCATGGGGATGCAGATCAAGCCCAGACAGAATCTTCTGTCCATCTGGCAGTCGGTTGCTCGTCATTGCTATCCGGACGGCGCATGGGACTGGGGTGAATCGGGAGGAGTCAGCAGCGTCGCCGACGCGGAACGGCTGCTCTGCCTGCTGTATCCCGCGACCGAGTTTCCCGCGTTCCGGCTGGACGCGCCCGACACCACACAGCCGGACGTCGAGAAATCCCTGAAAGCGGTCGGTGACGCGACAGAGATCCCGGAGAGCCTGGTCCGGGCGCTCACCGAATTCATGGAGAAACACCGGGCGGGCGACACCCCCACCTTCTCCGGCGGGCACTACTTCACCACCCGCGACCCCGACCAGGAACTGTCGAAGGAACAGCGGGCACTCGGCGTCGTCGACTCGTTCAGCCTGTCGGTCACGCTGTGCCTGGCAACCCTCGGATTCCTCAAGGTCTACCAGACCAAGACCGAGCGCTCCGGCACCCTCCAGCTGATCGAGAGACTGCGCCAGGCCACCAGCGACCGCCTCACCGCGGCCATGGTCAGCCTGCTGCGCTCCTTCACCGTCGACGTCTACGAGGTCGAGTCACCGCAGGGTCAGGCGCTGTGCCGGCTCATCGGCCAGGGCCGCACACCCGACCGGATGGTCCTCCAGCAGTTCCAGGAACGCTTCCGGGCGCTGCGCGCGGTCATCCGCGAGAGCGTCGTCCTCGGCGTCGACGTGGAGGAGCAGCTCGGCAACGAGAACCGCCTCTTCGAATGCGGCTGGGCCTGGAGCCTGGTCAAGGGCGCACCCCAGGTGGACACCGGGGAGCCGATCGGGGACCAGGCCGACGGCGTGGCCCGCGGTGTGCCGTACCTGTACTTCACCGTCGTCGCCCTCGACGGCATCCAGGACCTGTTCTCCGACCGCACCCTCGTCCTGGGCCTGCTCAACCCCGAACAGCAGAAGCTCGCCGACGCCCTGCGCCTGCGCTGGACCATCACCCAGCAGTACTGGTCCGGCATCGCGCGGTTCGACGACGACAGATGGCCGCTGGAGGACATCCCCTGGCGGACCACGGGCCAGCAGCTGGAGTCCGAGTACTTCTCCCTCTCCGTCGCCTCCATCCTCGTCCACGACCTGGTACGGCGCCGGGCCACCGACGACGACCTCACCCGCACCGTCGGCGTCATGGAACGCCTCGCCGAACGCAGCCGGATCACCTCCAGCACCACCCGCGAGGACCCCGCGGTCCTGCTGCACAACCCCGGCGTCGCACTGCCGTTGCAGTCCGACGACCCCCTCGGCCCGCCCATGCGCTGGACGATGACCGACTTCTCGGCCCAACTGCTCAAGCGCGTCATCCAGTTGTGCGCCCTGTCCCGCAACGTCGCCGCGCACGACCGGCTGCTCCGGCTCGCCGAACAGACCCTCGACCACCTGTGGGCACGGCGCATCTCCGACGGCGAGGGCGTCGGCCTGTGGGACAACGTGCACGCGACCTACCCGGACTCGGCGGACCGCCAGGGACGGCTGTCCTGGAACATCACCGAACGCGTCACCGAGTGCATGGTCGCCGCCCAGCAGCTCTACACCCAGGCACCGATCCGCAGCCCCGAACCGACCGCGCTGGCCCGCTCCCTGCTCAGCGAGGCGACCCACCTCCTCGGCACCGAGCAGATGGAACAGCCCGCCCCCATCGCCAAGAGCCAGGAGGGCACGGAACTGAAGGGCATCGAGGCCGACCTGCGCCGCGCCCGCATCCTGCTCGACAGCCAGCCCGGCACGTCCTGCGCGCTCACCCTGAACGTGCTCGGCAGACTCGACGCCCTCGCCCGCGCCAGGGCCGCCGGGCGCCAGGGGGTGTGAGGTGCTCGTCTTCGCCGCCTCCGACAAGGGAGGCACCGGCCGCTCGGTCACCAGCGCCAACCTCGCCTACCGCCGCGCCCTCGACGGCGACGACGTCTGCTACCTGGACTTCGACTTCGGCTCGCCCACCGCCACCGCCGTCTTCGACACCCCGAACGTCAAGACCGAGGCCGAGGGACGGGGCCTGCACTCCTACCTGAAGGGCAAGACCGGCGAACCGCTGCGCGCCGACGTGTGGAGCCGTACCGAGCACCCCGTGCTCCGCGACCGCCCCAGCGGCTCCGGCCGGCTGGTCCTGCTGCCCGGCGACCGCGGCGGCGGGGAGTTCGTCACCGACGAGGAGAACCTGCACCGCTGCGTCGACCTCTTCCTGCGGCTGCGCCGCGAGTTCGACCTCATCGTGGTGGACCTGAGCGCCGGCCGCAGCTACGCCATGGACCTGGTGCTGGCCGCCACCGCCCGCGACGAACTGCGGCGCGTCCCGGCCCGCTGGCTGCTCTACCACCGCTGGACCCGGCAGCACGTCATGGCCGCCGCCGAACTGGTCGCCGGCCGGCAGGGCATCGTGTCCCACGGCGTGGCCATGGGACACGACCGGACGGCACTCCTCGGTGCCATCCGCTTCGTCCGTGCCGCCGTGCCCGACCTGGAGTCGCCGCAGTGGGCGCAGATGCCGCCCGCCCAGTACACCTGGATGCGCCAGTGCAACAAGCGGCTGGAGGAGCTGGCGGCGTCCCTGGACATCGGCAAGTCCCGGGTCCTCGGCTCGGTCCCGCTGGAACCCGTGCTCCAGATGCGCGAGCAGCTCATCACCGACGAGGACGTCCTCGACAGCAAGATCGCCAACTTCAAGACCCGGCAGGCCCTGGTGGAACTGGCGGAGCGGCTGACCGACGACAAGTACTGGGGGCAACTGTGACGGAAGCCGCGGCCGCCTTCCGGGAGACCAGCGCCGACCCGGTCACCGAGGCCCTGCCGTTCTCCCATCTCTCCCTGGAACTGGGCCACCTGTACATGGAGGACTTCGCCGAGGGCGCCGAACGGCTGGTGCGCCACTTCACCGCCGTACGCCCCTGGGCCGAGACCGCCCGCGCCTGGGCCGCCGCCCTGCCGACCGGCAACCGGCCCCGGATCAGCACCTGCTTCCTGATCGACGACTACTTCAGCCGGCTGTCCACCCCCGCCGAACTGTTACCGACCCTGCTGGGCGCGGCCGAGCGGGCGGGGCTGACCATCGACTACCTCGCCCGCGAGTCGGGCTGCGCCCTGACCGACCCGCTCCGCCCGGACCGGCCGGGCCTCGCGGACGCCGTGATGCACCGACTGGTGGAGTCCCCGCCGCCCGGCAGCAACGGTTTCCGGCCGCCCGTCAGCCGCACCGGCTGGCTCACCAACGGCAGGCGCGCGCCGACCCGCCGTACCTCCGCCGCGCTGGACGCCGACGGCGCCTGGCAGCCGCCCGGGGAGACCGGGGCCCGCGGCCACTCGGTCTTCGTCGACGTCGAACTGTGGGACGACGTCGGCGAACAGCGCACCTGGTCCTGCGCGTTCCTCGCCGCCGTCTGGCAACTGACCCGCCTCGGGCTGCTGCGCGACGACGGACGGGCGGTGCTGACCCCCGTCCCGTGGGAGCAGCGGACGTTCCCCGCGGACTGGGACGCGCTGCCGCCCCTGCTGCGGCTCAACCCCGCCGCGCCGCCCTTCACCGCCTACTACACCTGCAGCGTGCTGCCCACCCGCTTCCTGCCCGTCGAGCACGCCGTGCGGGTCGTCCTGGAACAGGTCCACGTCGACGCGCACGCCGTCGGACAGATCGTCGAGCGCGCCGGGCGGGAGAAGCTCACCGTGCCGGAGGACGTCGTGGAGCGCACCTCCTACCTCTTCCCGCCGGGGCTGTGACATGGCGGACCGGGCCCTGCCGGCCGCGCCGGCCCTGATGTGCGGCGAGGTCCGCACCTGCCTGCTGCCCACCCGTGACGCCGTCGACGGGCGGGTGGCGCAGCGGCTGCTGCAACTGCGTCCCGACGAACGCGTCCGCCTCTCCCGGCGCCCCAACCCGCACGCGCTCTCCCCGGACGTCCTCACCGGCGTGGACTGCCGGCTGCCCACCACGAGCGGCGCCAAGGTCCGTGCCGTCGGCACGGTGACGGCCCGCGCCGCCCTCACCGAGGGGCGCGTGCTCCAGGCCACGGCGTACTTCTCCGCCCCGGCCGCCGGACCCGACCGGCGCCGCCCGTGGGGGTACTACCTGGTCCGCCCCGGAGTGCTGGTCCCCGTCGGCCGCCTGCCGCGCGAAGCGGTCGTCCAGGGCTTCCTGGCCGACGCCCGCTCCCCGGACCTGCTCGACGTCGGCTCCGTCGCCCAGGGCCTGCTGGACCGGATCTCGCGGCAGTACCGCCTGCTCGACCAGGACCCCCCGCTGCGGACCTCCGACACACGGCTGCGCTGGGCCGCGCTGCCCGCCCCGGCCGGCACCCCGGCCCGTCTGGTGAGCTTCACCGTCGACGACGAGGAGGGTCTGCGCACCGCCGAGCTGCGCGTGCCCGAGGACTCCGCGCCCGACGCCGTGGCCGGACTCTGCGAGGACCTGGCCCTGCACGACTGGCTGCTGACGACCGTCGGACAGAAGCTCGACGGCCTGCCGGTCGCGGCGGCGGACGGGGCCGCCGCCCTGAAGGTGCTGCGCCCCCTCGTCGAACACCTGCTGCACGTCTGGATGCCCAGGGCCCGCCTGGACCCGGCGCTCGACCCGCTGTGGCAGACGCTGGAGCAGCGCCCCGGCTTCACCCGCCAGTGGCAGAACCTGGTGCAGCGCGTCCGCGACCAGATGGCCCTGCGGGCGCTGCTGTCCCAGAGCGACGCCGCGCTGGCGGCCCGCTGACGAACGAGCACCATCCACACGGTCCCGACGGGGGGAGAAAGCGAGATGACCGGAACGATCACATCGCGCGGAGACAACGGGTACGACGACGGCGGTCGCGGCCGGGAGGACGGCGCCCGCAGGCTGATGCAGAAGCTGCTCGTCACGGTGCTGGCGGGCGGCGTGGTGTACGTGCTGAGCACGGTGCTGGCCCCGACGGCCGACGACGTGTGGCAGCTGGTGCTGTCGGTGCTGTGCGGCGGCGCGGTGCTCATCGTCCAGTTCATGGTGACCTTCGCGCACCAGCTGGGCGATCTGAAGAGCTCCGTGGAGAAACGCTTCATCGACATCGGCCGGGCCACCAAGCTCTTCAACGAGGTGGAGAAGCTCCGCGACGACGGTGTGCCCCGGCTCGCCGAGAGCGCCACGCACGTGGTGTCCATCGGGCCGCAGATCCTGCACGACTTCGCGCGCGAGGAGATCAACCGGCTGGCCCTGCAGATGGACGACCTGACCAACCTCAGCGCCGAGTGCCCCGGCGAGAACCACGACTGGCTGCTGAGCCTGACCAAGTGCGCGAAGAGGAGCGTCTACGCCACCAGCACCTCCGTGGACCGGGACTTCTGGAGCACCGAACCGGCCGGCCGCTACCTGGAGGCCCAGCGCAAGGCGATCGAGGACCGCGGGGTGACGGTCAGGCGCCTGTTCGTCGTCAGGCAGACGACGGACATCCCGGGGCTCGCGGACCTCTGCAAGGAGCAGCGGGACGTGGGCATCGAGGTGCGGGTGGTGGCCCTGTCCCAGCTCCCGCTGTACGTCCAGCGCGGCAAGATGATCGACTTCATCGTCTTCGACGAGGAACTGTCCTACGAGATCGGCGTCGACCAGCTGAGCGTGAACTCCTGGACGACGGTGAACGCCCGCGCGGACGACGTGCAGCAGCGGATCAGGCGCTTCGGCGAACTGTGGAACGCCAGCCCGGGAGGCAGCCCCAACGGGGTCCCGGACAGCACCCGGACACGGACGGGAGGCCCCGATCCGACCGCCACGTGAACCACGGGCGCCGCGCTCACCGCGTCACAGCGGCCCGGCCGCGCTCACCGCGTCACAGCGGCCCGGCCGCGGCCACCGCGTCACAGCAGCCCCGCCGCCGCCAGCACCTTGCCCACCCGCTCGACCTCGTCGCCCGACAGCGGGATCTGGGACTCGGCGGTCACCGGGCAGTCGATCACGCCCCGCAGACACAGCGCGGCCTTGAACGCCCCCAGCGCCGCGGAACTGCCGCCCATCCGGGCCGGGTCGCCGATGCCGACGATGCCGAACAGCGCGCACAACCGCTCCTGTTCCACCCGCGCGCCGGCCAGGTCGCCCGCCCGGGCGAGCCGGTAGAGGCGGACGTACCCGTGCGGGTCGACGTTGGCGAGGCCCGGCACCATCCCGTCCGCGCCCAGCGCCAGCGCGGCGTCGGCGATCACCTCGGAGCCGGTCAGCACGGCGAACCCGGCGTGGGCGCGGGCCCCGGTGACGACCTCGCGGAAGGCGGCGAGGTCTCCGCTGGAGTCCTTCAGGCCGGCCAGCACCCTGTCACCGGCCAGGCCCAGCACCACGTCGGCGGGGAGCTTGGTGTGCACGGCGGACGGGATGTCGTAGGCGATGACCGGGACCGGGCTGAGGGCGGCGACGCGGCGGTAGTGGCGGATGATCTCGGCGGGGTGGGTGCGGGTGTAGAAGGGGGCCGTGACGACGACGGCCTGGGCGCCGGCGGCGCTGACGGAGGCGACGTGGTCCAGGACGCGGTTCGTGGTCATGTCGATGGCACCGGCCAGGACGGGCAGCCCGCCGCCGACGTGACCGACGACCGCCTCCACCACCTGCCGGCGCTGCCGGTCCGTCAGAAAGGCCGCCTCCGAGGTCGACCCGAGCACGAACAACCCGTGCACTCCGGCCTCCACGAGATGGTCGACCAACCTGAGCAGGGAGGGGACGTCCACCTCGCGGTCCGGCGTCAGGGGCGTGCAGACGGGCGGTACGACACCGGTCAGCGGGGCGGGAAAGGTCATTCGGGCCTCCGGGGCGGGCTCGGGCGCGCGGTCGCGGGTCGGCTGGTCCTCCACAGGATGCTGGCAGCGGCAGCGGAGTCCGGGCTGCGACGCGGCCGGGAACAGGGTGTGCGTGTACGGGTGCCCGGTCCGGCCGGTGACCCGGGTCGCCTGGGTCCCCCCCACCGACCCAGCCGCCCGAGGTCGTGCCGACGACGGGACGGGGCCGCCGCCGCATGGGCGAGAATGGATCCCATGAGTCTGTTCCGCGACGACGGCATTGTGCTGCGCACCCAGAAGCTCGGTGAAGCGGACCGGATCATGCTGTGCTGCTCCGGGGGGCAACCCCCGGGCCCCCGGCCGGCCGGAAGCGGAGGCCGGCGATGAGCCTCTTCCGGGACGACGGGATCGTCCTGCGCACCCAGAAGCTCGGTGAAGCGGACCGGATCATGCTGTGCTGCTCCGGGGGGCAACCCCCGGGCCCCCGGCCGGCCGGAAGCGGAGGCCGGCGATGAGCCTCTTCCGGGACGACGGGATCGTCCTGCGCACCCAGAAGCTCGGTGAAGCGGACCGGATCATGCTGTGCTGCTCCGGGGGGCAACCCCCGGGCCCCCGGCCGGCCGGAAGCGGAGGCCGGCGATGAGCCTCTTCCGGGACGACGGGATCGTCCTGCGCACCCAGAAGCTCGGTGAAGCGGACCGGATCATGCTGTGCTGCTCCGGGGGGCAACCCCCGGGCCCCCGGCCGGCCGGAAGCGGAGGCCGGCGATGAGCCTCTTCCGGGACGACGGGATCGTCCTGCGCACCCAGAAGCTCGGTGAAGCGGACCGGATCATGCTGTGCTGCTCCGGGGGGCAACCCCCGGGCCCCCGGCCGGCCGGAAGCGGAGGCCGGCGATGAGCCTCTTCCGGGACGACGGGATCGTCCTGCGCACCCAGAAGCTCGGTGAAGCGGACCGGATCATCACGCTGCTCACGCGTGGTCACGGACGGGTGCGGGCCGTGGCTCGTGGTGTGCGGCGGACCAAGTCGAAGTTCGGGGCGCGGCTGGAGCCGTTCTCGCACGTCGACGTGCAGTTCTTCGCGCGCGGCAGCGAGCTGGTCGGGCGGGGGCTGCCGCTGTGCACGCAGAGCGAGACCATCGCTCCGTACGGCGGCGGGATCGTGACCGACTACGCCCGCTACACCGCCGGCACGGCCATGCTGGAGACCGCCGAGCGGTTCACCGACCACGAGGGTGAGCCCGCCGTACAGCAGTACCTGCTGCTCGTCGGCGCCCTGCGCACCCTCGCCCGCGGTGAGCACGCCTCGCACCTCGTCCTCGACGCCTTCCTGCTGCGGTCGCTCGCCGTCAACGGGTACGCCCCCAGCTTCGGCGACTGCGCGAAGTGCGGAATGCCCGGGCCGAACCGGTTCTTCTCGGTCGCTTCCGGCGGCTCCGTCTGCGTGGACTGCCGGGTGGCGGGCAGCGTCGTACCCTCCCCGCAGACCCTGGTTCTGCTCGGCGCGCTGCTTACGGGAGACTGGGAGACGGCGGACGCGGCCGAGGCACGGCACGTCCGCGAGGGCAGTGGGCTGGTGTCCGCCTATCTGCACTGGCACCTGGAGCGCGGGCTGCGCTCCCTTCGGTACGTCGAGAATTAAGCACGGCTGAGGAGACGAGAAGCACATGGTCGTAAGCGGGATCCTGGGGCGCCGGCGCCGTGAGTACAGGACGCCGGAACCGCATCCGTCGGGCGCCCGCGCGCCGAAGCTCCCCGGTGAGCTGGTGCCG
This sequence comes from Streptomyces sp. NBC_00820, assembly GCF_036347055.1. Classification (NCBI taxonomy): domain Bacteria; kingdom Bacillati; phylum Actinomycetota; class Actinomycetes; order Kitasatosporales; family Streptomycetaceae; genus Streptomyces; species Streptomyces sp. NBC_00820. Next base: position 2,849,693 of record NZ_CP108882.1, on the reverse strand, counting down.
AACCACGTGGCGATCGTCATGGACGGCAACGGACGCTGGGCCAAGGAGCGCGGGCTGCCGCGCACCGAGGGGCACAAGGTCGGCGCCGAGCAGGTCCTGGACGTCCTCCAGGGCGCCATCGAGGTCGGCGTCGGCAGCATCTCGCTGTACGCCTTCTCCACCGAGAACTGGAAGCGCTCGCCCGACGAGGTCCGCTTCCTGATGAACTTCAACCGCGACTTCATCCGCAAGACCCGCGACACCCTCGACGAGCTCGGCATCCGGGTGCGCTGGGTGGGCCGGATGCCCAAGCTGTGGAAGTCGGTGGCCAAGGAGCTCCAGATCGCCCAGGAGCAGACCAAGGACAACGACAAGCTCACCCTGTACTTCTGCATGAACTACGGCGGCCGCGCGGAGATCGCCGACGCCGCGCAGGCCATCGCCGAGGACGTGAAGGCGGGCCGGCTCGACCCGTCCAAGGTCAACGAGAAGACCCTCCAGAAGTACATGTACTTCCCGGACATGCCGGACGTCGACATGTTCCTGCGCCCCAGCGGCGAGCAGCGCACCTCCAACTACCTGGTCTGGCAGAGCGTATACGCCGAGATGGTCTTCCAGGACGTGCTGTGGCCCGACTTCGACCGCCGTGACCTGTGGCGCGCGTGCATGGAGTTCGCCTCCCGCGACCGCCGCTTCGGCGGCGCGGTGCCGAACGAGGAGCTGCTGGCGATGGAAGCGGCGATGAAGGGCCGTCCCGAGGGGAACTGATCGGTAACGGCCGGGAAAAGCGCTCGTGACGACCGGTCGGCTGGCTTAGTATCCCGCCTCATGATCATGGACATGGGGCGGGATGCCGCACAGGAGACGGTCGAGCTGGAGTACCAGTCGGTCGAGGCGGACTGGGTGACGGCGCTGCGGGAACGCAGACAGGTCAGCAAGGCGGGGCGGCGGCGGAAATGGTGGATCGGCGTCATGGTCGGCTGTGCCGTACTGGGTGCCGCGGCGGATCTGGCGGACGGTGAAGCCCCGGTCTTCTGGGGGGTCTGGATCGCCGTCTTCGTGCCCCTGATGCTCCTGGCGCCCCGCCTGCAGGCTCGCCAGCTGTTCCGCGCGTTCGAGCGCAACGGCACGCATCGTGTGACGGTCACGGACGCCGGGTTCACGGCGGCCACCGACAACGCCACGTCGACGCTGAACTGGACGGCGCTGCCGCGCTATCGGGAGACCGCGGAGATGTTCGTGCTGTTCGGCGGCGACAAGAACGCGGTCCGGTTCGCCGTACTGCCCAAGCGCGGCCTCAGGAACGCCGAGGACGCGGACAGGCTGCGGGCGATCCTGGACCGCAACCTGAGCCGCGCCTGAACCCGCTCAGCCGCCGGAGACCTCCGCGCAGTCCGCGCAGGTCCCGAAGATCTCCACGGTGTGCGCCACGTTGACGTAGCCGTGTTCCACCGCGATGGCCTCCGCCCACTTCTCCACGGCGGGGCCCTCCACCTCCACCGCCTTGCCGCAGGCACGGCAGACCAGGTGGTGGTGGTGTTCGCCGGAGGAACAGCGGCGGTAGACGGACTCGCCCTCGGAGGTGCGCAGGACGTCGACCTCGCCGGCGTCGGCGAGGGACTGCAGGGTGCGGTAGACCGTGGTCAGACCGACCGAGTCGCCCTTGTGTTTGAGCATGTCGTGCAGTTCCTGCGCGCTGCGGAACTCGTCGACCTCGTCCAGGGCCGCCGCCACGGCAGCCCGCTGCCGGGTCGCGCGGCCCTTCACGGGCGGTCCAGCGGTCGTCACCGTTGTCTCCTCACGTCACGCGTCTGCCGCGGGCCATTCTGCCAGCCCGGACCGCGCCCGGTCAGACGCCGAGCTCGTCCGCGGCCGTCCGCGTGGCCGGAATCGTGCACTCCGCGGGGTCTCCGGCCGGCTGCGCCGCCGCGGCCGTCCGGGCCCGTCGGCGGGCCAGCGGAGCGGCCAGGGCGGTGAGGGCGACGAAGGCCCCGATGGTCAGCAGGACGATCGTCGCGCCGGGCGGGACGTCCTGGTAGAAGGACGTGACCGTGCCGCCGACCGACACGGTGACGCCGAGGGCGACGGCGATCGCGAAGGTCGCGGCGAAGCTGCGGGTGAGCGCCTGCGCGGCGGCGACGGGGACGACCATGAGCGCGGAGACCAGGATCAGGCCGACCACCCGCATGGCGACGGAGACCGTGACGGCCGCGGTGACGGCGGTGAGCAGGTTCAGGGCGCGCACCGGCAGCCCGGTGACCCGCGCGAACTCCTCGTCCTGGCTGACCGCGAACAGCTGGCGGCGCAGCCCCAGGGTGACGACCGCCACGAACGCGGCGAGGATCACGATCGCGGTCACGTCGGAGGGCGAGACCGTCGAGAGCGAGCCGAACAGGTAGGACGTCAGATTGGCGTTGGAACCGCCCGGCGCGAGGTTCACGAACAGCACGCCGCCGGCCATGCCGCCGTAGAAGAGCATGGCGAGGGCGATGTCGCCGCGCGTCCTGCCGTACCAGCGGATCAGCTCCATCAGGACCGAGCCGAGCACGGAGACGAGCGTGGCCATCCACACCGGCGAGGCGTGCAGCAGGAAGCCGAGGCCCACGCCGGTCATCGCCACGTGCCCGATGCCGTCGCCCATCAGGGGCTGGCGGCGCTGGACGAGGTAGATGCCGATCGCGGGCGCGGTGATGCCGACCAGGACGGCCGCGAGGAGCGCCCGCTGCATGAAGGCGTAGTTCAGGAGGTCCATCAGCTCAGCAGTCCCGTGCGGATCGGTTCGGAGTTCGCGGACGTGTGCGGGTGCACGTGGTCGTGGCCCGGCAGGGCGTGCTGGCCGAGCGCGCGTGGCGGCGGTCCGTCGTGGACGACGCAGCCGTCGCGCAGGACGACCGCCCGGTCGATCAGGGGTTCCAGCGGGCCCAGCTCGTGCAGGACCAGCAGGACCGTCGTACCGGCGGCGACCTGCTCGCGCAGGGTCGCGGCGAGCACCTCCTGGCTGGCCAGGTCGACGCCCGCCATCGGCTCGTCCATGATCAGCAGTTCGGGCTCGGCGACCAGGGCGCGGGCGATCAGCACCCGCTGGTGCTGGCCGCCGGAGAGCGCGGTCACCGTGTCCTTGGCGCGGTCCGCCATGCCGACCAGCTCCAGGGCGCGGTGCACGGCCTCCCGGTCGGCCTTGCGGAAGAGGCCGAAGCGGGTGCGCGAGAGCCGGCCCGAGGAGACGACCTCGGTCACGGTGGCGGGGACCCCGCCGGCGGTGCTGGTGCGCTGCGGTACGTAGCCCACGCGCGCCCAGTCGCGGAAGGCGCGGAGCGGGGTGCCGAACAGCTCGACGGCGCCGGCGGTGGCCGGGACCTGGCCGATGAGGGTGCGTACGGCCGTCGACTTGCCGGAGCCGTTCGCCCCGAGCAGCGCGACGACCTCGCCGCGGCGCACGGTGAGGTCGACGCCGCGCAGAACCGGGCGCGCGCCGAGCTCCGCGCGCACCCCGCGCATCGTCGCGACGGGCTCGCTCGTGGTGTCGGTGTCCCTGGTGTCCCTGGTGTCCCTGGCGTCCATGGCGTCCATGGTGTGCATGGTCTCGTCCTCCCTGCCGGTCACTTGGCCCCCAGGGCCTGCTGGAGGGCCTTGAGGTTGGCCCGCTGTACGGCGAGGTAGTCCTTGCCGCGGGACTTGCCGGTGATCCCCTCGATCGGGTCGAGCACGTCGGTCCGCAGTCCGGCGTCGCCGGCGATCGTCTTCGCGGTGTCGTCGCTGACGAGGGTTTCGTAGAAGACGGTGCCGACGTGGTCGGCCCTGGCGAGCTTCTGGAGTTCCTTCACGCGCGCGGCGCTCGGCTCGGACTCGGGATCGAGGCCGTTGATGGCCTCCTCGGTGAGGCCGTAGCGCTCGGCGAGGTAGCCGAAGGCGGCGTGGGTGGTGATGAAGACCCTGGTCCTCGTGTGCGCGAGGCCGTCCTCGAACTCCGTGTTCAGCCGGCCCAGTTGCTTCACCAGGGCCGCGGTGTTCCTCCGGTAGTCGGCCGCGTGCTCGGGGTCGGCCTTCTCGAAGGCCTTGCCGACGCCGCCGGCGACCTGGGCGTAGCGCACCGGGTCGAGCCAGATGTGCGGGTCCAGCCCGGCGGACTCCGCGTGGTCACCGGGGTCGTGGGCGTCAGGGGTGTCGTGCGCGGCCGCGTGGCCGCCGACCTCGGTGCCGTGCTCCTCCAGCGTGGTCAGGGAGGCCGCGTCGATCTTCGTGCGCACCGGGGACTGGGCCACCGCGTCGTCGACGGAGGGCTGGAGGTTCTTCAGGTACAGGACCGCGTCGGAGTCCTGGATGCCGGCGATCTGCAGCGGGCTGAGCTCCAGGTCGTGCGGCTCCTGGCCGGGGGAGGTGAGGCTGGTGACGTGGACGTGGTCGCCGCCGATCCGCTCGGCGAGGAAGGCCATCGGATAGAACGACGTGACGACGTCGAACTTGCCCGTGCCGCCCGCGGCGGCGCCGGTGGTCGAGCAGGCGGTGAGGGTGCCCAGGCCCAGCGCGATGGCCACCGCGGCCGCGATCTTGGCCGCGCCTATTCGGGAGGCACCGGGGCGCCGACGTGCGTTCATGACAGTCATTTTCAACTAACATGGAAACCGTTGTCAACAAGCCTGGTGAGAGGCCCGGAATGCCCTGGCGTGGGGCCTGCGGGCAGGGCCGATTTGGCCGAGGGGGAGTCCGCGCCGGTAACCTGAATCATTCGCTGGAAGCATCTCGCTTCAACGCCCGCCGTCGTAATGAAGAGAGCACCGTGGCCGCCGACAAGATCGACACCATCGTCAGCCTGAGCAAGCGCCGTGGCTTCGTTTTCCCCTGCAGTGAGATCTATGGCGGTCAGCGTGCCGCCTGGGACTACGGACCGCTGGGTGTCGAGCTCAAGGAGAACATCAAGCGCCAGTGGTGGCGCTACATGGTGACGTCGCGCGAGGACGTCGTCGGTATCGACTCGTCCGTCATCCTGGCCCCCGAGGTCTGGGTCGCCTCCGGTCACGTCGCCACCTTCTCGGACCCGCTGACCGAGTGCACCTCGTGCCACAAGCGCTACCGCGCCGACCACCTGGAAGAGGCGTACGAGGAGAAGAAGGGGCACGCCCCGGCCAACGGCCTGGCCGACCTCAACTGCCCCAACTGCGGCAACAAGGGCACGTTCACCGAGCCCAAGCAGTTCTCGGGTCTCCTCTCCACCCACCTCGGCCCGACGCAGGACTCCGGCTCCGTCGCCTACCTGCGCCCCGAGACCGCCCAGGGCATCTTCACCAACTTCGCCCAGGTGCAGACCACTTCCCGCCGCAAGCCGCCGTTCGGAATCGCCCAGATGGGCAAGTCCTTCCGCAACGAGATCACGCCCGGCAACTTCATCTTCCGCACGCGCGAGTTCGAGCAGATGGAGATGGAGTTCTTCGTCAAGCCGGGCGAGGACGAGCAGTGGCAGGAGTACTGGATGCAGCAGCGCTGGAACTGGTACACCGGCCTGGGTCTCCGTGAGGAGAACATGCGCTGGTACGACCACCCCAAGGAGAAGCTCTCCCACTACTCCAAGCGCACCGCCGACATCGAGTACCGCTTCCAGTTCGGCGGCTCGGAGTGGGGCGAGCTGGAGGGTGTCGCCAACCGCACCGACTACGACCTCACGGCCCACTCCAAGGCCTCCGGTCAGGACCTCTTCTACTTCGACCAGGAGGCCGGCGAGCGCTGGACGCCGTACGTCATCGAGCCGGCCGCCGGTGTCGGCCGCACGATGCTGGCGTTCCTGCTCGACGCCTACGTCGAGGACGAGGCCCCCAACGCCAAGGGCAAGATGGAGAAGCGCACGGTGCTGCGCCTCGACCACCGTCTGGCCCCGGTGAAGGTCGCGGTGCTCCCGCTGTCCCGCAACCCCGAGCTGTCCCCGAAGGCCAAGGGTCTGGCCCAGGCGCTGCGCCAGAACTGGAACATCGAGTTCGACGACGCCGGCGCCATCGGCCGCCGCTACCGCCGCCAGGACGAGATCGGTACGCCGTTCTGCGTGACCGTCGACTTCGACACCCTCGAGGACAACGCGGTCACCGTCCGCGAGCGCGACACCATGAAGCAGGAGCGGGTGTCTCTCGACCAGATCGAGGGTTACCTGGCCTCCCGTCTGGTGGGTTGCTGACCTCCGTCTGAGGCGCTGTCCGGGGGCTCCGCCCCCGGGCCCCCGGTTCCTCGCCCACCCACCACCCGACTCGGTCGGCTGGTGGGTGGGCGTTTTTGTGCCCCGACCCGGCCGACGAACGGTGGATGACAAATGACAGCTGACAGATATTGAAATCTGTCAGTCCTGATGTCACAGTGGATGCATGACGATGCGCACCCACACCCTCGGAACCACCGGCCCCCAGGTCTCCGCCCTCGGCCTCGGCTGCATGGGCATGTCCGCGCTGTACGGCGACGCCGACCGCGCCGAGTCCGTCGCGACCATCCACGCCGCCCTGGACGCCGGCGTGACGCTGCTGGACACCGGCGACTTCTACGCCATGGGTCACAACGAGATGCTGATCGGCGAGGCCCTGCGCTCCGCCTCACCGGCCGCCCGCGAGCAGGCCCAGGTCAGCGTGAAGTTCGGCGCGCTGCGCGACCCGGACGGCAACTGGAGCGGCTACGACGGCCGCCCCGCCGCCGTGAAGAACTTCGCCGCCTACTCCCTCCAGCGCCTCGGCGTCGACCACATCGACGTCTACCGGATCGCCCGCCTCGACCCGGACGTCCCCATCGAGGAGACCGTCGGCGCGATCACCGAGCTGATCGAGAAGGGCCACGTCCGGCACGTCGGACTCAGCGAGGTCGGCGCCGAGACCATCCGCCGGGCCGCCGCCACCGCCCCGATCGCCGACCTCCAGATCGAGTACGCGCTGATCACCCGGGGCATCGAGCGGGAGATCCTGCCGACCGTCCGCGAACTGGGCATCGGCGTCACCGCCTACGGCGTGCTCTCCCGCGGCCTCATCTCCGGCCACTTCACCCACGACCGGCAACTGGGCGCGAACGACTTCCGCGCCTTCTCGCCCCGCTTCCAGGGCGACAACCTCCGGCGCAACCTGGACCTCGTCGAGGCCCTGCGGAAGATCGCCGAGGAGAAGGGCGTGAGCGTCGCGCAGATCGCCATCGCCTGGGTGCTCGCCCAGGGCGACGACATCGTGCCGCTCGTCGGCGCCCGCACCCGCGAGCGGCTGGCCGAGTCGCTGGGCGCGCTGGACGTCACGCTGGACGCGGCCGACCTCGCGGCGATCGAGGAGGCCGTCCCGGCGGACGCGGCGGCCGGCGAGCGCTACCCGACCGCGCAGATGGCACACCTCGACAGCGAACGCTGAGACCACCCCCCGGTACCGTCTAGGACATGGCACCGACCAGCGAGATCCTGACCGCCGAGCGCATCCTCGAAGCGACCGAGGAAGTGCTGCGCCGCCACGGCCCGGCCAAGGCCACCGTGGTCGACGTGGCGCGCGCGCTCGGCGTCAGCCACGGCAGTGTCTACCGGCACTTCCGGACCAAGGCGGCGCTGCGCGAGGCGGTGACCAAGCGCTGGCTGGACCGGACCTCGCGGCACCTGGCCGGCATCGCCGCCGGGGACGGCACCGCGCAGGACGGTACCGGCACGGTGGGCGTCGCCGGGGACGGCACCGCCGAGGACCGGCTGCGCGCCTGGCTCGGCGCCCTGTTCGAGGCCAAGCGGCACAAGGCCGGCGACGACCCCGAACTCTTCGCCACCTACAGCGTGCTGGCCGACGAGAACGGCACGGCGGTCGGCGAGCACATCGCCGACCTGACCGCGCAGCTGACCCGGATCATCGAGGCCGGCACCGGGTCGGGCGCCTTCCGCGTCTCCGACCCGGCCGCCGCCGCCCGCGCCGTCTTCCAGGCCACCGGCCGCTTCCACGACCCCTGCTACGCCCGCGAATGGCGGCGCCCGGGCATCGAGGAGGAGTTCACGGCCGTCGTGGACCTGCTGATACGCGGACTCAGCTCACCTTCACCTTCACGGTAGGCGAGTGGACCTTCCCGGCCGAGACGCGCAAGTGCTCCTCGCCCTTGAAGTTGAGCTTGGCGACGATGGCGTACGAGCTGCCGGTCCTGACCTTGGCCGACGCCTTCAGGGTGGTCCACTTCCCGGACTTCTCATGCTGGAGCACCAGCTTGGTGCCGATCTTCAGCCCCTTGGTGCGCCCGGTGAACGTCACCTTGTCCCCGGCCTTCACCGAGCTCTTCCCGGCCTTGACGGTGATCGAGCCCTCCTCGGCGCTGGGGCTCGCGCTGGAACGGCTGCCGGTGGCGGCGGTGCCGGTGGTGCCGGCCGCGGCGGACGCTCCGGCCGCCGAGCCGGAGAGCAGGAGCACAGACAGGGCGCCGGCGCCGAGCGCGCGGCCGTAGCGATGGCGGAGTGCGGAGGTCATGGAGGTCTCCCGTCCTGTCGCTCGATGGACCTTCCCAGGCTGGCGCCGGTCCGTGCGAGCGGCCACTCGAAACCGCTCGCAGCAGCCCTCGGAACCCGCGAAACCGCAGGTCACCGGCGCGAACGGTGGACGGGTCCGGTGCCGGGCGCTCCGCGTCGGCGGCGTCAGCGCGAGGACTGCCGCGCCGCCGACGGGTCCACCGTCGCCTGGTGCGCCCCGGCCAGATGCTCCTCCGCCTTCAGCCAGGGCAGGAACTGGACCGCCTTGTGCCAGCCGCAGGTGTCACAGCTGATCGTGCGCTGGATGCCCGTCCGCCGTACCTGGACCACATGCTCCCGGCCGTGCTGGTCCCAGCGGCTGACCTTGCTCGTGCTGTTGCTCTGCGGCATGGCCTCTCCCACGTCCCTCCCGTGTCGCCTGCTGCCGTTCCCCGGCCGCAAAGGAGTGTGCAGCAAGAACGACATCGGCGGGGAGGGTTTCCCGGCGAGTTGACCGGACCGTCATCCGAGGACCGGGAACGCATCCGAGGATCGGGAGCGGGCCGGATACGGCGCCCGGCCCCTTTGGCGTCAGAGCGCCACCAGCCGGCCGCTGCCGCCTCGCAGCCGCACCGAGGCCAGGGCGCCGCAGACCAGCGCCACGCCGAGGTCCGGCGCGCAGCGCGTCGTACCCCCCGACGCGGACACGGCCCGCGTCGGGGCGCACCAGTCCGGTGACGATCTCGACGAACGTCGTCTTGCCGGCGCCGTTGTGGCCGATCAGGCCCACGACCTCGCCCGGCGCGACCGTCAGGCCGAAGCCGTCGAGCGCGCGACGCCCGGCGTAGCACTTCACCAGTCCCTCTGCTTCGAGCATGCGTCCCCCTTGATCGAGTCTACGCTGTATGGGTCTACACTGTAGACCCATGACTGGCAGGCGAGAAGAGATCCTGGACGCGGCCCTGGCCCTGGCCGACGAGCGCGGCCTCGAAGCGGTCTCGATGCGGGCACTGGCCGAACGCGTCGGCGTCACGCCGATGGCGTTGTACCGGCACGTCGCGGACAAGGCGGCGCTGCTGGACGCCATGGTCGGACGCCTGCTCGGCGCGTTGCTGCCGCCGGAAGCGGGCGCGGGTGACACGCAGGGCGCCGGCACGGGTGCGGGTGCGAAAGGCACGGCTACGGACACGGCTACGGACACGGACACGGGTACGGACGCGGGTACGGACGCGGGCAGGGGCCGGACCTGGGACCAACGGCTCAACGCCCTCGCCTACGCCTGCCGGGAGATCGCCCAGCGTCACCCGTGGGCCGCGCACCTGCTCTTCTCGCGTCCCGCCGTGACCGCGGACGCCGCGCGTGCCGTGGACATCATCTACCTGGCCCTCCTCGAAGCCGGGGTTCCGGAGTCCGAGGTGCCCCGGCTGGAGCGTCTGGTGACCACCTTCGTGATCGGATTCGCCGCCTCCGAGGCCGCGGGCCGCTTCGCCCCCGGCGCCCTCGACCCGCGCGGCCGGCGCGGCCGGCGCGGCAGGCTCCCGGAGAGCGAGCTGCCGGGGCACCGCAGGCTCGCACCGTGGCTGGACCTGCCGCCCGACCTCACGGCCGAGTTCGAGGCCGACCTGGACGACATCCGGTGCCTGGTCGAGGCGGTCGCGCGACGGCGGCACTGACCGCCGGCGCCTGGGCGGCCGTCCGTGGAGCCGGCGGCCAGTGCCGCCGCGGGAGTGTCAGCGAAGGACCGAGCCCAGCCAGTCGAAGACCTTGTCGCAGTGCTGCTGCGGGGCCATCGGGGAGCAGTGCAGCTGCGCTCCGGTGGCCGCGGTGAAGCGGAAGTACTCGCGGCGGGAGCGGAGCAGGTCGTACATCTCGCGGGGCTGGCCCGGATAGAACTGCTCGCCCTCGTAGTCCAGGACGAGGACCGGCGCCTTGATGTTCCGGACCTGCTTGGTGACGTCCAGGCCGATGGCGACCTGGGCGGCGCTCCACAGGTCCGTGAGGACCTTGCCCGCGCGGGCCTGGAGGAGGGCCTCGCGGGTGAAGATCTCGAAGCGCTTTTTGACGGTGTAGGCCTGGTACGGGTCGAGTCGGGGGACCGCTTCCTTCCAGATCCGGTTGGTCCGTGTCCGGTCCGGGGTGACGATCTCGCGGATCTCCTGGGGGAAGGCGAGCCAGGGCCGCACACAGCCGGGCTCGCACACGACGGCCGCGATCCGGTGCTCGAAGGCGGCGGCCCGGGCGACCAGGTTGCCGCCCATGCTGAGCCCGGTGAGGGCGATCCGGGTCGCGTCGACGTCCCCCCGGCGCACCAGCCAGTCGACGAGCGGGGTGACCACGCGCTCCCAGCGGGTCGTGAACGGGATCTCCTCCACGAAGAGCAGCTGCCCCTGGCCGGGGCCGTCGTAGACGAGGGCGTTCCAGCCCCGGTCGAGGGCCGCGCACACCCCGTAGGTCCACATGTCGACGTTCTGGCCGTCGCTGCCGTTGGTGAGGATGACGGTGGGGCGCGCCTTGTCCTGCTCGTCGGGGCGGAAGAACCAGACGGGCAGACGGGTGCGTTCGTAGGGGACCTGGGCGGTCACGGCGGCCGGTGCGCACAGCCGGGCGAAGTCGTCCCAGGCGCGGCGTCCGGCCAGGTAGTAGTCCTTCTCGTCGCCCGGCCGCCTGGTGCCGAGGACGTAGAACAGGGCCTGCGCGTAGTACTGGGCGGCCCGCAGGGAGCGGAAGCGGCGGGTCTCGTCGTCGGGCCGGCCGCTCCGCGACGAGAGGCGGTCGCCCAGGGCGTGGAAGGTGTCGCAGTAGGTCTGCGCCGACAGCCCGGCCCTGTTGATCGCGTTCACGGCCGTGAGCACGTCCCCGACCTCCGAGGCTCGCATGGTGGCCGCGCCGAGCGCGAGCAGCCCCGAGAAGTCGAAACCGTCGTCCGGGAACAGCCGCATCGCGCCCGGGGTGAGGGACGGCCCCGAAGCAGAGGGGCCGGAGGCCGACGGCGAGGGGGCGGACGCGGCTGTCCCGAGGGTGCAGCCCGTGGTGGCGAGGGCCCCCGTGCCGACGGCGAGACCGGTCAGGGCGGCCCGGCGGGAGAGGTGCGTCATGGTGCCGCACCGTAAGGGGTCCGCCTCCGCCCGCCTCGATGCCGCGCGGCTCCCCTCCCTCGAACAGTCCTCACGGGCCCCGGGTTCGCTCCCCGGGGCCCGGAGGACCATCGGCGCCGCCGGCGCGGCGCGTCACAGCGTCGCGGTCGTCCCGCTCCCGGACGCGCTGCCCACGAGCCACTGGTCCCAGTCCAGGTTGAAGGCGGCGTAGCCGTTGTCGGCCGGGGCCTTGGCGCGGGGCGAGCCGGTGATGGTGACGGGGTCGCCCTGCTTGACCTGGCCGTAGAACCACTTGGCGTCCGACATGGACAGGTGGATGCAGCCGTGCGAGCCGCGGGCGCTGCCGCTGCCCGGAGTGGGGTCGCCGGTCGAGTAGTGCACGTACGTGCCGGACTGGGTCAGGTGGACGTCCCAGGGCAGCGTCAGGTCGTAGTAGTTGGGGCTGCCCTTGTCGCAGCTGATGCCGACGCTGCAGGAGGTCATGTGGACCTTCTCCTGCTTGTCGATGACGGCCATCGTGCCGTTCCACGTCGGATACTGGGCGCTTCCCGCGTTGATCGACAGGGTGCGCACCACCTTGTCGTTCCGGGACACCCTCATGGTGTGGCCGGTCACCGAGACATCCGCGCGCACGTCGTCGCCGACCTTGAAGTCGTGCGTGTAGCTGCGGACGCCGTAGCGCCCGTTGCCGTTGCTGACGCCCTTCACGTCGACGTCGATCTTCACGTTCGTGCCGGAGGGCCAGTACGTCTTCGGCCGCCAGTCGACGCGCCTGTCGCCGAACCAGTGCCAGGCGCCGACCACCGGCTGCGAGGCGCTCACCGACATGTGCTTCTCCACCGCGGCCCGCGCCTTCGCCGCCACCGGGTTCGTGAACACCACCGAGATCGGCATGGCCACGCCGACCGTGGTTCCCGTCTGCGGGGTGATCGTGTCCAGCAGCATCGGCGGCCCCGCGGGCTTCGTCGGTGACGGAGAGGCGCTCGCGCTCGGCCTGCCCGACGACTTCGCGTCGTCCCCGCCCGCCGTGGCGCCCGCCTTGTCGCTGCCGCCCCCGCCGCAGCCACTCGCGCCCACCAGCATCGCACCCACGACGAGTGCGATCCCTATGCCACCCTTGCGCCGTCCCACGGCCTGCCCCGCTCTCTCGCTGTTCGGCCCTGACGGGCCCGACTCCCTGTCAGACAGTCCGGAGGCGGGTCGCAGTTGCGCGCGTCGAGGGAAATGTGTCCCAAAAATTCGGCGCGCACCACCGGGCCGGGGCCAATGGGGCTGTTTACGAGTCACGAGTCACGAGTCACGGTTCCGGCCCGGCTTCTGCGGGGCCCGGGCACGGCCTGCCGCGAGGCATGTCCATCTGCGGGACACGTCCGTCTGCGGGGCACCCGGGACACCGATCACCTACCGCCCGGCCCGATTCCGTGAAAGCCTGGCCGGCCCCCGGTCCCGGCGCGAAAGAGGCACGATGTCGATTCCGCTTCACGTCCGTGCCCAGGCGGCCGCGGTCCGGGCGGCGTTCGCGCTGCCCCGCCCGCTGCGGCGGCTGATCGCGGGGGCGCCGATCCGGCGGGACGGTCAGGAACTCGCCCTGGACGCGCAGTTGCTGCTGCGGCTGATGCGAATCGCCGGCACCAGGCTCGTCCTGGACGGCAAGGTGGACGCCTCCCGTGCGGCGCTGGACCTGGGGCGGCACATGGTGAGCGGGCCCGTGATCGAGCCGGTGGCCGCCCGGGAGATCCGGATCCCGGTGGAGTACGGCGAGCTGCCCGCCACCCTCTACACACCGGAGGGACTCGCGGCGCCGTCCGGGCTGCTGGTGTTCTTCCACGGCGGCGGTTGGGTGCTGGGCAGCCGGACGAGTCACGACAACACCGCGCGCTTCCTCGCCCGGCGGGCCGGCGTCCGGGTGCTGTCCGTCGAGTACCGCCGGGCCCCCGAGCATGTCTTCCCGGCGGCCGTCGAGGACGCGCTCGCCGCCTTCGACCACGCCCACGCGAACGCGGCCGCCCTCGGGGCCGACCCGGAGCGGATCGCCGTCGGCGGAGACAGCGCGGGCGGCAACCTCGCCGCCGTGACCGCCCAACTGGCCACCGCGCGCGGCGGCCCGGCGCCCGCGTTCCAGCTGCTGCTCTACCCGGCGACCGACGCGTCGCGGCACTCGCGTTCGCGGGAGCTGTTCGCCGACGGTTTCTTCCTCACCGGCGAGCAGATGGACTGGTTCACCGACCACTACGCCCCGACGGGCGTGGACCGGTCGGACCCCCGCCTGTCCCCGCTGCTCGCCGGCGACCTCGCCGGACTGCCACCGGCCTACATCGCTACCGCCGGCTTCGACCCCCTGCGCGACGAGGGCGAGGCCTACGCGAAGGCCCTCACCGAGGCCGGTGTGAAGGTCACCCTCAGCCGCCGGGCGGACCTGATCCACGGCTACGCCAACTTCCTCGGCATCGGACACCGCTTCCGCGAGGCCACGACCGAGGCGGCCGACGCACTACGGACGGCCCTGAGCGGCTGAGCAGCTGACCGGCTGAGCGGTTGCCTGGCCCGAGCGGCCGAGCGCCGCCCGCCGGACTACGCCCCGACTCCCGAGGTCTCGCGCACCCCCGCGGACCGCAGATTCTCGGCCGTACGCTCGGCGGTCGCCCGCGCCCAGCGTCCACTCGTCAGCGCCCCCAGGACGAGCACCGCGATGCCGCAGCCCGTGAGGATCCACCAGCCGGGGACCGCGGCCGACACGAAGGTGTGCCGGTACGACGACGAGTCCGCCGCCGACGCCACTCCCGACGCCAGCACCGCGCCGACCACCGCGACACCGAGTGTCTGCCCCAGCTGCCGGCTGGTGGACGCGACGGCGGCGGCGACGCCCGCCTGGGCGCGCGGCATCCCGGACACCGCCGTGTTCGTGATGGGGGCGTTCACGAAGCCGAACCCGATGCCGAACAGCAGGTAGCCGAGGAACAGCGTCACGTTCGAGGTCTCCGCCTCGAAGCCCGCGAAGAGCAGGGCGCTCGCGGTCATCGCGGCACCCGCCAGCAGCAGGGACGGGCGCGGGCCCCGGGTGGCCACCAGCCGTCCGGACAGCGGCGCGCACAGGAACGTCGGCACGGCCATCGGCAGCATCCACAGCCCGGCGTGCAGCGCGCTCAGGCCGCGTACGTTCTGCAGGTACAGCGTGGACATGAAGAGGAAGCCACCCAGTGCCGCGAACGCGCTGACCGCGATCACCGTGGCCCCGCTGAACGGCGCCGAGCGGAAGAAGCGCAGGTCGATGAGGGGTTCGTCGCGGCGTGGTTCGTACCGGAGGAGGGCGAGCAGGGCGGCCACGGCGAGGGCGGCGAACGGCAGGACCGACGTCACACCGGAGGCGGGCGCCTCGATGATCGCGTACGTCAGCGAGCCGAACAGGGCGATCACCAGCACCTGGCCGACCGGGTCGGGGCGCCGGGCCCTGGGGGCGCGGGACTCGGGGACGAGGCGGAGGGTGAGGAGCAGGGCCGTGAGGCCGACGGGGAGGTTGACCCAGAAGATCGAGCGCCAGCCGACCGACTCCACCAGCAGGCCGCCGACCAGAGGGCCGGCGGCCATGGATATACCGATCACCGCGCCCCACGCGCCGATCGCCCGGGCGCGCTCGCGCGCGTCGGTGAAGGTGTTGGTGATGATCGACATGGCGACCGGGTTGAGCATCGAGCCGCCGACCGCCTGGATCATGCGGAAGACGATCAGCAGTTCCAGGTTCGGCGCGAGCGAGCACAGCAGGGAACCGGCGGTGAAGACCGTCAGCCCCGTCATGAAGACCTTCTTGCGGCCGATCCGGTCGGCCGTCGAACCCGCGAGCATCAGCAGCGAGGCCAGCACCAGGGTGTAGGCGTCGATCGTCCACTGGAGACCGGAGGTCGTGGCGTGCAGCTCGCGCTGCATCGAGGGCAGGGCGACGTTCAGGGCCGTGTTGTCGAGGCTCACGATCAACAGGCTGCTGCAGCAGATCGTGAGCACGAGCAGGCGTCGACGATGACTCAACTCGGGCATGCGTCCATCGTAACCGATTTCAATAGTGCGCCTAACTAAGTACTGCCGTCCGGTCACGAAGAGTGTCCGGAGCGACCGGATGAGCTTGCGGGGGAGTGAGGGACAATGGAGCGTTGCCCGTCGTACAGCCGTCCCGGAGTTCCGTGATGAACCAGCCCCTCGCCATCGGCCCGCACGCCGTCACGCCGCCTGTCGTGCTCGCACCCATGGCGGGCATCACCAACGCGCCCTTCCGCACCCTGTGCCGGGAGTTCAGCGGCGGAAAGGGGCTGTTCGTCAGCGAGATGATCACGACCCGGGCCCTGGTCGAGCGCAACGACAAGACCATGCAGCTGATCAGGTTCGACGAGAGCGAGAAGCCGCGCTCGATCCAGCTGTACGGCGTCGACCCCGCGACCGTCGGCAAGGCCGTCCGCATGATCGCGGAAGAGGGTCTCGCCGACCACATCGACCTGAACTTCGGCTGCCCGGTCCCGAAGGTCACCCGCAAGGGCGGTGGCTCGGCCCTGCCCTACAAGCGCAACCTGCTGCGCGCGATCCTGCGCGAGGCCGTCAGCGGGGCCGGTGACCTGCCGGTGACGATGAAGATGCGCAAGGGCATCGACGACGACCACATCACCTACCTCGACGCCGGCCGCATCGCCGTCGAGGAGGGCGTCACCGCGATCGCGCTGCACGGCCGCACCACCGCCCAGCACTACGGCGGCACCGCCGACTGGGAGGCCATCGCCCGCCTCAAGGAGCACGTCCCGGAGATCCCGGTGCTCGGCAACGGCGACATCTGGTCCGCCGAGGACGCGCTGCGGATGGTCCGCGAGACCGGCTGCGACGGCGTGGTCGTGGGCCGCGGCTGCCTCGGCCGGCCGTGGCTGTTCTCGGACCTGGTGGCCGCCTTCGAGGGGCGCCCGGAGGACCTCGCCCGGCCGGCGCTGCGCGAGGTGGCCGACATCATGGTCCGCCACGCCACCCTCCTCGGCGAGTGGATCGGCGACGAGTCCAAGGGCGTCATCGACTTCCGCAAGCACGTCGCCTGGTACCTGAAGGGCTTCGCGGTCGGCTCCGAGATGCGCAAGCGGCTCGCGATCACCTCCTCGCTGGAGGAACTGCGCGCCGGCCTCGACGAGCTGGACCTCGACCAGGCGTGGCCCGTCGGCGCCGACGGCCCCCGCGGCCGTACGTCCGGCAACAACCGGGTGGTGCTGCCGGACGGCTGGCTGAAGGACCCGTACGACTGCGCGTGGGTCGGCGAGGAAGCCGAACTGGACACGTCCGGGGGATGAGATCGCTTTCCCGCCCGCCCGCCCGACTCGGTGTGCCGGGAGGGCGCCGTCCCACGGGGCTCCGCCCCGGACCCCGCGAAGAGCCGGGGAGCGGCGCCTTCGGGGGCTGCGGGGTGCTGCGGGGTGCTGCGGGGCGGGGCTGGGCAGGGGACTTCGGGCTCGGGCTCGGGTGAATCGCGGGCTGCGGGTTCGGGTGAGTCGGGTGCTGCGGGGCGGGGCTGGGCCGGGGACTTCGGGCTCGGGCTCGGGTGAATCGCGGGCTGCGGGTTCGGGTGAGTCGGGTGCTGCGGGCTCGGATGGGCCCGGGGCTGCCGCTCGGGTGAGCCCGGCTGCCGGGCCGGGCGGGGCCGGGGGTTTCGCACCGGCCCCGCGCGTGTGGCCCGGGTGTCAGTCCTTCCTGGGGTGCGGTGTCGAGCCGTAGGCCTTCAGGAAGCGGTCGCGGAACGAGCTCATCTTCCAGACCGGGGCGCTGTGGGCGGGGCGCAGGCCGTCCGTCCAGCCCCAGTCGGTGATCTTGTCGAGGACCTTCGGGTCCTTGGCGACGATCGAGATCGGCACGTCACGGCTGGCGTGGTTGCCGCTGACGCGGGCGATCGGCTGGTGGTCGCCGAGGAAGACGAGCACGGTGTCCTTGCTGCCGTAGCGCTGGAGCCACTCGGTCAGCGCGGTCACCGAGTACTGGATCGACTTGCCGTACTCCTGGCGGGACCTGGTGGTGTCGGCGATGACGTCGGCCGGCTTGTTGCCCGCGGCCTCGACACCCTTGAAGACCGAACCGTCACCCAGCCGGTCCCAGTCGACCATCTTCGGGATCGGCGCCCAGGGCTGGTGGCTGGAGGTGAGGATGAGCAGCGACATCCGCGCCTTGCCGTCGGCCGGCTTCTTGCTGTGCACCCGCTTCTGGTACTGCTCCAGCGCGTACTGGTCGGGCATGGTCGACCAGCTGAACTTCGGTCCCTTGTAGCCGAGCTGGAAGGCGTCGTAGTTCTTGTCCAGGCCGTACCACTTCTGCTCCGGCCAGCCCTTCTGCACGCCCGGCATCACGCCGACCGTGTCGAAGTCGCCCGTCTTCTTGAAGGCGTCCGTCAGGCTCATGTGGTCGCTCGCCATGACGGTGCGATAGCGCTGCTGGTTGCTGATCCACAGGCCCGACATGGTCGTGGAGTGGCCGAGCCAGCTGCTGCCGCCGTAGGTCGCCGAGGTCAGCCAGCCGCTCTTGGCGTGGAAGCCGGACTTCTCCAGCGCCGCGGTGCGCGCGTCGAGCGTCTTGTCGACGCCGGGCGCCATGACCGGGTCCTCGATCGCGCTGCGGCCGTAGCTCTCGATGAACGTGAAGACCATGTCCTTGCCGCGCAGGTCGGGCACGAGCTGCGCGGGGGGCGTGTCACCGAAGGCGTCCACCCTGGCGACCTTCTGGAACTCCGCCTCGTCCCGCAGCGTGTCCGTCACCGTGCGGGCCTGGGCCTTCAGCGCCGTGGCGGTGCGCTCCGACGCGATCGGCACGCCGGAGATCTGGAGGCCGAGGGAGGAGCAGGTGATCCAGGCGACACCCGCGATCAGGGTGCCGCGGGTCGCGGTGCCGGTGTGCCGGGCCAGGAGGTTGCTCAGGCGGACCATGGACAGCGCCAGCAGCACGAAGAGCAGCAGGACGACCACGATCACACCGGCCGTGGCTGCCAGGGTGGCCGTGCGGCCGAGCGAGTCCTCCAGGTACGACTCCGCGTCGCCGAGCAGGGTCCAGTCCAGGACGAGGTTGAAGCCGCGGCCCAGGTACTGGTTGAACCCCATGTCCAGCAGGTTCAGCACGGTCATCGCGGCCAGCGCGACCCCGGACACCGCCGCCAGCGCGATCCTCGGCCGCCGCGGCAGCGCGATCAGTACGGCGGCCCCGATGACCGCCTCACCCGGAATCCGCAGGAACTTGGCGGGTCCCAGCCCGACGACCGTGCTCGGCAGCACCAGTGCGGCGACGACCAGCGCGGCGGCGAGCACGGTGACGGCCGTGGACAGGGCCCGGGCGACGCCGGGGTGAGCCTCCCGCCGGCGCCGCAGGGGCCCGCTCCACGGCCAGGAACGGCGTGACTCGGCGCGGGGCTCGGCGGGTACGGGGGGTCCGTCGGCGGGGATCTCCTCGGCGGGTGTCTTGTCGGCCGGGGTTTCGGCTTCGGGGGTCTCGGCGGCGGGAGCGCTGTCGGCCGGGATTTCGGCGGGGGGCGCGCTGCCGGAGGGGGTCTCGGCGGTGGAAGTGCTGTCGGCCGGACCCGCGTCGCTGGGAGCGTCGTCGGTGGAAGTGCCGTCGGCGGAAGTGCCGCCGCCCCGGGCTTCGTCGGCGGGGGCCTTGTCAGCGGCAGCCTCGCCCGTCGAAGCCTCGCCGGCCGAGTCCTTGTCGACCGAGGCCTCGTCACCCGAAGCCCCGTCACCGGAAACCCCTTCCGCCGTGGCCGTCTTGGCATCGGCCTTCCCGGCGTCCGCCGGGGCCGTCGCCTCGGGGCCGGACCCCGGGGTCTCCTCGGCACCGTCCGCCTGCTCGGGGGTGGCCGGTACCGTTTCCTTCACTCTCCCCGGGGCGTCCTCCGCCCGCTCGGCCGAAGCCGGTGACTGGCGCGTGCTCGTGTGCTGAGGCAACCCGGAGGTCCTTCCGTACGTGACCCGGTGGCGAAGTCGGCGGGCCACGCTGGGGAGGCTGGGCAGGGCCGGGAAGCCCGGCCTGCCTGGCCCGCCGCCATGTCGTACGGCCGGTTCACCGCACCTGTTCACAGTCCAGGGCAAACACCCGGCAAACCCCTCACCAACGGTTCCTCCGGACAGGGCATGCCCGACGGCCGCCTACGCCCCGCCCACCGCGGTGAGCAGCGCGAGCGGCGCCGCCGCCGAGCGGGATTCGCGGACGCACGCGTGCGGGTAGGGGACCGGCTCGGGATGCGTGTCGCGGCCGTAGCCCGCCAGCACCTCCGGCAGCCGGTGTCCGGCGGCGGTCGCCGCGTCGACCAGCGCGTGCGCGACCGTACGGGCCTCGTCGTGCAGGCCGTAGCGGGCCAGGCCCAGCGTGATCAGCGCGTTGTCGTGCGGCCAGACCGAGCCCCGGTGATAGGAGAGCGGGTGGTACGCCGGCTGGCCGGAGGCGAGGGTGCGCACGCCCCAGCCGGAGAAGAAGTCCGGTTCCAGCAGCCGCCGGCCGACGACCTCGCCGTACTCCTTGTCCAGCAGCCCCGACCACAGCAGATGCCCGGCGTCGGAGGCGAGCGCGTCGATCTGGCGGCCCGCCCCGTCCAGCGCGAGCGCCGGGAAGCACCGATCCGGCATCCAGAAGTCCCGCTGGAAGCGGTCCCGCAGATCGACCGCCGCCTGTTCCAGCAGGGCGGCGTACGTCTCGTCGCCCCACACCGTGCGCGCCAGCCACGCCGTGCGGCGCAGCGCGTCGTACGCGTAGCCCTGCGCGCCCGCCGCCATCACCGCGCCCGTCGGCCGGGTGCCGTCGGCGCAGCAGATCGCGCCGGGGGAGTCCTTCCAGTTCTGGTTGGCGAGGCCGCCCTCGTCCGCGCGGTAGACCAGATAACCGCGCGAGGTCAGCCCGCCGTGGTCCAGCATCCAGCCGATCGCCGCGCGGGCGTGCCGCTCCAGCCGCCAGGCCAGCAGGGCGTCCCCGGTCCGCTCGACGTACGCGCCGAGCAGGATCAGGAACAGCGGGGTCGCGTCGACCGAGCCGTAGTAACGCCCGTACGGCACCTGCCCGAAGTGCGCCAGCTCGCCGTGCCGCACCTCGTGCACGATCTTGCCGGGCTGGGCGAGCGGGGAGCCGCCGCCTCCGGTCGCCTGGGTGGCGGCCAGCGCGGGGAGCGTGGCGGCGGCCAGCTGTGGGCGGTAGGGCAGCGCGAACAGGGAGGCGAGCAGGGCGTCCCGGCCGAGCAGGGTGAGGAACCAGGGGGCGCCGCCCGCCGGTACGCGCAGCTCCTCGCCGTCCGGTCCGGTCGCCGGGACCTGGAGCGCGGCCAGGTCCGTGAGGCCCCGCGCGCAGGCCGCCGCCAGCTCCGGCCAGCCGGTCGGGAAGGCCACGCCCTCGAAGAACCGGCCCTCCAGTGACAGGAGTTGCTCCTTCAGGGCGGCGGGTGAACGCGGTACGCGCAGGGCGCGTCTGTCGCCGTGCGGGCGGGCCATCACGCGCAGCACCAGTTCGGCCGTGCCGTGGGGTTCCAGCTCCAGCGTCCACACCAGCCGGCGGGCGCCCGTGCCGGTCTCCTCGACCGCGTCGGGGGCGGGGTCGGCCGTGATGGTCGTGACGGACCGCCATTCACCCCGCCGGTAGCCGAACTCAATTCCGTCGTCCAGGACTTGGCGCGTGCGTACGGCGCCGGCCTTGACGTAGGTGCGGTGGTCGGAGCGGAGTTCGAACTGGTCGGTGAAGTCGGCGTCGGCGGTGATGGCGATCCGGACCGTGGTGGGCACCGGGCGGTTGCTGGTCATCCGCAGGGACTCGACGAACGCGCTGTCCCCGACGGCCTGTTCACGGAAGACGGTGTGCGCGGGCGGTTCCTGCCGGCCGCCGCGCGGCACCAGTACGCAGCGTGCCGAGTCCCCGTCCGCGACCGGGGTGAGGGTCTCGGGCACCGTGCCGTCGACGGTGAGCTGCCAGCGGCTGAGATGCCGGGCGTCCCGTACGAACAGCCCGTCGGGGGAGCCGCCGCCGCGTACCCCGCTGATGTCGCCCCGGTCGCCCACGGCGGCGAACGTCGCACCGTGCACGAGCAGATGCTGCCGGTCCGTCATCCTCGGTCCCTTCCCTCGTCACTCCTGTCGAACGCGGTGGTGCCCGTGGAGGACACGGTGTGTTCCGGCCGCCGGTGCAGCAGGTCGAGCGCGAGGGCGGCGGTCCAGCCGAAGCCGAGCGCCCCGCACGCCTCGCCCGTGTACGGGTCGACGTACTCCGCGAAGCCGGAGTCGCCGGCGGTGCGCAGGAACGCCTCCCGCAGCGCGTCCGCCGCCGCGGGCTCGCCGTGTACGCGCAGCCCCCGCTCGATGAGCCAGCTCGTGTTGAACCAGGCCGGGCCGCGCCAGTACCGGTGCGGGTCGAAGGCCTCGCCGAGGAGGTCGTAGCTGGGCACGAGACGGGTGCGGTCGCCGAGCCCGAAGTGGGGGCCGCCCAGGGTGCGGACGAGCGCGGCGGCCACCTCGCGGGGCAGGCCGGGCAGGAGGAGGGGGACGAGGCCGGAGACGCCCCGCTCGGGGATCAGGGCCCGGTCCCGCGGCTCGCGATTGCCGCTGCCCCCGCCCCCAGCTCCGCCACTCCCGCCCATCACGTCCCGGCACAGGAACATCCCGCTCTCCGGGTCCCACAGCCGCTCCACCAGCGCCGCGGTGAGCCGTTCGGCGCGCGCGTGGCGGGCGGTGCCCGGCGCCCCCAGTTCTCCGGCGATCCGGGCCAGGGCCTGCTCGGAGGCGATCAGCAGCGCGTTGAACGCCGGGTCCTCCACGGCGAACTCACCGCCCCCGTCGGCGTATCCCGCGTCCCGGTAGTCCGCCGCCAGCCGCACGTACCGTCCGTAGTCCAGGTCCGTCGGCCGGTCCTCGGGGGCGCTGTGGCCGAGGTCGGCGCGGCGGAAGGAGCGGGCCGGTGCCGGGGTGACACGGGCCAGCGGCGGGTCCCAGCAGGGACTGTTGTCCATGCCCTGCTCCCAGGGGTGGACGACGGACACCAGCCCGCCCCCGCCGAGGTCCCGCCGGTGCAGCAGGTACCGGTGCCAGGCGGCCAGCCGGGGGTAGAGGCGGGCGAGGAAGCCGCGCGCCCGGGACAGGCCCGGATCGGCGCGGTGCACCAGCCACACCGCCAGCGCGTGCACCGGTGGCTGCACGATGCCCGACGTCTGTACGGTGCGCGGTGCGCCCGCCGCGCGCCCCGCGGTCGAGGAGCGCCAGAAGTCGGGGCTCGGGAAGTACGCGTCGAGGGGCACGGAGGGGTTGAAGACGATGTGCGGGACGCGCCCGTCGGCCCACTGGGCCGCCAGCAGCGTCTCCAGTTCCGTCTGCGCCCGCAGCGGCGACAGGTGCCGCAGCCCGATCGCGACGAACGCGGAGTCCCAGGACCACTGGTGCGGATACAGGTTCCGGGACGGAACCGTCGACGCGCCCGTCCAGTTGGCCGCCAGCACCCGGGCCGCCGCGACGCGCAGCGACTCGGCCGGTGGCCCGGGCGAGTGCGGCGGCGGCAGCGGGGCCGATACGGCCGATGGAGCCGATGGGGCCGCAGGGGCCGATGAGGCCGCGGGCGGCGGATCGTATGCGATCTCGCGATCCGTGACACGGCTGGTGAGCTGGGCAGTGCGATCCACTCGGGGCTCCCCGAAGACGTCCGGCCGACCGGGTTTGGCTGTGCCTATCGCAGGGTTACGTCTATTTAACATGCAAAACTCAATATGTAAGGCAAACTTGAGAAGCACAAGGGGGTGCGCATGACCGGACGGCCCGGCAGGACCGCAGGGACCGGAAGGACCATCAGGAGCAGCGGCCAGGGCACCGCGGGTGAGCTGCTCGAACTGGTCCGCAGCGGGCGGGCGGTCACCCGCGGAGCGCTCCAGCAGGCCACCGGACTCTCCCGCGCCACCGTCCATCAGCGGCTCGACCGGCTGTTCCGGGCCGGCTGGCTGCGCGAGGGCGCGGGCGGCCCGGTCGGCTCCCCGCTCGGCGGCCGCCCCTCCCTCACCCTGGAGTTCGACGGCTCCCACGCGGTGGTCCTCGTCGCGGACCTCGACACCCGGCACGCCCGCGCGGCCGTCCTCACCCTGACCGGCGAGATCCTCGCGGAACACGCCGGCACCCTCGTCATCGAGGACGGACCCGAGGCCGTCCTGGGCGAACTCGGCGGCTGGTTCGCCGAGTTGCTCACCCTCGCCGGACACCACCCGCGGGAGGTCTGCGGGATCGGCCTCGCGGTGCCGGGCCCGGTGGACAGCGTGACCGGCCGCGTGGTCCAGCCGCCGATGATGCCCGGCTGGGACGGCTACGACATAACGGGCCGCCTCTCCCGCGCGTTCGGCGAGCGTGCCGGCGCCCCCGCCGTCCCGGTCCTGGTGGACAACGACGCCAACCTCATGGCCTACGGCGAACAGCGCGCCGGACACCCCGACTGCTCGGCCTTCGTCCTGGTCAAGGTCTCCACCGGCATCGGCGCCGGGGTCGTGGTCGACGGCTCGATCTACCGCGGGATCGACGGCGGCGCGGGCGACATCGGCCATATCCGCGTGGGCACCGACGCCCTGTGCCGGTGCGGGTCGTACGGCTGTCTCGCCGCCGTCGCCAGCGGTGGCGCGGTGGCCCGGCGGCTGGCCGAGGCGGGGGTGCCGGCCGCGTCCGGCTCGGACGTACGGGACCTGCTGGCCGCGGGGCACCCCGAGGCCGCGGCGCTGGCCCGGGAGGCCGGCCGCCAGGTCGGGGACGTCCTGGCGACCGTGGTGACCCTGCTCAACCCGGGTGTGCTGATGATCGCGGGCGACCTGGCCGGAACCCCCTTCCTGACCGGTGTGCGGGAACTGCTCTACCAGCGGGCGCTGCCCCGTTCCACGGCCCACCTGGACGTCGTCACCTCCCGGCTGGGCGAGCGGGCCGCGCTGACCGGGGCCGGGGCCATGGTCGTGGAGCACCTGTACGCGCCGGAGCGGGTGGAGGAGCGGCTGTCGGCGCTCGGGGTGTGACGGGCGCGTTTCCTCGTGTTTCCCGTCTCGGGAGCGGTCCGCATGGTGGAAACGGGCGGCCTGTGGCAGCGTGATTCTCGCCACCCCTGATAAGGGTTGCGCTCAGATGAGCGGAATGCGGGCGGCTGCACTTCTCCAATGGCTGGCACTCAGTGCCACGGTTTGATCGTTCATCGATCGAACTCAGACGCGGCAAACCCTGCTCACCTGAGCGGTTTCTAGCCCTCATGGGTGGCGATTCGTTCAAGAAGTGAACACAAGACGGCCTGTCGGCTTGCCGAGCCGTGACTTTCGATCCTGTGGCGGACGACCGGTTACAGGCTCATGACGCACAAGTGGATGTACCAAGATGCCTTTGATCTGGGTATGTTCCTGGCCGTCAGGGCAGCCACCGCGGCCTCAAGGAGTCGAGACCCGTGTCGGAAAACAAAGATCCTCAGGTCACCCAGCAGGGCCAGAGCGTTGAGGACGTGAAGTTCGTCTACGACTTCACCGAGGGCAACAGGGACCTCAAGGACCTCCTCGGCGGCAAGGGTGCCAACCTCGCCGAGATGACCAACCTGGGCCTGCCGGTACCTCCCGGCTTCACCATCACCACCGAGGCCTGCAAGGTCTACCTCGACAGCGGCGAGGAGCCCGCGGCACTGCGTGACGAGGTGAGCGCGCATCTCGACGCCCTCGAGCGGAAGATGGGCAAGAAGCTCGGCCAGGCCGACGACCCGCTGCTGGTCTCGGTGCGATCGGGTGCCAAGTTCTCCATGCCCGGCATGATGGACACCGTCCTGAACATCGGCCTCTCCGACAAGTCGGTGCAGGGCCTGGCCAAGCAGGCCGGCGACGACCGCTTCGCGTGGGACTCCTACCGCCGCCTGATCCAGATGTTCGGCAAGACCGTGCTCGGCGTCGACGGCGAGCTCTTCGAGGAGGCCCTCGACAGGGCCAAGGAGGCCAAGAAGGTCACGGTCGACACCGACCTGGAGGCCGCCGACCTGAAGAAGCTGGTCACCACCTTCAAGAAGATCGTCAAGAAGGAGGCCGGCCGGGACTTCCCGCAGGACCCGCGCGAGCAGATGGACCTCGCCGTCAAGGCGGTCTTCGACTCCTGGAACGGTGACCGCGCCAAGCTGTACCGCCGCCAGGAGCGCATCCCGCACGACCTCGGCACGGCCGTCAACATCTGCTCCATGGTGTTCGGCAACCTCGGCCCCGACTCCGGCACCGGCGTCGCCTTCACCCGCGACCCCGCCAGCGGCCACCAGGGCGTCTACGGCGACTACCTGCAGAACGCGCAGGGCGAGGACGTCGTCGCCGGCATCCGCAACACGGTGCCGCTCGCGGAGCTGGAGTCGATCGACAAGAAGTCGTACGACCAGCTCATGCAGATCATGGAGACCCTGGAGAACCACTACAAGGATCTCTGCGACATCGAGTTCACCATCGAGCGCGGCCAGCTCTGGATGCTCCAGACCCGCGTCGGCAAGCGCACCGCCGGTGCCGCCTTCCGCATCGCCACCCAGCTGGTGGACCAGGGCCTGATCGACGAGACCGAGGCGCTCCAGCGCGTCAACGGCGCCCAGCTCGCCCAGCTGATGTTCCCGCGCTTCGACGAGGACGCGAAGGTCGAGCAGGTCGGACGCGGCATCGCGGCCTCGCCCGGCGCGGCGGTCGGCAAGGCGGTCTTCGACTCGTACACCGCCGTGAAGTGGTCCCGCTCGGGCGAGAAGGTCATCCTGGTCCGCCGGGAGACCAACCCCGACGACCTCGACGGCATGATCGCGGCCGAGGGCATCCTGACCTCGCGCGGCGGCAAGACCTCCCACGCGGCCGTCGTCGCGCGCGGCATGGGCAAGACCTGTGTCTGCGGCGCCGAGGAGCTGGAGGTCGACACCAAGCGCCGCCGGATGACCGTGCCGGGCGGCCACGTGGTCGAGGAGGGCGACGTCATCTCCATCGACGGCTCCTCCGGCAAGGTCTACCTGGGCCAGGTCCCGGTCGTCCCCTCCCCGGTCGTGGAGTACTTCGAGGGCCGCATGCACCCGGGCGCCGACGACGCCGACGAGCTGGTCGAGGCCGTGCACCGCATGATGGCCTTCGCCGACCGCAAGCGCCGCCTCAGGGTGCGCGCCAACGCCGACAACGCCGAGGACGCGCTGCGCGCCCGCCGCTTCGGCGCCCAGGGCATCGGCCTGTGCCGCACCGAGCACATGTTCCTCGGCGAGCGCCGCGAGATGGTCGAGAAGCTGATCCTCGCGGACACCCAGGAGGAGCGCGAGGCCGCCCTGGCGGAGCTGATGCCGCTCCAGAAGAAGGACTTCGTCGAGCTGTTCGAGGCGATGGACGGCCTCCCGGTGACGGTCCGTCTCCTCGACCCGCCGCTGCACGAGTTCCTGCCCGACATCACCGAGCTGTCGGTCCGAGTGGCCCTCGCCGAGTCCCGGCAGGAGCCGCACGAGAACGACCTGCGCCTGCTCCAGGCGGTACACCGCCTGCACGAGCAGAACCCGATGCTGGGCCTGCGCGGCGTGCGCCTCGGCCTGGTCATCCCCGGCCTGTTCACCATGCAGGTCCGCGCGATCGCCGAGGCGGCCGCCGAGCGCAAGACGGCCAAGGCCGACCCGCGCGCGGAGATCATGATCCCGCTCGTCGGTACCGTCCAGGAGCTGGAGATCGTCCGCGAGGAGGCCGACCAGGTCATCGCCGAGGTCGAGGCGAGGACGGGTGTCCGCCTGAAGCTGGCGATCGGCACGATGATC
Source organism: Streptomyces sp. NBC_00820 (assembly GCF_036347055.1). Lineage (NCBI taxonomy): Bacteria > Bacillati > Actinomycetota > Actinomycetes > Kitasatosporales > Streptomycetaceae > Streptomyces > Streptomyces sp. NBC_00820. Next base: position 2,822,462 of record NZ_CP108882.1, on the reverse strand, counting down.
GAACTGCCGCGCGCCGCGCTGACGGCGGGCCAGATCGCGGAAGCCGCCGAGTTCTTCTCCTTCGGCACGAACGACCTGACCCAGACGGTGTGGGGCTTCTCCCGCGACGACGTGGAGGCGAGTTTCTTCACGGCGTACCTGGAGAAGGGCATCTTCGGGGTGTCGCCGTTCGAGACGATCGACAAGGACGGCGTCGGCGCGCTGGTCAAGTCGGCCGTCCAGGCCGGCCGCGCCACCCGCCCCGACCTCAAGCTCGGCGTCTGCGGCGAGCACGGCGGCGACCCCGAGTCCGTCCACTTCTTCCACGAGGTCGGCCTGGACTACGTCTCCTGCTCCCCGTTCCGCATCCCGGTCGCCCGCCTGGAGGCCGGCCGCGCGGCAACCCAGTCCGAGGGCAGCGACCACCGCTGAGCCCTGCCGGGCGGCACCCTGTGCGGGGGCGCCGCCCACCCGAGCCCCGGAGCCGTCGTCGGTCCCCGACCCTCAACACCGATCGACGACGTCTCCGGAGCACGAAAGAGGAGGGGCGGCACCCTGTGCGGGGGTGCCGCCCCTCGGCGTGCGTCTGTCACTCCCCGGCGAACAGGTCCGACGCGTCGGTGGCGTGGACGGCCCGTTGGGCCCAGATCTCCAGCCGGTCGAGATCCGTGCAGGCGGTCACCTGCTCGCGGACGGCGTCGGGGACGGGGATGCCGCGCCATTCGAGGACATGGAGGACCATCTTCCGGCGGTCCTCCAGCCGCCCCTCCTCACGGCCTTGCTCCCGGCCTTCCTCGCGTACCTGTTCGGCGAGGGGGTGGCGCCAGAAGTACTGGATGGCTGTCATCAGTTCCCTCCACTGCTGCTGTGCCTGGGGGTCGGTCAGGCAGGAGTCGACGAATTGGGCGAGGACGGCGGCGCTGTCGGGGTCGATGGTCCGCAGGGCGGATGCCAGGGGTTTCAGTATGGCGGCGGCCTGCGGGCCACGCCCGTGTGTCATGGCCGAGAGATCCGGTGCAGGGCCTCGTGCGGTGAGCCGACCATCACGCGGCCTCCAGTTCGCACCACACGAACTTCCCCCGGTTACCGAAGCGGGCCGACGGCTGCCAGCCCCACAGGTCGGCGCAGGCGCGGACCAGTGCGAGGCCTCGGCCGTCCTCCAGGTCCGTGACCTGCTCCAGCGGACGCGGCGGCTCCGGCGGGCCCGGGTCCGTGTCCCACGCGCCGATCCAGATCACCCCCTCCGCCGTCCGGCGCACCCTCAGCGCGGCCGGCCCCTTCGTGTGCCGTACGGCGTTGGAGACCAGCTCCGTCGCGAGGAGTTCGGCGGTGTCCGTCAGGCCGATCAGACCGTGCATCGTCAGGATCAGGCGCAGAGTGCGGCGGCATACCGTGACCGCTCTGAGGTCGTTGGGGATGTAGAGGGTGTAGTCCCAGGTTTCGGGCATGCGGCAGCTCCGAATCAGTGAGAGTGGGGATTCCGGCGCGCGGTGGCATTGCCGCAGTCGTCATGGCAGGACGACGCGGTGCGCTTCCGCTACGTGTGCGCTACGTCACCGACGGTAGGTCGCATTGTTTAGGTTCTGCAAGCAGGTCGCGTAATCTGCCCCCGAACGAGTAAGCCCTGCAGGGTGGTTGGAAGGGGCGGTCATGGCATTGAGAAGTGAACCGACTGCACGCCAGATGCGTCTTGCGGTCGAGCTCCGAAGGCTCCGTGACGCGGCGGGGCTCACCGCCAGGGAGGCGGCGGCGCTTCTCGGTGTGAGTGCCCCGCAGATCAGCCAGATTGAAGCCGGCCTCGCGGGCGTGAGCGAGAAGCGACTGCGTTGCCTCGCCGTCAACTACTCCTGTTTCGACGGTGAGCTGATCGATGCCCTGGCGGCTATGGCGACCGACCGTACGCGGGGTTGGTGGGAGGAGTATCGCGAGTGTCTGCCCGCGCCGTTCCTCGACCTGGCGGAGCTGGAGCACCACTCCACATACCGACGTGACGCGGAGTTTCTGTTCATTCCGGGGCTGCTTCAGACGCCGGAGTACGCTCGCGCCGCCTTTGCCTCCAGGGTCCCCGAGCTTCCCGAGGAAGAGCTGGAACTGCGCGTCCGTCATCGCATGCAGCGCAAGGTGATCCTCGTGGGCCCTCAACCCATCCCGTACGAGGCCGTCATCCATGAGGCGGCACTGCGCATCCGAGTCGGTGACCGAGCTACGTCTCGGGCCCAACTTCTCCGTGTCCTGGAGCTTTCCGGGGCGGACCACATCACCTTGCGCGTCATCCCCTTCGACCTGGACGGCTTCGGGGCGGCCTGGAGCCCCATGATGCTGGCGGGCGGTACGGTGCCCAAACTGGACACCGCCGTACGCGATGCGCCTCACGGAACCGGATTCATCGATGCCGAGGCTCAACTCGAAGTCTTTCGAACGCTCTTCCGTAGGGTGGAAGCTGTGTCACTCGATCCCACGCGCTCGCGTGACTTCATCCACCGAATGGTCAAGGACCTGTGAGACACCCCGTGAACACTCCCGACAACTGGCGGAAGTCGTCCTACTCCGGTGGCGGCGACGGCAATAACTGCGTGGAAATCGCCACCCGGCCCACCCGTATAGCCATCCGTGACTCCAAAGCCCCGGACAGGGCAACTGTCACCATCCCGGCCGAGGCCTTCACTCCCTTCGTCGAAGCTCTGAAGAAGACACCCTCGTAATCGTCTCCTTCTGCCACGAGGCAGGCAAAGAAGAGGGCGGCACCCTGTGCGGGGGTGCCGCCCTCTGCGTGTCGCCGCTCGCTCCTCGGCGAACAGTCCCGTCGCGTACACGGGGGGTGTGGTGGTTATTTGGGGTCGCGGTTGAACTGGGCCTGGGACCAGAGGTAGCCGAGGGCGGTGAGGGCGACGCACCAGCCGATGGCGAGCCATCCGTTGTTGCCGATGTGGGTGCCGAGGAGGAGGCCGCGGAGGGTTTCGATGGCGGGGGTGAAGGGCTGGTACTTGGCGATGGGCTGGAACCAGCCGGGCATGGTGTGGAGGGGGACGAAGGCGCTGGAGATGAGGGGCAGCAGGATCAGCGGCATGGCGCTGTTTCCGGCGGCTTCGGCGTTGGGGCTGCCCAGGCCCATGCCGACGGCGATCCAGGTGAAGGCCAGGGCGAAGAGGGTGAGCAGGCCGAAGGCGGCGAGCCATTCCAGGACGGTGGCGTCGGTGGAGCGGAAGCCGATGGCCACGCCGACCGCGCCGACGAGGACCACACTCATGATCGACTGCAGGACGCTGCCGATGACGTGTCCGATGAGGACGGAGCCGCGGTGGATGGCCATGGTGCGGAAGCGGCCGATGATGCCTTCGGTCATGTCGGTGGAGACGGAGACGGCGGTGCCGACGGTGGTGGAGCCGATGGTCATGAGCAGGATGCCGGGGACGATGTAGGCGATGTAGGCGGAGCGGCCCGCGCCGCCGCTCATCGCGTCGCCGAAGATGTACACGAACAGCAGCAGGAGCATGACCGGGGTGAGCAGCAGGTTCAGGGTCAGCGACGGGTAGCGGCGGGCGTGCAGGAGGTTGCGGCGCAGCATCGTGCCCGAGTCGCGGACGGCGAGGGAGAGGGAGCTCATCGGACGGTCTCCTTGGACTGGCTGGACTGGGCGGGGACGGTGTCGGTGAGGGCGAAGAACACGTCGTCCAGGTCGGGGGTGTGCACGGTCAGTTCGTCCGCTTCGATACCGGCGGAGTCGAGCCGGTCGAGGATGGAGCGCAGTTCGCGCTGGCTGCCGTCGCTGGGGAGCTGCAGGGTGAGGGCGTCGTCGTCGCGGGGGGCCTCGCTCAGCGCGGAGGCGGCGTCGCGGTAGGCGGTGGGGTCGGTGAAGCGGAGGCGGACGTGTCCGCCGGGGACGATCCGCTTGAGTTCCTCGGCGGTGCCTTCGGCGGCGATCTTCCCGTTGTTGAGGACCGCGATGCGGTCGGCGAGCTGGTCTGCTTCCTCCAGGTACTGGGTGGTGAGGAAGACGGTGACGCCGTCGGTGACGAGCTCGCGGATGATCTGCCACATGTTGTGGCGGCTGCGCGGGTCGAGGCCGGTGGTGGGCTCGTCGAGGAAGATGATCCGCGGGCTGCCGACCAGCGTCATCGCGAGGTCCAGACGCCGCTTCATGCCGCCGGAGTAGGTGGAGGCGGGCTTCTTCGCCGCCTCGGTCAGGTCGAAGCGCTCCAGCAGTTCGCCGGCGATGCGCCGCCCCTCCTGCCTGGGCAGGTGGTGCAGGTCCGCCATGAGGAGCATGTTCTCCTCGCCCGTGATCAGTCCGTCGACGGCGGAGAACTGTCCCGTGACACCGATCGCCGCGCGCACGGCCGGTGCCCGGGTGGCGAGGTCGTGGCCGCCGACCCGGACCGGGCCGCTGCCGGGGTCGGGCGTGATGAGGGTGGAGAGGATCTTCACGGCGGTGGTCTTGCCGGCGCCGTTCGGGCCGAGCAGCGAGAAGACCGTGCCTTCCGCGACGGTCAGGTCGATGCCGTCGAGGACGGTCTTGTCGCCGTAGGACTTGCGCAGCCCGGTCGCCGCGATGGCCGGATCGGTCATGAGAAGTGCTCCTTCGAGGACAGCGGGGGCTTTACAGGCTGCGGGCGGTGATGTCGCCCTGGGAGGTGGTGGCGCGGATGTCGAGCTCGGCGGTGCCGTCGTTCTTCAGGGAGTTGCTGACACGGCCGTGAGCGGTGCCGGCGTCCAGGGCGGCGGAGACGCCGGGGGCGGCGGTGACCGAGATGTCGCCGGACTGGGTGCTGAGCACGACCGCGCCGCGTGTGGCCTCGGCGATGCTGATGTCGCCCCTGGCGGTGCTGATCTGCGCGGGGCCGTTCAGCCGGCCGACCTCGATGTCGCCGTCGTGGGCGGTGAGGCGGACGCTCGCGGCCTCGTCGATCTTGATCTGCCGGTACGCGCCCTCGAAGACGACGTCGCCGAGCCGTCCGACGCCGCGCAGTTCGGCGCCGCCGGTCCTGCCCTCGACGTGGGAGCCGGCGGGCAGCTGGACGGTGACCTCCACGGATCCGGAGGGGCCGAGGAGCTTGTTGTCGGGGGCCTGGGCCGTGATCCGCAGGACGCCGTCGCCGCAGGTGACGGTGGTCTTCTCGGCGGTCTTCACGTCACGGCTCTTGGAGGGGTTGGCGGGCCGGACCTCGACGGTGGTGTTCGTCCGGTCGGCGGCGATGAACTGGACGCGTCCGGCGGGGATGTCCAGGACGGCGGAGATCGGGGCGGGGGTGTCGAACTTCTGCATCGTGCTCTCCTTTGTCTGTGTCGCGCGCTCTTCTTTCTGACATGGGAAACGCTACGTTGCCTTTATGGATCTGGGAACAGGGTTGTTGCGCGAAATCCCCATCAGGGCAGGTGAAGACGGGGAAAATGTTGCAACGGCTGTGTTTCTAACGCAACAGGATGCAGCCCGCTCGTCGCAATGAGCTGGAGTGAACGCTATAGTCGGCCACGCCACGGACCATGAAGGAGGGCGCGATGCCGGGAGGCAGACTCACCCAGCAGGAACGTCAGCAGATCGCGCTGGGGCTGGCCGACGGGCTCGCCTACGCGGAGATCGCCCGGCGTCTCGACCGCCCCACCTCGACCGTCACGCGCGAGGTCATGCGCAACGGCGGTCCGCTCGCCTACCGCGCCGACCTCGCCCACCGCGCCACCGAGCGCCGCGCCCACCGGCGCAGGCAGGCGGTACCCCGGGAGCCGGAGGCGCCCCCGCAGGCGCACGGACGCGACGCCGAAGCCGTTCGCGAGTACGGAGAGGCGTTCACCACGCTCCTCATGCAACAGGGCCTGCCCAAGATGATGTCGAGGGTGCTGACCTGCCTCTACACCACCGACGCCGGCAGCCTGACCGCGTCCGAACTCGTCCAGCGCCTCCAGGTCAGCCCGGCGTCCATCTCCAAGGCGACCACGTTCCTGGAGAGCCAGGGCCTCATCCGCCGTGAACGCGACGAACGCCGACGCGAGCGCTACGTCGTCGACGCCGACGTCTTCTACCAGTCGATGATGAGCGCCGCCCGGTCCAACTCCCAGCTCGCCGCGACCGCCCGGCAGGGCGTCAGCGTCCTCGGACCCCACACCCCCGCCGCCACCCGCCTCGAGAACATCGCCCGCTTCGTCGACTTCGTCTCCGAAGCCCTGGCCCGCGCCGCGGAGCAGGCCCGCGACATCCTCTACATGCAACCCGGACCGCCCCCGGACGACGCGGCCGGATCGCCCCCGGACGACGCGGCCGGGCCGGCCACGGATCACTGACGTGTGACACACGGCCGCAACCCCCCTTTCGCAATCGTCCTCCATGGTTGATCGTTGAGCCGTGTGTCGATGACGAGCGTCAGGGGGCACAGATGACGATGAGCCGCAGGGTGCTGTTGGGTGCGGGCGTGGGGGCGGGGTTGCTCACCGCCTGTGGGTCCAACACCGGGCGTGGCGGGAGTGACGGAGGCGGCGGGTCCGGGCCCGTGCTGTCGCAGTGGTACCACCAGTACGGGGAGGCCGGGACCGAGCAGGCGGTCGAGCGGTATGCCGCCGCCTACAAGAAGGCCGACGTCAAGGTGCAGTGGCGGCCCGGCGACTTCGACCAGCAGACCGCCGCCGCGCTGCTCACCGACGCGGGGCCGGACGTCTTCGAGGTCAACGGGCCCACGCTCGACCAGATCCAGGGCGGCCAGGTCGTCGACCTCACCGACCTGCTGGACGGCGTGAAGGACGACTTCAACCCGGCCGTGCTCACGCCGAAGACGTACGACGGGAAGATCTGGGGCATCCCGCAGGTCGTCGACATGCAGATGCTCTACTACCGCAAGAGCCTGCTCAAGGACGCCGGAGTCGAGCCGCCGACCACCCTGGACGCGCTCGTCGACGCCGCGAGGAAGCTGACCAGCGGCAAGGTGAAGGGGCTGTTCCTCGGGAATGACGGAGGGGCCGGCGTCCTCGGCGGAACTCCCCTCTACGCGGCCGGACTCCAGCTCGTCACCGAGGACGGCAAGGTCGGCTTCGACGATCCCGCCGCCGCCCGCACCCTCGGCAAGCTGCGCCGCTTCTACGCCGACAAGTCCCTCCTCCTCGGCGCACCCGCCGACTGGTCGGACCCGTCGGCCTTCCTCCAGGGACTCACCGCCATGCAGTGGTCGGGGCTGTGGGCGCTGCCGCAGATCCAGAAGGAACTCGGCGACGACTTCGGGGTGTTGCCGTTCCCGGCGGACGGGGCGCACGGCCGGGCCGCCGTTCCCGTCGGCGCGTACGGTGCCGCCGTCAGCGCGCGCGGCAGGCACCGGCAGGCGGCCAAGGACTTCGTGAAGTGGCTGTGGGTCGAACGCACCGACTACCAGGAGGACTTCGCCCTCTCCTACGGCTTCCACATCCCCGCCCGGATCTCCCTCGCCAAGAAGGCGGCCAAGCTGCGTACGGGTGCGGCGGCCGACGCGGTCCGCTTCACCACCGACCACGGGCACGCCCAGCCCCTGCTGTGGACCCCGGCAGGCCAGACCGCCTACCAGGACGCGCTGAGCCGGATCATCAAGAGCGGCGCGAGTCCCGAGAGTGAACTGCGGGGCGTCGTACGGAAGGTGTCGGCCGAACTCGACCGCGTGAAGAAGAAGCCGTGAGGCGCGGACGGGCGCTGTGGTTCTGGGTGTTCGTCGGGCCCTTCGCCCTCGGGCTCGCCCTGTTCACCTACGTGCCCCTGCTGTGGAGCGTCGGACTGAGCTTCTTCGACGCGCACAACACCGTCACGCCCACGCGCTTCGTCGGCCTGGACAACTACACCGCGATGCTGCGCGACGACGCCTTCACCGGCAGCCTGAAGACCTTCCTCGTCTTCACCGCCTTCATCGTGCCCGTCACCTACCTCGTGTCCCTCTCGCTCGCCCTGATGGTCAACCGCCTGCGCCGGGCCCGGGCCTTCTTCCGGTCCGTGTTCTTCCTGCCGGCCGCGTGCAGCTACGTCGTCGCGGCGCTCATCTGGAAGATGTCCCTCTTCAGCGGGGTGCGGTTCGGGCTGGTCAACACGGTGCTGGGCTGGTTCGGCGGCGATTCCGTCGCCTGGCTGTCCACCACCGAACCACCCTGGTACTGGCTGGTCATCGTCACCGTACGGCTCTGGCTCCAGGCCGGCTTCTACATGATCCTGTTCCTCGCCGGGCTGCAACGCATCGACCCCGTGCTGTACGAGGCGGCCGCCGTGGACGGGGCCCGGCCCGGCTGGACCGTGCTGCGGCACATCACCCTGCCCCAGCTGCGCGCCACCTCCGTCGCGGTGGTGCTGCTGCTCGTCATCAACGCCTTCCAGGCCTTCGACGAGTTCTACAACCTGCTCTCCGACGCCCGCGGTTACCCGCCTTACGCCCGCCCGCCGCTCGTCTACCTCTACTACACCGCCCTCGGGCAGGGGCAGAACCTCGGCGCGGGCAGCGCGGGCGCGGTGATCCTCGCGCTGGTCATCGCCGTCGTCACGCTGGGGCAGGCGCGGTGGCTGAGGCTGGGAAGGACGGACGCCGATGGATGACGCCCTGGTGCGGGCCGGGCGCGCGCTGCGCGTGGCCGTGCTCGTCGCGCTCGCGCTGCTCTTCCTGATCCCCTTCTACCTGCTGGTCCGCAACGGCCTGGCGAGCGAGCGGGAGATCACCTCTCCCGACTGGACCTTCCTTCCGCACACGGTGCGCTGGGGCAACGTCCGGGAGCTGTTCGACGACACCTCCGTCCCGTTCGCCCGCTCCCTGCTCAACTCCGCGCTGATCGCCGTCGCGACGACGCTCGGCACCCTGCTCCTCGCCTCCCTCGCCGGCTACGGCCTCGCCCGCATCCCCTACCGGCACGCGAACAAGGTCTTCTACGGCATCCTGGGCACCCTGCTGGTCCCCGCCGCCGTCACCTTCGTGCCGAGCTTCGTCCTGGTGTCGTCACTGGGCTGGATCTCCACGCTCCGGGGCCTGATCGTCCCGACCCTGTTCCCGGCGTTCGCCTGCTTCGTCTTCCGCCAGTACTTCCTCGGATTCCCCCGGGAGCTGGAGGACGCGGCCCAGGTCGACGGGCTCGGGCCCTGGCGCACGTACTGGCTGGTGGTCGTACCGAACACGCGCCCGGTGTTCGCGGCCGTCGGCACGATCGTGTTCCTCGGCGCCTGGAACTCCTTCCTGTGGCCCCTGGTCATCGGACAGGACCGCGACGCCTGGACGGTCCAGGTCGCGTTGTCCTCCTTCACCACGTCCCAAGTCGTGCGCCTGCACGAGCTGTTCATCGCGGCGGCCGTGTCGATCCTGCCGCTGCTGCTGGTGTTCCTGTGCTTCCAGCGGTGGATCGTGGCGGGGGTGGAGCGGTCCGGGATCGAATGACGTCTGCCGGACGGCCGTCGAACGGCGTCCGGCAGATCGATCCCGGTCGGCGCGACGCCGGACGGGGTTCAGCAGGTGCGGCCCACGTAGTACGCGCCCTGGATCTTGCTCGCGGCGCCGAGCCACGTGTTGCCGGGGACGACACACCGCTCGTAGTCGGGGGCCAGCGCGACCTGCACCTTGATGACGACGTGCGAGCCGTCCGAGGTGCAGTGGTTGTAGTACGCGTCGGAGCCGGTCTTGTAGAAGCCGCAGGGGTCGGCGGCCACCGGAGCGGCGGTGACGACACCGGCGGCGGCGCTCATCAAGATGGCGGCCAGGGCGGTCGGGACGAGACGACGGACACGCATGGACAGCTCCTCGTGTGCAGACCCGCGCGCGAGCCGTGTCGCGTACGACGGGTCATTTGTGCCTGAATGTCGGACACGTTACGGGGTTGCTGCCTGCGGAAACGGTTCTGGCGATCACCAGTCACTCGCACGTGTGCACCATGAGGTTGGTGCCGGTGCCGGTGCCGGTGCCGGTGCCGGTACTGGCGTCGGCGCCGGTGTCGGTCGGACCGGCCGGTGGCACGGGGCGCACCTCGTACACGGCGATCCGTACGGACTCGTCGTCCAGGCACTGCCCCGTCCCCAGGTCGAAGCGCTGCTTCAGCAGGGGCGAGGCCACGAAGGGGCGGCCCCGATGGGTTCCGGTCAGGCCGCGGGAGAGCACCGCCGCGCCGGTGAACGGGTCGCGGTTGTCGACGGCGTACAGCCCGCCCCGGCGGTCCCGGAACAGGGCGGCCTGGCGGCCGTCGGGCAGGAGCGCGGCGACGCCCCGGCCGGGGAGCAGCAGCCGCAGGTCGCAGACCGGGAACCAGACGTCCGCCACCAGGACCTGGACCGTGCCGCCGGTCGTCTCGGGTGCCAGGGTCACCAGGGTCATCGCCGGGCGCTTCCTTCCAGGAGGGGGGTCTGCCCGGCTCCGGCGGAGTCGGGGGTCCGCGGCGGGCGGCCGAGGGCCAGCAGGGGCAGGTCGGGCTTGATCTGGCCGCGCTCGGGGACGAAGCCGACGACCGGGTCGGGGGTGCCGGGAGCGTTGACGAAGGACACGAACCGGGCCAGCTTCCCGGGGTCTTCGAGGGTCGCCGCCCACTCGTCGCGGTAGTGCGCCACGTGGGCCGCCATCAGCGCCTCCAGCTCCGCGCAGATGCCCAGGGAGTCCTCCACCACCACGTCCCGGACGTGGTCCAGGCCGCCCGGAATCCGCTCCAGCCAGGCCGAGGTGCGCTCCAGGCGGTCCGCGGTGCGGATGTAGAACATCAGGAACCGGTCGATCAGGCGGACCAGCGCGGTGTCGTCCAGGTCCTGCGCCAGCAGGTCCGCGTGGCGTGGGGTCGCGCCGCCGTTGCCGCCGACGTACAGGTTCCAGCCCTGGGCGGTGGCGATCACGCCGAAGTCCTTCGACCGGGCCTCGGCGCACTCGCGGGCGCAGCCCGACACCGCCGACTTCAGCTTGTGCGGGGAACGCAGGCCCCGGTAGCGCAGCTCCAGGTCGATGGCCATGCGCACGGAGTCCTGGACGCCGTAGCGGCACCAGGTGCGCCCCACGCAGGACTTCACCGTGCGCAGGGCCTTGCCGTACGCGTGCCCGGACTCGAAGCCCGCCTCCACCAACCTGGTCCAGATCAGGGGGAGTTGTTCGACGCGGGCGCCGAACATGTCGATGCGCTGGCCGCCGGTGATCTTTGTGTAGAGGCCGAAGTCGCGGGCGATCTCACCGATCACGATCAGCCCCTGCGGGGTGATCTCCCCGCCGGGGACGCGCGGCACGACCGAGTACGAGCCGTTCCTCTGGAGGTTGGCGAGGAAGTGGTCGTTGCTGTCCTGGAGGGCGGCCTGCTCGCCGTCCAGGACGTGGCCGCTCGCGCCGATCGCCGGGGCGAGGGAGGCGATGACCGAGGCGACGGCCGGCTTGCAGACCTCGCAGCCTTCGCCGCCCCGGGCGTCCTCGCGGCCGTACCGGTCGAGGAGGTCCCGGTAGGTGGTGAGGCGCAGGGCCAGGACGATCTCGTACAGCTCCTCGCGGGTCCGCGCGAAGCAGCCGCACAGGCCCGGGTCGGCCTCGACGCCGGACGCCGCCAGCTCGGCGGTGACCAGTTCGCCGAGCACCTTGACGCAACTGCCGCATCCCGTACCGGCCTTGGTGCACTTCTTCACCTCGGGCACGGTCGTGCACCCGTGGTCGGTGACCGCGCTGCGGATCGTGCCCTTGGAGACGTTGTGGCACGAGCAGACGACCGCCCCGTCCGGCAGTGCGCAGGGGCCGAGCCGGTCCGGCGCGCCGGCGTCCGCCGGCAGGACCAGCGACTCGGGGGCGAGCGGCGGGACCGAGCCGGTGAGGGCGCGCAGCGTGCCGTACGCCTCCGCGTCGCCGACCAGGACGCCGCCGAGCAGCGTGCCGTCCGCGCCGATGACCAGCTTCTTGTACAGGCCCGCGCGGGAGTCGGAGTAGACGACGTCCAGGCAGCCCTCGGTGGTGCCGTGCGCGTCCCCGAAGGACGCCACGTCCACGCCGAGCAGCTTCAGCTTGGTGGACAGGTCGGCGCCGGTGAACGACCGCTGCCCGTCCGCGACGTCCGAGCCGCCCGCGTCGCCGGTGATCGCCGAGGCGGCCGTCTCCGCCTGCTCGTACCCCGGGGCGACCAGGCCGTACACCCGGCCGTCCGCCGCCAGCGCGCACTCGCCGATCGCGAACACGCGGGGGTCGGTGACCGTACGGCACCGCTCGTCGACGGCGATGCCGCCGCGCTCGCCGACCGCCAGGCCGCAGTCGCGGGCCAACTGGTCACGGGGCCGGACGCCGGCGCTGAACACGACCATGCCGACGGCGAGTTCGGAGTCGTCGGACAGCCGCATGCCGGTGACCGCGCCGTCCTCGCCGACGGTGATCTCCCGCGTCCCCACGCCCGTGTGCACGGTCAGGCCCAGGCCCTCGACGGTGCGCAGCAGCGCCGCGCCACCGCCCTCGTCCACCTGTACGGGCATCAGGCGCGGCGCGAACTCCACGATGTGGGTGGCGAGTCCGAGGTCCTTGAGCGCGCCGGCCGCCTCCAGGCCGAGCAGCCCCCCGCCGACCACAGCGCCGGTCCTCGCCCTCGACTTCGCGTACTCCTCGATCGCGAGGAGGTCCTCGATCGTGCGGTAGACGAAGCAGCCCTCGGCGTCCTTGTTCGGGACCGGGGGCACGAAGGGGTACGAGCCGGTGGCCAGCACGAGGACGTCGTAGCCGAGGACCATTCCCGAGCGGGCGGTCACCGTCCGTGCCGCGCGGTCGACGGCCACCGCCGGGTCGCCGACGTGCAGTTCGATGCCGTGGGCGGCGATGAACCCGGGTTCGGTCAGGGAGAGTTCGGCGGGCGAACGGCCCGCGAAGTACGAGGTGAGCCGGACCCGGTCGTACGCCGGGCGCGGTTCCTCGCACAGCACGGCCACGCGGTGCGTGGCGGTCAGGCCGTGCTCGGCGAGCGCTTCGAGGAAGCGCTGGCCGACCATGCCATGGCCGACGAGCACGATCGTGGGGCGGGGCCGGTCCCAGGCAGGTGCGTTCGCGGGCATCAGGAGCCTCCGTCGAGGGTGAGCAGGTGCAGCAGCGGGCCGCCGTCCGCGGGGAGCGGCTCCGTGCCCTCCCAGGCGCGGGCGAGCGCGCCGACGGCGCCGAGGTCGCCGACCAGGACACCGCCGACCAGGCGGTCGTGGCGGACGAGGAGCTTGCGGTAGGTGCCCCGGGTGGCGTCGGTGAGCCGTACGACGTCGTCACCGGGGCGGGCCTCGGCCCGGCCGAAGGCGGCGAGATCGAGGGGGCCGGCGTCGAGGGGGGTGGGGCCGGAGGAGGCCAGGCCGAGGGGGGAGCCGGGGCCGGGGCCGGAGAGGGTCAGGCGGGTGAGGGAGCGGGTGCCGGTGTAGCGGGCGCCGGTGTCCCCGGCCAGGAACTGGGCCAGCACGTCGGCCTGTTCGAGGGCCGGGGCGGCGAGGCCGTAGAGCGTGCCGGCGTGCCGCGCGCAGTCGCCGATGGCGTGGACGCGCGGGTCGGAGGTGCGCAGGCGGTCGTCGACGAGGACACCCTCACGGACGGCGAGGCCCGCCCGTTCCGCGAGGCCGGTACGGGGCCGTACCCCGCAGGCGAGGACCACGAGGTCGGTGTCGAGGACATATCCGTCCGCCAGCTCCACCGCGCGCACGGCCCCGCCGGCGCGGCGCACGTCCCGCACCCGGCACTCGGTGTGCACCTCGATGCCGAGGTCCGTCAGGTGCCGCCGCACCAGCGCGGACGCGTCCGGGTCGAGCCGGCGCTCCATCAGCCGCTCGGCCTGCTGCGCCAGCACCACCCGTACGCCGCGCGCGGCCAGCGCGCGGGCCGCGGACACCCCGAGCAGCCCGCCGCCCACGACGACCGCCCGTGCGCCGGGCCGTGCCGCCCCGGCCAGGTCCAGACAGTCGTCCAGGGTGCGGAACGCGTGGACACCCCCGGGGAGCCGGCCGTCGTCGCCGCGCAGCCCGTGCAGCGGCGGCAGCACCGGGTTGGAGCCGGTGGCCAGGACCAGCGTGCCGTAGCCGATCGGCGGTCCGCCGGCGCGGTGCAGCAGGCGGGCGGCGCGGTCGATGCCGGTGATCCGGGCGCGCACCAGGTCGCCGGGGGAGGGGAGGGTGATCACCTCCGGGCCGTACCGTCCGGCCAGCACGTCGGCGAGCAGCACCCGGTTGTACGGCGGGTGCGCCTCCTCCCCGACGAGCAGCGCGGGTGTGCCCAGCTCACCGAGCCGCCGGGCGAGCCGCGTGCCCGCGAGACCGGCGCCGATCACCACCACACGCGTGTCCGAGGTCATGCACAGGAGCGTGCGGCCCGGAGATTACCCGGTGGGTTCCCCCCTGTTTCCCGTGCGGAACGCTGCCCTCAGCGGGGGCGGGGAGTGGGTGTGAGGGCGCTGTCCGCGTGCTCCTGGGGAGTGTGTGCCGTGCTGTCCGTCAGGTGGGCGAAGACCACCACGTTGCCCTGGTAGCCGGTGGTCTTCGAGTAGCCGCCGCCGCAGGTGATGACGCGCAGCTCGGGGCGGTGGGCGGCGCCGTACACCTTCTCGTCGGGGAAGTCGCGGGCCGCGTAGACCTCCACCGCGTCCACGGTGAACACGGCCACGGAGCCGTCCTCACGGTCCACCTCGATGCGCGCACCCCGCTTCAGGGCGCCGAGGTCGTAGAAGACGGCGGGTCCCTCGGTGTTGTCGACGTGCCCCGCGACGACCGCGGTGCCCGTCTCACCGGGCGCGGTGCCGGCCTCGTACCAGCCGGCGAGGTTCTTCTGCCCGGCCGGCGGCACGTCCAGGCTGCCGGTGGCGGTGAGGGCCAGGCCCATCAGGGGAGCGTCCACCCGGATCGAGGGGATGCGGATGCGGGTGGGTACCGACGGCTCCAGGGCGGGGGAGGAGAGCCGCTCCTCCGCGGGTTCGGGCCGCCCCTCGGCGGCGGCCGGCTGCGGCGGCGCGTGCGTCCCCGCCCCGGCGCCGAGCAGCCACACCCCCGAACCGAGGGCGACGACGGTGACGGCGGCTATCGCGGTGTCCCCGATCCTGCGCATACGACCCCTCTCCCGGAGCACGCCCGCGGTGGGACGGACCCCTGTGAGGCTGATTCCGGAGGGGGTTTCCCCGAAGGGACGACCCCCTCCCCCTCCGGGCCACGAGGGGCGTCGGACCCGGAGGGGGTGGGACTTGCGGTACCGGCGACGGACAGCGGAGGGTGTCCGTCAGATCCCGTCGCCTCTCGCCCGGCGATGCAGGAGCCAGGTACCGCCCGCGGCGGCGACGGCCAGAGCCGCCACACCCGCCGTGGTCTGTACGGGGTCGGTGCCGAGTGCGCCGCCGACCCCCGTCTTCACGCTTCCCCGCGGCTGCACCTGCTCGTGCGCCGCGCTCAGCACCACCATCAGATCGCCCGTCACGTTCCGGTCGCCCTCGGCGCACTTCGCGACGATCTCGTACGTCCCGGGCTGCGCGCTCGACGGCACCTTGAACTGGCCGATCGCCTCGCCCGCGTGCGTGCTGGGCGCCAGTGTGAAGGTTCCGGCGCCGACCGCGCCCGCGTCGCCCAGCGCCGTGCCCTTGGTCCCGCAGTCCGCCGTGTTCACCGTGACCTGACTGCCCGGCAGCGCCGTGGACGGGTACACCTGCAGGCTGCCCGCCCGGGTCACCGCGCGGACCGCGCCGCCGCCGTACGCCGGAGCGGCGGCCACGCCCGCCGAGGCGACGGCGAGCGCGGTGGCGGTCAGCAGGCGGGCGGTGCGTCGCATGGTGCTCCCCAGAGCTCGTCCGACTTGTGTCTCGACCTCGTGTCTCGACTTCTCCAGGGGCGCGCCCCTGCCCTTCCGAGGTAAGTGGCTCTCCGGCGGCTCCGCCTCCCGAGGATCGGCCGGCGCTGCGGTGAACGGGTGGCGGTCACGGCCCCCACACGGGCTAGCCGCGCCGAGTTCCGGCAGGTCATGGGCGTGGGCGGGGCGTCGGGGAAGAGCACACGAATGGCGCGCGGTCGGCGGTGAACGGGTGACGGCCCCGGACGCGCGAAGGCCGCCCCCGGCCTGTCGGGCCAGGGGCGGCCGCTGCCGCGCCCGCCGTGTGCGCGGCGGTTCACGTTCCTGCCGCACGGGGCTCCGTGCGCGGCGCTCAGTTCACGAGGATCGGCTCACGGAGCCCCCGTGCGTGGCGCTCAGCTCACGGTGCTCAGTGCACGTTGACGGCGTTCCAGGTCGCCGCCACCGCGTTGTACTCCGTGCTGCCCGCCCCGTACAGGTCCTTGGCGGCGTTGAGCGTCGCGGTGCGCGCGCCCGCGTAGTTCGTGGACGACGTCATGTAGACCGTCAGCGCCCGGTACCAGATCTTGCCGACCTTGTCCCGGCCGATGCCGGTGAGGGTCGAGCCGTCGGCGGTCGGGGAGTCGTAGCTGACGCCGTTGACGGTCTTCGCCCCGCTGCCCTCGGCGAGGAGGTACGCGAAGTGGTTGGCGACGCCCGAGGAGTAGTGGACGTCGAGGTTGCCGACCGAACTGCTCCAGTAGTCCGCCGAGTTGCCGTCCTTGGACGGCTTGTCCATGAAGCGCAGCGCGGGCTTGCCGAAGCCGGGGCGGACGATCTTCTCGCCGATGAGGTAGTCGCCGGGGTCGGAGGGGTTGTCCGCGTACCACTCGACCATGGTGCCGAGGATGTCGGAGGTGGCCTCGTTCAGGCCGCCGGACTCGCCCGAGTAGGTCAGCTTGGCCGTCTTGGAGGTGACCCCGTGGGTCATCTCGTGCCCGGCGACGTCCAGCGCGACCAGCGGGCCGAGTTGCGTCCCGTCACCGTCGCCGTACGTCATGCAGAAGCAACTGTCGTCCCAGAAGGCGTTGTTGTAGTTGCTGCCGTAGTGGACGCGGTTGTACGAGCCCTTGCCGTCACCGGCGATGCCGTTGCGGCCGTGGACGTTCTTGTAGTAGTCCCAGGTCGAGTTGGTGCCGTACTGCGCGTCCACTGCGGCCGAGGCGCGGTCGGCTGTGGTGCCCGTGCCCCAGTGGTTGTCGGTGTCCGTGAACAGCGTCGCGGGGGCCCGGCTGAGGCAGATGCCGAGGATGCACAGGTCGGTCTTGCCGGCGGCGTCCCCGGTGTAGGTGTTGCCGCGGGTGGGGTCCTTGAGCTGGTACGACGACCCGGACCCGGTCGTCTCCAGCGGCACCGTCCCGCTGTACAGCGACCGTCCGTCGCCGGTGGCGGTCTCGATGCTGTCCCAGGCGTCGATCTGGGCGCCGGTGAGGGCGTCGGTCAGCACGGTGCGGGCGACGGGGTTGCCGAGCGAGTCCCGGCCCGCCGCGTCGGTGCGCCAGGCCAGCCGCGGCGCGCCGTGCAGGGCGTCGACGACCAGCTGCGGCTTGGCCGTCACCTGCTTCAGCGTCTCGCCGAGGTTGGCGGCGCGCAGCGCGTTCACCGCGAGATCGGCTGCCTTCGGGGCGGGCAGCTTCGGGGTGACGGAGGCCAGGGACAGCGTGCCCCGGGTGGCGCGGTCGGCGCCGCGGTAACTGCCGCCGGGGGCCAGGTGGACGACGAAGTCGCCGCCCAGCACGGGGAGTCGGCGGTAGGTGCGGTCGTAACGGACGTGCTGGGTGCCGTCCTTGTCGACGATCACGTCGCGGACGCTGGTGTCCTGCGCGGAGCTCAGGCCCAGGCTCGTGGCGTGCGCCACGAGAGCCGACGCCGCGCGCGCGATCGCGGTGGCCGGGGCCGGCCTGCCGTCGGCGTGCGCGGCGGGGGCGAGCGCGGCGGCCAGCAGGGTGGCCGTGGTGGCGGCGATGCCGGCTGTGGCGACGCGGCGGGCGCCGTGGGCGTGCTGCCGTATCCGACTCATCTGTCTCCTCGGGAATGCGCCTTGGAGGCGTGGGGGTGGCGCTGGTACCGAGAGTGATTTAAGTGGGCATGACATGTCGCGTCTATAGGGTCTCTATGGAGATGTGTGGGGACTCGGAGGGGATGGAGAATCGTTTCCGTGATCGTCCCGCCGCCCCGCCTGCCCTTCTTCGTCTACGGCACCCTGCGCCCCGGCGAACCGAACCACGACCTGTTCCTGCGGGGCCGCACCGCGTCGGAGGAACCGGCCCGCCTCACGGACGCCGTGCTGTACGACGGCCCCGGCTACCCCTACG
Source organism: Streptomyces sp. NBC_00820 (assembly GCF_036347055.1). Taxonomy (NCBI): domain Bacteria; kingdom Bacillati; phylum Actinomycetota; class Actinomycetes; order Kitasatosporales; family Streptomycetaceae; genus Streptomyces; species Streptomyces sp. NBC_00820. The sequence goes on along the minus strand of NZ_CP108882.1, from coordinate 2,804,437 downwards.
CCGTGGAGGAGCCCGGGGGAGTGGTGCGGGGCGAACTGGTCACCGCGCTCCCGGAGACGTACGACCGCCTGCTCGCCGAACTGGACCGGCTGGAGGAGTGCGCCCCCGGCGACCCCCGCGGCCTCTACGAGCGCGTCGCCCGGCACACCGTACGCGCCGACGGCGGCACGGCGCGTGCCTGGGTGTACGTGGCCGCCCCGCACGTCGCGGCCCACCTGCGCACCCACGGCACCCGCATCCCGGCCGGCGACTGGCTCACCCACCGCCACTGACCCGCCCCGGGCGCCGCCCGCCGGCTCCGGCCTCTCGTCCGCGCCGCGCCCGCACGCACCGCCAGTACGCGGGGCCTTCAGGTCCTCCCGGTCTCGTTCCGAGGATGGGATCGGGTCGGCTCCGTGGTCCTCAGGGCTTCCACGCGTACCGCGCACGTCTTGAACTCCGGCATCCGGGACGCCGGGTCCAGGGCCGGGTTGGTGAGGGTGTTGGCGCGGCCCTCGCCCGGCCAGTGGAAGGGCATGAAGACGGTGTCGGGGCGGATGGTGGCGGTGACACGGGCCGGTGCGACGGCCCGGCCGCGCCGGGAGGTCACCGCGACCGGGTCGCCGTCGGTCACACCGAGGCGGACGGCGAGGCGTGGGTGGAGTTCGACGAACGGGCCGGGCGCGGCCGCGTTCAGTTCCGCCACGCGGCGCGTCTGCGCCCCGGACTGGTACTGCGACACCACCCGGCCGGTGGTCAGCAGCAGCGGGTACGCGGCGTCCGGCTCCTCGGCGCTCGCCCGGTGGGACACGGGGACGAACCGAGCCCGGCCGTCCTCGGTGGCGAACCGGTCGAGGAAGAGGCGGGGGGTTCCGGGGTGCGCGGCGCCCCCGGCGGTTCCGGCACCCCTGGCGGTTCCGGCGGTCCTGGCGCCCCCGGCGTCCTCGGTGGTTCCGGCACCCCCGGCACCCCCCGTCGTCCCGGCATCCCCCGCATCCCCGGCGGCCTCGCCGGGACTCTCCGGGCACGGCCAGAACACGCCGTTCTCCCGTGCCAGCCTGCCGTAGGTGATCCCCGAGTAGTCCGCCGGTCCACCCGCGCTCGCCCGGCGCAGCTCGCCGAAGACCTCCTCGGGGTCGGCCGGGAAGCCCTTCTCGATGCCGAGGCGGGCGGCGAGGGCGTGCAGGACCTCCAGGTCGCTGCGGATGCCGGCGGGCGGCGTGACGGCTCGGCGGCGCAGCAGGACCCTGCCTTCCAGGCTGGTCGTCGTGCCGGTCTCCTCGGCCCACTGGGTGACCGGCAGGACGACGTCCGCCAGCTCCGCCGTCTCCGAGAGGACGACATCGCACACCGCCAGGAAGTCCAGCGAGCGCAGCCGTTGCTCGACGTGGGCGGCGCGGGGTGCCGAGACGACCGGGTTGGACCCCATCAGCAGCAGTGCGCGGATGTCCGTGCCGAGCGCGTCCAGCAGCTCGTACGCGCTGCGGCCGGGGCCGGGCAGCGCATCCGGGTCCACACCCCACACCCCGGCCACGTGCCGCCGCGCCGCCGGGTCGTCCAGCCTGCGGTAACCGGGCAACTGGTCCGCCTTCTGGCCGTGTTCGCGGCCGCCCTGCCCGTTGCCCTGGCCGGTCAGGCAGCCGTACCCGGACAGCGGGCGTCCCGGACGGCCGGTCGCCAGGCACAGGTTGATCCACGCGCTCACGGTGTCCGTGCCCTTGGACTGCTGCTCCGGGCCGCGCGCCGTCAGCACCATCGCGGACTCCGGCTCGCAGAACATGCGCACAGCTCGCCGGAGTTGGGGAACGGTCACGCCGGTGATCCGTTCCACGTACTCCGGCCAGTGCGCCATCGCCGCAGCCCGCGCCTGCGCCCAGCCGGTCGTCCGGCACCGGATGTACTCCTCGTCCGTTCGCCCCTCGGCCACCACCAGGTGCAACAGGCCCAGCGCCAGGGCCAGATCGGTGCCGGGCCGGGGTGCCAGATGCAGGTCCGCCTGCTCGGCGGTCCGCGTGCGGCGCGGGTCGACCACGATCAACGTGCCGCCGTTCGCCCGCAGTTCGCCGAAGAACCGCAGCGCCGGCGGCATCGTCTCGGCGAGGTTGGAGCCGACGAGGATCACGCAGCCCGTGCGCGGGATGTCCTCCAGCGGGAAGGGCAGCCCCCGGTCCAGGCCGAACGCCCTCGTACCGGCGGCCGCCGCCGACGACATGCAGAACCGCCCGTTGTAGTCGATCTGCGAGGTGCCCAGCACCACCCGCGCGAACTTGCCGAGCGCGTACGCCTTCTCGTTCGTCAGCCCGCCCCCGCCGAACACCCCGACGGCGTCCGGGCCGTGCTCCGCGCGCACCGACCCCAGCGCCCCCGCGACCCGGTCCAGCGCCTCGTCCCAGCCCGCCGGTACGAGCGCGCCGGTCCGGGACCGCACCAGCGGCGAGGTCAGCCGCGCCTCGGCCGACAGCACCTGCGCCGCCGTACGGCCCTTGCCGCACAACGCGCCCCGGTTCACCGGGAAGTCCGCCCGCTCGGACACCGCCACGCCCCCTCGCGGCAGGGGCGTGAGGTTCATCCCGCACTGCAGGGCGCAGTACGGGCAGTGGGTGGGCGTCGCGGCGGTCTCCATGCCGGCCAGCGTGCTCGCGGCCTGTTACGGCCCGCGCCCGCCCCCGGTTACACCGGCGGGACGACCGCCTCCCCGCGCCGGGCGGAGTGCGGTGAGGCGGCGGACACCGCCCTCCCCGACACGAGCTTCCCGACACCGAGCTTCCCGGCACCGCTCTCCTCGACACCGCTCTCTTTGACACCGAGCTTCCCGGCACCGTCCTCCCCGGTGACGCTCACCGGGCCCCGGACATCGCCCGCGCGACCCCGTGCTCCCGCGGTCCCAGGAACTGCGGATCAGGCCGGAGCACCGCGTCCAGCGCCGCCTTGCCGGCCGCGAACACCTCGCGGGTGCCGCCGTAGTACCAGGTCGCGTCGTGCTTGTCGTCGACCCCGAGGCCGTAGGAGTCCACCCCCGCCGCCTCGCACAGGGCCACCGCCCGCCGGATGTGGAAGCCCTGACTGATCAGGACCGCCCGGTGCACCCCGAAGATCTTCCTGGCCCGCACGCACGAGTCCCAGGTGTCGAAACCGGCGTAGTCGCTGACGATCCGCGCGCCCGGCACGCCGTGCCGGGTCAGGTAGGCGCGCATGGCGTCGGGCTCGTCGTAGTCCTCGCGGCTGTTGTCACCCGTGACGAGCACGACCTCGATCCGGCCCTCCCGGTACAGCCGCGCCGCCGCGTCCAGCCGGTGCGCGAGGTACGGAGACGGCTCCCCGTCCCACAGGCCGGCGCCGAAGACGACGGCGACCGGGGTGCGCGGCACGTCCGCCGCCGTACGGAGCCGGTCCGCCGTCGACACGTAGAGCCAGGCGGCCGGCAGCAGCGCCAGCACGCACCCGGCCATCACGGCCTGCACCAGCCGCCGCTGCCCCCGGCGGGTGCGCGGCAGCCGTGGTCGGCGGATCTTCATACGGGCCCCCTGCGATCGGTTCCGACCTGGAGGACGCGCCCGCGGCCGGTCCGGTTCACCTCACGCCCCGCATCCGGACGACGTGAACCCGCGGAAGGGATTTCCGTGACGGCCCCGCAACGGCCTCGCAACCTCCCGCGGCCAGGATCCTGCCATGACGGCGCCGATCCTCTTCAGCGACAGCGACGAGTCCCTCTTCCACCTCGGCAGCACCGCACACCTCATGAACAGCATCAGCAGCAGGCTCACCGACCAGCTCCGGCTCGTCTCCCCGAGCGGACGCCGCCGTCCGGTCCCGCCCGCCCTCGTCCTCGTCGCCCACGGCAGCCGCGACCCGCGGGCCCTCACCACCGTACGGACCCTCATGGACCGGATACGCGAACTGCGCCCCGCGCTGAGCGTCCAGCTGGGCCACATCGAGCTGAACGAACCCCTGCTCCCCGACACCCTCGCCGCTCTCGGCGACACCCCCGCTGTCCTGGTCCCGCTGCTCCTGGGCCACGGCCACCACGTCAAGCGGGACATCCCCGCGATGGCCGCCGCGGGGGCACGCGTACGCGTGGCCGCACCCCTGGGCCCGCACCCGCTCCTCACGGAAACCCTGTACGCCCGCCTCGTGGAGGCCGGCTGGCCCCCGGCCATGGACCCCGCCGGCCGCCGTTGCAGCGCGGTCGTCCTCGCGGCGGCCGGCTCCCGCGACCCCGACTCGGCAGCGGACACCGGCCACACGGCCCGCCTCCTGTCCGACCGCCTGGGCGTCCCGGTCCTCCCCGCCTACGCCTCGGCGGCCACCCCCACGATCCCCACGGCCCTGCGCACCCTGACGGCAGGGGGCCGCCACAGGATCGCGATCGCCTCCTGCTTCACGGCCCCGGGCCGCTTCGTGACCCAGTGCGCGCGACAGGCCCCCTGGATCGTCTCGGCCCCCCTGGGATCCCACCCGGCCATGGCCCGCCTGATCCTCCACCGCTACGACCAGACCCTGACAACACCCACCCACCCACAACTGACCCCAGCCTGAACCCCCCCGAGACACGGGGCCCCACGCACCCACCCCCACCCCCGCCGCACCCCCTAGGGGCGCGAGGAACCGCGCGCCCAGCCCCGCCCCCGCCGCACCCACCCCCAAACCGCACCCACCCCAGGGGCGCGGGGAACTGCGCGCCCAGCCAAGACGGCGCCGCACCCACCCCCCAAATCCGCACCCACCCCGCAAACGCCCCTCAGCCCGACCGAGAAGCCAAGCGACACCCCCCTAGGGGCGCGAGGAACTGCGCGCCCAGCCAAGACGGCGCCGCACCCACCCCAAACCCGCACCACCCCGCAAACGCCCCTCAGCCTGAAAGAGAAGCCAAGCGGCACCCACCCCAGGGGCGCGGGGAACTGCGCGCCCAGCCCCGACCCCGCCGCACCCACCCCAAACCCGTACCCACCCCCACCCCAGAACAGAACCACTCGGCCGAGCAGGCCCCCGCACCCGCCAACCCCCGATCGTCACCCCCGACCCGTACTGTCGAACCATGGAAGGCATCGCAGACACCAGCTCCGAACCCCCACCCGGCTACGACCCGGCGTCAGCCGACCGCTACGCCCCCGAGCCCGACAAACGCCCTGGCCGCACCGCCTTCCAGCGCGACCGCGCCCGCGTCCTGCACTCAGCCGCCCTGCGCCGCCTGGCGGGCAAGACCCAGGTGGTCACCCCAGGCACCCTCCCCCAAGCTCTCGACTTCGCTCGAACAGGGGGGACCCCCAGTCAGGTGTGGGACGCCAGCCCCCGCACCCGCCTCACCCACTCCCTCGAATGCGCCCAGGTCGGCCGGGAACTGGGCGCCGCCCTCGGCTGCGACCCCGACCTCGTCGAGGCGGCCTGCCTCTCCCACGACCTCGGCCATCCCCCCTTCGGCCACAACGGCGAACAGGCACTGAACGAGTTCGCCGACGACTGCGGCGGCTTCGAGGGCAACGCCCAGTCCCTCCGGCTCCTCACCCGCATCGAGCCCAAGCGCTTCACCGCCGAGGGCTCCGTCGGCCTCAACCTCACCCGCGCCGCCCTGGACGCCGCCACCAAGTACCCCTGGCCGCGCGGCGCCCACCCCACCGACCCGGCGTCCCCGAAGTTCGGCGTGTACGAGGACGACCGTCCGGTGTTCGACTGGGTCCGCAAGGAGGCGCCCGGCACCCGCACCTGCTTCGAGGCACAGGTCATGGACTGGGCGGACGACGTGGCCTACTCGGTGCACGACGTCGAGGACGGCCTGCACGCCGGGCACATCGACCCGAACTGCCTGCACGCCGAGCCGGAACGGCAGGCGGTGTTCGAGGTCGCCGTCGGCCGGTACGTCCCCGCCGGCACCGACCCCGCCGAACTCGACGCCGCGCTCGACCGCCTCCTGGAGCAGGAGTGGTGGCCGCACGGCTACGACGGCACGGCGGTCGCCCAGGCCCGCCTGAAGGACGCCACCAGCCAGCTCATCGGCCGCTTCTGCCTGGCCGCCGAGGGCGCCACGCGCGAGGCGTACGGCGGCGGCCGGCTCACCCGCTACGGCGCCGAACTCGTCGTACCCCGCGAGACCCGGCTGGAGTGCGCGGTGCTCAAGGCGGTCGCCGACCGGTACGTGATGCAGCGCGCCGAGCAGGAGCTGCTCCGTGCCGACCAGCGGGTCGTGGTCGCCGAGCTGGCCGAGGCGCTCACCGTCCGCGCGCCGGAGGGGCTGGACCCGCAGTTCCGGGCGCTGTTCGACGCGGCGTCCCACGACGCCGCGCGCAAGCGGGTGATCGTGGACCAGATCGCCTCACTGACCGACGCCTCGGCCCGTTCCCTGCACGCGAGACTGACCGGTGCATATGTGAAAGGAAAGTGACTCCGCGTGGCCTGATCGGGGCACACCCCCTTCCCGCACCAGGCTGCGTGCGGGACGCTCGCATGTGGCGGCACCCTTACGAGGAGGCATCAAGTGGTCGACGCGGATCAGACATTCGTCATCGTCGGAGGCGGTCTCGCCGGTGCGAAGGCGGCCGAGACGCTCCGGGCGGAGGGCTTCACGGGGCGCGTGATACTGATCTGCGACGAACGCGACCAGCCGTACGAGCGGCCGCCGCTGTCCAAGGGCTTCCTGCTCGGCAAGGAGGAGCGCGACAGCGTCTTCGTGCACGAGCCCGCCTGGTACGCGCAGAACGACATCGAGCTGCACCTCGGGCAGACCGTCGACGCCATCGACCGCGCCGCGAAGACCGTGCGCTACGGCGACGACGGCACCCTCGTCCACTACGACAAGCTGCTGCTCGTCACCGGCGCCGAACCCCGTCGCCTGGACATCCCCGGCACCGGTCTGGCCGGCGTCCACCACCTGCGCCGCCTCGCCCACGCCGAACGCCTCAAGCGGGTCCTCGCCACCCTCGGCCGGGACAACGGCCACCTCGTGATCGCCGGTGCCGGCTGGATCGGCCTGGAGATCGCCGCCGCGGCCCGTGAGTACGGCGCCGAGGTCACCGTGATCGAGCCGGAGCCGACGCCGCTCCACCAGGCCCTCGGCCCCGAGCTGGGCAACGTCTTCGCCGAGCTGCACCGCGAGCGCGGCGTCCGCTTCCGCTTCGGGGTGCGGCTCACCGAGATCGTCGGCCAGGACGGCATGGTCCTCGCGGCCCGCACCGACGACGGCGAGGAGCACCCGGCGCACGACGTCCTCGCGGCGATCGGCGCCGCGCCGCGGATCGGGCTCGCGGAGGCGGCGGGGCTGGAGCTGGCCGACCGGGCGCACGGCGGCGGCATCGTGGTCGACGAACGGCTGCGCACGTCCGACCCCGACATCCACGCGGCCGGCGACGTGGCGAACTTCCCGCTGCCGCTGTTCGGCACCCGGCTCCGGGTGGAGCACTGGGCCAACGCGCTCAACGGCGGCCCGGCCGCCGCCCGCGCGATGCTCGGCCAGGACGTCGGCTACGACCGCATGCCCTACTTCTTCTCCGACCAGTACGACCTGGGGATGGAGTACAGCGGGTGGGCGCCGCCGGGGTCGTACGACGAGGTGGTGATCCGCGGGGACGCGGGCAAGCGCGAGTTCATCGCGTTCTGGCTGACGGAGGGGAGGGTGCTGGCCGGGATGAACGTGAACGTGTGGGATGTCACAGAGACCGTGCAGAAACTCATCCGATCCAAGGCCCCGGTGGACACGGAAGCCCTCGCGAATCCGCACGTTCCGCTCGACAGTCTCGTCCCCTGACCGCTCGGGGCGCGGGAACGGTCACTTCACCCCCGTAGAATTCATGCGTGGCAGGACGGATCAACGACGAGGACGTGAAGGCGGTACGGGACGCGGTCCCGATCGACGCCGTGGTCTCGGAGTACCTCCAGCTGCGCAACGCCGGGGGCGGCAACCTCAAGGGGCTGTGCCCCTTCCACGACGAGAAGTCGCCGTCCTTCCAGGTCAGCCCGAGCAAGGGACTCTTCCACTGCTTCGGCTGCCAGGAGGGCGGCGACACCATCACCTTCGTGATGAAGGTGGACCACCTCTCCTTCTCGGAGGCGGTGGAGCGGCTGGCCGGACAGGCCGGCATCACGCTGCGTTACGAGGAGGGCGGGTACAACCCCGCCCACCAGCGCGGCGAGCGCATCCGGCTGGTCGAGGCGCACAAGATCGCCGCCCAGTGGTACGCCGAGCAGCTCGCCACCAGCCCCGAGGCCGAGACCGGCCGGGTCTTCCTGGCCGAGCGCGGCTTCGACCAGGCGGCCGCCGTGCACTTCGGCGTCGGCTACAGCCCCCAGGGCTGGGACCACCTCACCCGCTATCTGCGCGGCAAGGGCTTCACCGACAAGGAGCTGGTCCTCTCCGGGCTGTCGCAGGAGGGCCGGCGCGGGCCCATCGACCGCTTCCGGGGCCGCCTGATGTGGCCCATCCGGGACATCGGCGGCGAGGTCGTCGGCTTCGGCGCCCGCAAGCTGTACGAGGCGGACAACGGGCCCAAGTACCTGAACACCCCCGACACGGCGATCTACAAGAAGTCCCAGGTCCTGTACGGCATCGACCTCGCCAAGCAGCAGATCGCCAAGGTCAGCCGGGCCGTCGTCGTCGAGGGCTACACCGACGTCATGGCCTGCCACCTGGCCGGCGTGACGACCGCCATCGCGACCTGCGGCACCGCGTTCGGCGGCGACCACATCAAGATCCTGCGCCGGCTGCTGATGGACAACGGCTCGGCCCGCGTGATCTTCACCTTCGACGGTGACGCCGCCGGCCAGAAGGCGGCCCTGCGCGCCTTCGAGGACGACCAGAAGTTCGCCGCCGAGACCTACATCGCCATCGCCCCCGACGGCATGGACCCCTGCGAGCTGCGCCTCGCCAAGGGCGACGAGGCGGTCGCCGACCTGACCGAACCCCGCACCCCGCTCTTCGAGTTCGCGCTGCGCCAGATCGTCCTGCGCTACGACCTCGACACCCCGGCCGGCCGCGCCGCCGCCCTGGACGAGGCCGCCCCGATCGTGGCCCGCATCAAGAACACCGGCGCCCAGCACGAGGTCGCCGTCCAACTGGCCGGCATGCTCGGCATCCTCGACACCCAGTTCGTCGTCAAGCGCGTGGCCCAGCTGGCCCGTTGGGCCCGCGACCGCGGCGGCAAGGGCGATCCCCGCCAGCAGCCCCGCGGCCCGCAGCAGCAGTGGGAGGCCGGCCCCCGCCCCACCAACTCCGGCCCCGCCCTCACCCTGCGCAACCCCGTCTACGCCGCCGAACGCGAACTGCTCAAACTCGCCCTCCAGCGCCCCGAACTGGTCTCCCCGGCCGTCGACGCGTACGGCGTCGACGAGTTCACCGCCCCGCCCTACGCCGCCGTACGCCAGACGATCGCGGAGGCGGGCGGCGCCGAGTACGGCGTCCCGGACCCGCAGGAGTACCTGGTCCGGGTGCGCGAGGCGGCCCCCGACGACACCGTCCGCGCCATGGTCACCGAGCTGGCCGTCGAACCGATCCTGCGGCGCACCGTGGACGAGACGTACGCCGGCACGGTCCTGGTGGTGATCCGCCGCCGCGCGGTGGAGCGCCGCATCCGCGACATCCAGTCCCAGATGACCCGCCTCTCCAGCGGCGGCGACCCCGCCCAGCTGTCCGCCGTGCAGAACGAACTGTGGGTCCTCCAGCAGTACGACCAGGCACTGCGCGAGCGCGGAGCCTCGGCGCTCTAGACGGTGCCCGCGCGACAGCGCCGGTCACGCCACCGCTCGTTCACACCCGTGCCTCCCGTGCCTCCCGCGCCGGTCCGTCCTCGAGCCAGCCCTCGTCCACCGACTCGTCGCTGTCGTACAGCACGAACTCCCGCTCCACGGACAGCACCTCCAGGCCGTTCAGCTCCGCCAGCAGCCGCTCCAGCGCCCGCCCCGCGTCCTCGTCCGCCACTCCCCGGCACCGCTGGGTGACGAACCGCTCGTGCCGCCCGTCCCCGCGCACCCGCCGGGCGTTCCACGACAGGTGCGCCCCGTGCGGGACGACCCGCGCCGCCAGCGTGCCGAGACCGGCCTCCGCGTCCAGCAGCAGCTTCACGTGATGCTCGAAGTACTGCCCGCCCCCGCAAGGGCCGTCCGGCACCTCCGGCGCCCACGGCACCGACTCGATCTTCACGCGCACCACGGCGAACCCCTCCGCGCGCAGCTCCGCCACGGTCCGGGCGGCCCGCGACGACTCCTGCGCGTACGACGCCGACCCGGCGAGGGTCAGCATCGGCTGGTGCCGCATCCGGCCCCGGGCCAGCACGATGTGCGTCAGCTTCAGCCCGGCGCCACGCGCCCAGCCGTGCAGGCGCTCCGCCTCGGCGGGGTCCGCGCAGGAGACGGTCACATGGGTTTCGTACTGAGGTCCGGACACCACAGGATCCTCGCAGACGGGCCCCGGTGCGACATCCCGGTTTCCCGGCCCCTGTCACCTCCCGGTCACGGACCGGACGCAAAAAGTCACCGCACGCCCCTCGTGGTGGTGATGTGTCGTACCCCACACTGGGTGGCGGTGCCCCGAGTCCGCGGAGCGCAGGCCGTCGACTCCCCGCTCCCGACGTGCCGCTGCCGCAAACCTCTGAGCAGCGATCATCCTGGAGGTCGCCCCCGTGCAGACCCAGACCCTCGCCCAGTCCGACCGCACCACCAGCGCGACCGCCGCGGCCGCCGACGAGCCGGACGCGGAGGCGGACGTCCTCGCGGCCGTGCCCCCGCAGAGCCGCGCCCTGCACCACCCGGAGGCCGCCCGGACGCCGGACCCGGAGCCGTCCGCCCCGGCGGAGACCGCCGCTCCAGCGGAGCCGGCCGCCGAGGCGCCGCCGGAGGAACCCGACGAGGCCGAGGCGCCGGAGGAGGCGGCGGAATCCGCCGAGGCGCCGCGCGCCGCCCGCGCCGAGACGGCCGGCCCCTCCTCGGACCTGTTCCGCCAGTACCTGCGCGAGATCGGCCGCATCCCGCTGCTCACCGCGGCCGAGGAGGTCGAACTCGCCCGCCGGGTCGAGGCCGGACTGTTCGCCGAGGAGAAGCTGAGCAGGACACCCGACCTGGACGCCCGGCTCGAACTCGACCTGGACCGGCTCGTCGTCATGGGCCGGATGGCCAAGCGCCGCCTCATCGAGGCCAACCTGCGGCTCGTGGTGTCCGTCGCGAAGCGGTACGTCGGCCGCGGCCTGACCATGCTCGACCTGGTCCAGGAGGGCAACCTCGGCCTCATCCGCGCCGTGGAGAAGTTCGACTACGCGCGCGGCTACAAGTTCTCCACCTACGCCACCTGGTGGATCCGCCAGGCCATGTCCCGCGCGCTGGCCGACCAGGCCCGCACCATCCGGGTGCCCGTGCACGTCGTGGAACTGATCAACCGGGTCGTCCGCGTCCAGCGCCGCATGCTGCAGGAACGCGGCTACGAGCCGACCCCGCAAGAGGTCGCCGGCCACCTCGAACTGCCGACCGAGCGCGTCTTCGAGGTCCTGCGCCTGGCCCAGGAACCGGTGTCGCTGCACGCCCCGGTCGGCGAGGAGGACGACGTGGCCCTCGGCGACCTCATCGAGGACGGCGACGCCGCGAGCCCCGTCGAGTCCGCCGCCTTCCTGCTGCTGCGCCAGCACCTGGACGCCGTCCTGTCCACCCTCGGCGAGCGCGAACGCAAGGTCGTCCAGCTCCGCTACGGCCTCGCCGACGGCCGCCCCCGCACCCTGGAGGAGATAGGGCGCCTCTTCGGCGTGACCCGGGAGCGGATACGGCAGATCGAGTCCAAGACGCTGAACAAGCTCCGCGACCACGCCTACGCGGACCAGCTGCGCGGGTACCTGGACTGAAAAGGGGCTGCTCACGCGGTGTGAGCAGCCCCCTTCAGGTCAGGTCCGGGCTCAGTCGACCTCGGCCACCGCCTGCGCGAACTGCGCCTTGTACAGCCGCGCGTAGGCACCGTCGGCCGCCAGCAGCTCGGCGTGGCCGCCCTGTTCGACGATCGAGCCGTTCTCCATCACCAGGATGGTGTCCGCGTCGCGGATGGTGGAGAGCCGGTGCGCGATGACGAACGACGTCCGCCCGTGGGCGAGTTTGGCCATCGCCTTCTGGATCAGCACCTCGGTGCGGGTGTCGACGGAACTCGTCGCCTCGTCCAGCACCAGGATCACCGGGTCGGACAGGAACGCCCGCGCGATGGTGATGAGCTGCTTCTCACCGGCGCTGACCCCGGCACCGTCGTCGTCGATCACGGTGTCGTAACCGTCCGGGAGGGTACGGATGAAGCGGTCGGCGTGGGCCGCCCGCGCCGCCTCCTCGATCTCGCCCCGGGTCACCTCGCGCGAGGCGCCGTACGCGATGTTCTCCGCGATGGTGCCGCCGAACAGCCAGGTGTCCTGGAGCACCATGCCGATCCCGGAGCGCAGCTCGTCCCGGGACATCCGGCCGACGTCCACGCCGTCCAGGGTGATCCGGCCGCCGGAGACGTCGTAGAACCGCATCAGCAGGTTGACCAGCGTGGTCTTGCCCGCGCCGGTCGGGCCGACGATCGCGACCGTGTGGCCGGGCTCGACCTTCAGCGACAGGTCCTCGATCAGCGGCTTCTCGGGGTCGTACCGGAAGGACACGCCCTCCAGCGCCACCCGCCCGCGCAGCTCGGCCGGACGCTCGCCCGGCATCGGGTCCGCCTCCTGCTCCTCCGCGTCCAGCAGCTCGAAGACCCGCTCGGCCGAGGCGACACCCGACTGCACCAGGTTCGCCATCGACGCGACCTGCGTCAGCGGCATCGAGAACTGCCGCGAGTACTGGATGAACGCCTGCACGTCACCGATCGACAGCGCGCCCGAGGCCACCCGCAGACCGCCGACCACGGCCACGAGCACGTAGTTCAGGTTCGACACGAACATCATCAGCGGCTGCATCACACCGCTGTTGAACTGCGCCTTGAACGAGGCCTCGTACAGCGTCTCGTTCTGCTCGGCGAACTGCCGCGCCGACTGCTCCTGCCGCCCGAACACCTTCACCAGGGTGTGCCCGGTGTACATCTCCTCGATGTGCGCGTTGAGCGCGCCGGTCGTGCGCCACTGCTGCACGAAGTGCGGCTGCGAACGCTTGCCGACCCGGGTGGCGACCACGAACGACAGCGGCACGGTCACGAGTGCGACCAGCGCCAGGATCCACGAGACGTAGAACATCATCGCGAGCACGCCGACGATGGTCAGCACCGCGTTGATCAGCTGCCCCATCGACTGCTGGAGCGTCTGCCCGATGTTGTCGATGTCGTTGGTGGCCCGGGACAGCACCTCGCCGCGCTGGCGCTTGTCGAAGTACGACAGCGGCAGCCGCGACAGCTTGGCCTGCACCTCGCAGCGCATCCGGTACATCGTGCGGTTCACGGTCCGGTTGACCAGCCGGGTCGCGACCGCCATCAGCAGGCCGGCGACCAGGAAGGTGACCAGCGCGATCAGCAGGACGTTGCCGACCGCGCCGAAGTCGATGCCCTTGCCGGGGGTGAAGTCGGTGCTCTTCAGCATGTCCGCGACCGCGCCCTGGCCGTGGTCGCGCATCGACGCGAGCACCTGCTCCTTGGTGGCCCCGGCGGGCATCCGCCGGCCGATGATCCCGGAGAACACCAGGTCGGTGGCCTTGCCGAGGATCTTCGGACCGACCACGCTCAGGGCCACGCTGACGACCACGCACAGCAGCAGGCCGTAGATCGTGAACCGTTCCGGTCGGAACTGGGCGACGAGCCGCTTGCCCGACCCCTTGAAGTCCATCGAGCGCTGGTCGGGGCCGCCCCCGGCCATCATGCGTCCCATGGGCCCGGCCATCAGGCAGCCTCCGCTTCCGTGAGCTGGGAGAGCACGATCTCCCGGTAGGTCTCGTTGCCCGCCATGAGTTCGTGGTGGCGGCCCGAGCCGACCACCCGTCCCTCGTCGAGGACGATGATCCGGTCCGCGTCCCGGATGGTCGCCACCCGCTGGGCGACGATGACGACGGTCGCCTCGGCCGTCTCCTCGGCGAGCGCCGCGCGCAGCGCCGCGTCCGTCGCGTAGTCGAGCGCGGAGAAGGAGTCGTCGAAGAGGTAGATCTCCGGGCGCTGCACCAGCGTGCGCGCGATGGCCAGACGCTGGCGCTGGCCGCCCGACACGTTCGTGCCGCCCTGCGCGATCACCGCGTCCAGGCCGCCGTCCAGCCGCTCCACGAAGCCCTTGGCCTGCGCCACCTCCAGCGCGTGCCACAGCTCCTCGTCGGTGGCGTCCGGATTGCCGTAGCGCAGGTTGGTCGCGACCGTGCCGGCGAACAGGTACGGCTTCTGCGGCACCAGGCCGACCGTCCTGGCCAGCAGAGCGGGCTCGACCTCCTGCACGTCGACGCCGTCCACCAGCACCTGGCCCTCGGTGGCGTCGAACAGCCGCGGGACCAGACCGAGCAGGGTGGACTTGCCGCTGCCGGTCGAGCCGATCACGGCCGTCGTCTCGCCCGGCCGGGCCTCCAGCCCGATGGACCTCAGCACCGGCTCCTCTGCTCCCGGATAGCGGAAGCCCGCCTCCCGGATCTCCAGGTGGCCGTGCCGGCGCAGCTCGGTGACCGGCGCGAGCGGCGGAACCACGCTCGATTCGGTGTCCAGCACCTCCTCGATGCGCTCGGCGCACACCTCCGCGCGCGGCACCATCATGAACATGAAGGTGGCCATCATCACGGACATCACGATCTGCATCAGATAGGCGAGGAACGCGGTCAGGTCACCGATCCGCATGCCGCCGCTGTCGATGCGGTGCGCGCCGAACCACACCACCGCGATGGACGACAGGTTCACCACCGTCATCACCATCGGGAACATCAGCGCGAGCATCCGGCCGGTAGCCAGCTGCATCTCGGTCAGGTCGCCGTTGGCCTTCCCGAACCGCTCCTGCTCGTACTCGTCGCGGACGAAGGCGCGGATCACCCGGTTGCCGGTGATCTGCTCGCGCAGCACCCGGTTCACCGTGTCCAGGCGGACCTGCATGGACCGGAACAGCGGCCGCAGCCGGCGCACGATCAGCGTGACGCAGATGCCGAGCACGGGGACGACGGCGACGAGCACCCCGGACAGCGGCACGTCGAGGCCGAGGGCCAGCACGACACCGCCCACGCACATGATGGGCGCCGACACCATCAGCGTGAACGTCATCAGGGCCAGCATCTGGACCTGCTGTACGTCGTTCGTCGTACGGGTGATGAGCGAGGGCGCCCCGAAGTGGCCCACCTCGCGGGCGGAGAAGGACTGCACCCGCTCGAAGACCGCGAGGCGCACGTCCCGGCCGAGCGCGGCGGCGGTCCGGGCGCCGTAGTACACGGCGCCGATGTTGCAGACGACCTGGATCAGCGAGATGCCGATCATCAGGGCGCCGGAGGAGAGGATGTAACCCGTGTCCCCCTTCACGACACCGTTGTCGATGATGCGCGCGTTGAGGTTGGGCAGATAGAGGGTGGCGCAGGTCTGCAGGAACTGCAGCAGCACCAGCAGAGTGATGGTTTTCCTGTAGGGCCTGAGATAGGTCCGCAGAAGTCGTATGAGCACGCTGGGTCTCTCGGAGTCGGCGGTGGGGGCGGTCGGTGTGCCCTTGGCCCCTATCGTCGAACACTCCACCCGTGTTACCTCAACCGATTAACCCAACAGGCTGGCCCATTGAGCCGAGGGCGGAACACCGCCGAACGGGTCACACCCGGAACGCCCCCGGATGCGTCTGCTCCCGTACCGCGACGAACTGCTGGCGCACCGCCTGCCCCACGGCCAGATCGTCGCCCGGCTCCAGGATCTGCGCGGCCGCTCCGTGCCAGGCGGGCGGGGTGCGCGGGTCGAGCGTGCCCTGCGTCACACCGAGCGCCCAGGCGGCCTGCCGGGCCGCGCCGATCGCCGCGTAGTCGGCGGGCTGCGGCACCACGACCTGCGCGCCGAACAGCGACGGCGCCGCCGCCTGCACGGCCGGCAGCTCGGCCGCCTGGCCCAGCAGGAAGATCCGCCGCACCTCCACGCCCCGGCCGCGCAGCACGTCCAGCGCGTCCGCGAGCCCGCACAGCATGCCCTCGAACGCCGCCCGCGCCAGGTGCTCGGCCTTCATCGACTCCCGCCGCAGCCCGGCGAGCGTGCCGGCGGTGTGCGGCAGGTTCGGCGTCCGCTCGCCCTCCAGGTAGGGGAGCATGACCAGGCCGTGGGAGCCCGGCGTGGACTTCATCGCCAGCTCGGACAGGCTCTCCAGGTCGGACAGCCCGAGGAGTTCCGCGGTGCCGCGCAGGGTGCGTACGGCGTTCAGGGTGGTGACGACCGGCAGGTGCATGCCGGTGGCGTCGGCGAGAGAGGTGATCATCCCGGACTGGTCGGCGAGCGCCTCCGGGTGCACGGCCATCACGGACCCGGAGGCCCCGAGCGAGACGACCGCGTCCTCCAGCCCGATCCCCAGCCCGAACGCCGCGGCCATGGTCTCCCCGGTGCCGGCGGAGATCAGCAGCCCCTCCGGGGTCGTACCGGCCGCGTCCGACGGGCCGATCACCTCCGGCAGCATCGCCTGGTGACCGAGCGCCAGGTCCACCAGGTCGGGCCGGTAGCCGCCGGTGGCGGCGGACCAGTACCCGGTGCCGGAGGCCCCGCCCCGGTCGGTCGTACGGCGGACCGGCCGGCCCAGCAGCTGCCAGACGAGCCAGTCGTGGGCCTGGAGCAGGGCGGCGGTCCTGGCGGCGTTCTCGGGCTCGTTCTTCGCGAGCCAGCGCAGCTTGGTCACCGGCTGGGCGGCCTGCGGCACACTGCCGACCGCCTGCGCCCAGGCCTCCCGGCCGCCGAGCGCGTCGATCAGGTCGGCCGCCGCGACCTGCGCCCGCTTGTCGCCGCCGGCGATCGCCGGGCGCACGGTGTTGCCCTGCGCGTCCAGCGGGATCAGCGCGTTCTGCTGGGAGGAGACGCCGATGGCCTGCACGCCCTCCAGCAGGCCGCCCCCCGCGGCCTCGCCCAGCGACAGCAGCCAGGCCTGCGGGTCCACGTCGCTCGGGCGCGAGGCGCCGTCCGGCGTGTCGATCGGGTGCTGGGCATACCCCTGGCGCAGCACGGCGCCCGTGTCCGTGTCACAGACCACGATGCGTGTGAAATCGGGCGAGCTGTCCAAGCCGGCGACTATCCCCATGCCGGTGAATTCTGCCGTAACACGAGGCTTGCTCTGGCCGAGGGTGCCCACGACCCCCGGGCGCCTTCCGGCCGAGGGGGTCTTTGCCCGCCGCCGTCACGTGTTGCTCGTGCCCCAGTCGTCCTCCTCCGTGGCGACGGTGCGCGTACGGAAGGTGCGGACCCGCTGGGTGAGGGAGTCGGGGAAGCGGTCGCCGACCTTCTCGGTGACGACGTGGACGGCCTTGCCGGCGTAGACGCGGCCCTGCTGGGTGGCGGTCTCCGCGGTGTTGCGTACGGCCGGGTTCTGCGCGACCTGGCGGGCGCACTTCTTCAGCTGCTCGTAGCGCTCGCGTCCGGCCTTGGTGCCGAGTACATAACCGAGGGCCAGTCCGGCGACGAACGTGAGCCGGTAGCGCATGGCGGCCACCCTTCTCTTGGGTTGGTCTCTGGTGCGGCGTGGGGCCGCCGGAGATACCGATTGGCGGAGCACCCCCCTGCTTGCGCTAATGTATGTCTCGCAGCGAGCGCCCGCCCCCTGGCGAATACCCGGGTCAGAGCGTTCGATGCAACGAAGCGATCCCCTGTAGCTCAATTGGCAGAGCAGCCGGCTGTTAACCGGCAGGTTACTGGTTCGAGTCCAGTCGGGGGAGCTTCGATCCCCTGTAGCTCAATTGGCAGAGCAGCCGGCTGTTAACCGGCAGGTTACTGGTTCGAGTCCAGTCGGGGGAGCGCGGTGAACCAGGACCCTTCGGGGTCCTTTTTCATGTGTGCGGGAACCGCGCCGACCTGGCTGAAGTCCTCAAGGTCAGTAAGCAGCGCAGAAGCCGACCATCCGAAGCAGGAGATCGTATGAGCGGCTATGCTGCGGCAGACGGCGCGCACACTTGTACGCGACACGCCGCTATGGGGCGGTAGCTCAGCCGGTTAGAGCAGCGGACTCATAATCCGTCGGCCGTGGGTTCGAGTCCCACCCGCCCCACCACAGCAGAAACGACCTGACCTGCGGAAACGATGAAGGGACGCTAACACCGTAGCGCCCTTCCCCGCACGATCCCCGCACCGACGTTCCGTAGGATCCCTCGTATGGCTGGGATCAGGACCTACAGACGGAAGTCCGGGGACGTCTCCTACACGGTGACGTGGCGAGCTGGCGGCACTCGAACGGGGCGCAGCGAGCAGGAGACTTTCGACGACGAGGACAAGGCGAAACGTTTCCGCGACCTCGTCAACGGTCACGGACAGCAATGGCCGCCGGGCTGGGTCAAGGGCAGAGGGTTCGTCGAGTCAGAAGAGTCAGATGTGCCGGACTCGCTCATGTTCCCGGTCTACGCCCACAGTTACATAGGGCTGCTGACGGATATATCCGACCAGACTCGGGCCAACTACGGCAAATTCGTCGATAGGCACATGCAGCCGTGGTTCGGCGAGCACTCCATCTCCGACCTCGGAAACAAGATCACCCGAGACCACGTCAGTCAGTGGATCCTTGACCTCCAGCACGGTCGGCCCGGCCCCCTGCATCCCGCGGGCACTGTGCGGCGCCCCTATGCCGCCAAGACCATCGCTAACCTGCACGGGCTCCTGTTCAGCATCCTCCAGTCGGCAGTCAACGCCGAGCCCTCGCTCCGAGACTCGAACCCTTGCGCACACACCCGTCTCCCCAAGGGCAACGACACCTAGTTGTATTGCCCTGTGAGGTTGGGGACGCGGCTGGCGGGTGGTTTGCCTGCGAGCGCGGTGTGTCCGCGGTGGTGATTGTAGGAGTGCAGCCAGCGGGGGAACGCGTCGCGTCGTTCCTGTTCTGAGTGGTAGGGCTTTGCGTAGGCCCATTCGTCGAGCAGGGTGCGGTTGAGTCGTTCGACCTTGCCGTTGGTCTGTGGCCGGTAGGGCCGGGTTCGCTTGTGGGTGATCCCGGCCGCCGTCAGGGTTTCGCGCCAGAGGTAGGACTTGTAGCAGGCTCCGTTGTCGGTCAGGACCCGTTCGACGGTGATCCCGACGCCGGTGAAGTAGGCGTGTGCGCGTGTCCAGAAGGCGGTGGCGGTCTCTTTCTTCTCGTCCGTGTGGATCTCGCTGTAGGCGAGGCGGGAGTGGTCGTCGACGGCGGTGTGGATGTAGCTGTAGCCGGCTCCGGAGCGGGTTTTGCGGCCTGCCTGGCGGCCCAGGGCCTTGTGGCCGCCGCCGTCGGGGATGTTGCCGAGCTTCTTGATGTCCACGTGCACGAGTTCGCCGGGCCGGTCGCGTTCGTAGCGGCGTATGACCCGGCCGGTGGCTCGGTCGAGGTGGCTGAGCCGGGCCAGGCCGAAGCGGACCAGGATGCGGTGCACGGTGGAGGGCACCAGGCCCAGCAGGTGCGCGATGCGGGCAGGTCCCCACCGCCGTGTGAGGCGGACCTTGATGATCCGGCGTTCGGCCCGCGTCGGCGTGCGTCGAGGGCTGTGGTGGGGGCGGCTGGAACGGTCGCTCATCCCCGCCTCGCCGAGTTGGCGGTATCGCCCGGCCCACCGCTGGGCTGTGGTCGGCGAGACCTGGAACCGCTCCGCCGCCCGGCGCAGAGGCCATCCGTCATCAACCACGCAGCGGGCCAGCCGCAGACGTCCGGTCTCGGTCAGAGGTGCATTACGGTGGGGCATGAGGGCCTTTCGGGCTGGTGTAGACGTCGCAATCCACACCGAACCCGGAAGGCCCTCACTCGTTCAAGATCCCCAGACGGTGACCACTGTCACCGCACCCAACCTCCGTGGACAGAACACCTAGTGCTGCCCCGCAGAAGTTCGTAGAGGGGTGCCGATCACGCTGTCTTGAGTGGGGTGCCGTCATAGGTCCAGCGGTACGGCTTCGCGGTCTTGTTGTGCTGGATGACGTAGGCGTCCAGCTTGTCGATGAGGTGGTCTCGGCTGCGGAAGTCGCCGTTGCGCAGGACCCGACGTGTCAGGGAGGAGAAGAACAGCTCGATCTGGTTCAGCCAGGAAGCGTGCGGGGGTGTCCAGTGGACGTGCCAGCGCGGGTGGGCGGCCAGCCATGTCTTTGTGTGCTTTGCCGTGTGCGAGGAGCCGTTGTCGAGGACGATGTGGATGTCTTTGGCGGGGTCGATGACCGTATCGACCTGTTCGAGGAAGGCGGTGAAGGTGGCCGCGTTGTTGCGCGTGATGGTCTCGGTGAGGACTTCACCGCTTCGTACATCCAGTGCTGCAACGAGGGAGGCGGTGCCGTGTCGGCGGTATTCGAACTCCTGCCGGGCCATTCGTCCGGGCCGGGGCGCCTGCCCAGGGTGGCGTCGGGATCGTGCGGCGATTGCGGTCTTCTCGTCGATGGAAAGCACCACCGCGCCCTCGGGTGGGTTGAGGTACAGGTTGCAGACGTCGGTGGCCCGTTGCCAGAAGTCCGGAGTGTCCCGGCGGGTGAGCCAGCCCCGCACCCGGTGCGGTTTCAGATCCAGGTCCGCCAGGATGCGGCCGACCTGGGACGGTGAGATCTCGGCGAAGGCCGTGCCCGCGACCTGCGCGGCGATCCTGCGATGCGACCAGGTTGACTCCGGGTACGGGGGCGCGCTGGTGGCGGCGGCCACGACGGCGACGCGCACCTGTGGTCCGTAGAGGCGGGGCCGGCCGGAGCGTTGCGCGTCGGCCAGAGCGGCTACGCCGTCGGCGGCGAACCGGCCCCGCCACTTGCGCACCGTGTTGACGCTGATCTTCAGCTCGCGTGCGATCGCGGCGTTGGTCAGCCCGTCGGCCGCTGCGAGAACGATCTTCGCCCGCAGTACCTGCCTCACCTGTGCGGTCACGGAGGTTGCCAGCCGCCGCAGGCGCGTACGCCCTGGCGCGGCGAGGTTCACCACAACCGCCGTTGAAATCGACGTAGTTGGATGAGGCATGGCCGTTTCCTGGCGGCGCGGGCTGGTGGCTGGGGGGCTATGCGAGGGCTGTTGCGAGCACAGAGTGGGGTGCGCGGCCCAACAGTTGACGCAGGTCACCGCCGGTGCGGGACATGAACCCGGCCGCGATGGCGGAGTAGGTACCCACCAGCATCGGCACCTGGAAGGGCTCGGCGCCGGAAGCGGCAATACGGGTGCGGGCCTGGGTAAGAGTCTCCGGCTCGTAGGTCACGTGCGGGCCGTGCGCGCGGGCCAGCTCGCCGCCGCCGATGGCCTGCTCGCCGACGAGTTCGTAGATGCGCCCCGCATGAGCGGGTGCGTCCACCGTCACACGTGCCGCGGCGTCGGCCAGGTCCGCTCGGGCCACGGCGGCCAGTTGGCCCTCTCCGAGCGGGGCTGTGATCCGCCCGTCGGCCGACGGGGCCGCGAGCCAGCCCAGCAACTCTGCATACAGGCCATTGCGCAGGATCGTCCAGTCCATGCCGCTCTCCTGCAGGCGACGCTCGGTCCAGCGGTGCGGCAGGGCGTAGGGGAGGTGATCGCCGTCGGCGGTCAGGCTCGTATAGACGACATGCCTCACGCCGGCCTTCTCTGCGGCGGCGATGGCGGCGCCGTGCCGGGCTATGACGGTGTCGTCCTCGCCGTAGCCCGCGGAGATCAGCAACAGCACATCCACACCTTCGAAGCCTCCGGCAAGGGTGCCGGGCTCGTCGAAGTCGATGCGGCGGACCGGCAGCGGGGCCTTGAGCTGCTGAGGGTCGCGCGTTCCAAGGACGGTGTCGTCGCGGTCGGCCAGCCGTTCGGAGATCAGTGTGCCCAGGGCGCCGGTGGCGCCAGTAATCAGGATCATCAGGGTCTTCCCGTTCCGGTAGGTTCTCTTCGGTAACCGGGATCATCCTGCGGTTTTGTGCCGGGGAACGTAAGGAGGCACTTCCATGTCAGTGGGGCACACCGGGGTAACCACCGTCCCCGTCGTCAGCTGCGGCGACGAGCACGAGGATTGCGGGATCCGCGACGTGCTCGACCGGATCGGCGACAAATGGTCGGTCCTGGTCGTCGTTGAACTGGCCCAGGGCGTCCGCCGTTTTCGGCAACTACAGCGCGCCATCCCCGGTATCTCGCAGCGGATGCTGACGCTCACCGTGCGGCGGCTGGAACGCGACGGCCTGGTCACCCGGACTGTGCATCCCACGGTGCCCCCGCAGGTCGAGTATGAGCTCACGACGATGGGCCACAGCCTCACGTATCTGGTCAAAGCCCTCACGGACTGGTCGGCTCAACACCGCGACGCCATCGCGCAAGCGCGCCAGGAATGGGATGCCGAACACCCCGACTCTGGAATCCGGTGAACAAACGGGCTCCAGCACCTTGCCGATTACGACGGGGTGAGCTTGCTCAACCCCCTCAACGAACTTCTGCGAGGCAGCACTAGTGCGCGCCTAGTCAGTGCCCCATGGAGACGCCACCGTCGACCGGGATGACGGCGCCGGTGATGTATGCCGCATCGGGGCTCGCCAAGAAGGTGACCGCGTGGGCGATCTCGCGCGGTTCGCCCGCGCGAGCGAGCGGAACCTGGTCGACGATGGCCTGCATCCGCTCCTCGGGAAGGGCGGCCGTCATGTCGGTCACCGTAAGGCCCGGGGCGACGATGTTCACGGTCACGTTTCGCGGGGCCAGTTCCTTGGCGAGTGACCGCCCAAACCCGACGAGGCCCGCCTTGGACGCGGCGTAGTTGGTCTGACCGGCTTCGCCCGCCAGGGCGACCGCCGACGAAATCAGAATGATGCGCCCCCGGCGAGCCCTCATCATGCCGCGAGTGGCGCGCTTTGCCACCCGGAAGGCGCCCTTGAGGTTGGTGTCGAGTACCGCGTCGAAGTCCTCTTCGGGCATCCGCATCAGGAGACCGTCTCGCGTGATGCCGGCGTTGGCCACGAGGACCTCGACGGGTCCGTGGGCTTCTTCCACTTCGGCGAAGGCCCTGTCGACGTCTGCTGTGTCGGTGACGTCACAGCGCACGCCGAGCACCCCCTCCGGCGGCTGGCCGCTGCGATAGGTAACGGCTACGCGATCACCCTGGGCGGCGAGCGCCTGAGCGATGGCGAGACCGATTCCCCGGTTTCCTCCGGTGATCAGGACGGACCGTGCCATGACTGAGTTACCTCCGTGAGTGCGTATGAGTTAGATGTACGAATGATCCACAACTGACTGATCAGTTCGACTTCAACATCATGCGCACGTATTGTCGTCACCCGCAGTGGCGACAGCAGTGGTGGCGACAGTTGAAGGCGTCAACCATCTGCTCCTCGGGGTCGTCTGCGAGTGTCCGCCATTGACGCCTGGCACTCATTCAGAAGTTGGTTTGACCTGCGCGTTTTGCAGGAGAATGACTCGCGTCACCTTTTGTGCTTGTGCATACGCCTTCACTGTCTGTGAGTTCAAGAGGGTTGAGCGCGAGTGAGGGGTCGTGTGCGTGTGTGAGGAGCCTCTCTCTTCGGAGAAGGACCGGCTCGACGAGTTGGGTAACCTGCTCGCCTTCTGGCGTCAGCGGCTTGACCCGCGTCGGATTCTCGGTGTTGATACAGGCCGGCGACGCCTGAAGCCTGGCCTGACTCAAGCCGAAGTTGCCATGCTGACTGGCGTCAGCCTGACGTGGTACAGGGCATTGGAGAAGGGGAGGAATGCCGACTTCTCTCCGGAATTTCTGCAGCGCGTGGCGTTGACGCTGCGCCTGTCCGAGAGTGAACGAGTCATGCTCTTCCAGCTCTCCCTGGGGTACTCCCCGCCGCCCTTCGGTCTATCCGCGGATGTCGCTGTGGACGAGGACATGCAGAAGCTGCTGAACGGGATGTTGCCTCACCCGGCCTACCTCTCGAACATCAGCTGGGACATCATTGCTCACAATGAGCCTCAAGAGGAGTGGTTCCCGTGGATGCCATACGAGCCGAATCTCATGCGATGGGCATTTCTCTACCCTGAAGCGCGCGAGCAGTTGGTCAATTGGAAGGAAGACTGGGCGCGTCCATTCCTTGCCCAAATTCGCGTCGCCTCAGGCCGTCATCCAGATGACGAAGGCCTGCGCCGTTTGAAGGACGACATCCTGGCTGGCAACCAGGATGCACGGGAACTCTGGGCCGACAAGGAAGCGATCATCCATCCAGACGGGCATGTGCGCCGGCTCCGTCTCCCTGCGCATCGTGATCAGCAGGTGAGCGTCAAGATTCACGCCTTGGCGCCGCTTCGTAACCTGGACCTTCGGTTCATCGTCCTCATGCGGACCGACATCTAGCGAGTGCGTGTTCCCCGCGATCAGGGTCGGTGTCTGATCGCGGGGAAGGCCGGGGGCGCGGCTCCGAACAAGAGCCTTCCGCCTGGTGGCACCGTCTCCTGCGGTGCGATGGGGCTCCGGCGTCGCGCGGGACAGCCAGGACGCCGGCTGAGTTCTGATATAGGGACGTCAGTCATCTGCCATGCGAGCGAAGTGCTGCTGCACCGCCCGTTGCAGCTCGGCGCGGCTCAACCTGGCGTCCCTCTGGTGTTCGGCCTGCGGCCTCCCCGGATGCAGTTCATCCCAGAGCGTTCGAGGCGCCGTCGCCCGAGCACTCCCCGGCATGTGGGCCCCGAAGCCTTCGGCGACGACGTTCCAGACCGGTCGGTGATCACCGATCATGAGCCCCTCAGGGCCGATCGTCCAGATTTCGTCTACTGGGAGATACCGCACCAGGAAGTCCTGGACATCAAGGTCGTGGACGTACTCGAGCGATCGCTGATGGGTGCGCAGCCGGCGATTCATGGAACCCCGGACGACCGCCCCGCTACGAGACCTCCCACCCGGCACGGACTTGCCGACATAGATCGGAACCGCGCAAGCCGGTGAGGACACCGGGTGATAGAGCGAGTGCGACCCCACGTAGTACAGGGCGTACAGACCTTCAATCGGCGCCGCGGGGAACGAGGCGAGCGGGACGGGTGGAGCACTTTCCAGCGCCCACTGCACTGAACGTTCCAGATTCTCACGTCGTAGCGGGTCGAACCGGCCTGAAGTGTCGGCGGCAACATACACCTCAGAGCTGGGTTCTCGGGCGAACTGCCGGCTCCGGTCCTCTGCTCGCGGCCCGGGGGGCGGAGTCCGCCGATCCTCCTTGGCCTGCCTGAGCAGGTCAAGCAGCGGAGTTGAGTCTGCGCCGAGAGCCCGGCAGATCCTAACGACCGTGTCCGCAGATGGGACTTTCCGGCCCTTACGGGCATTCAGTGCGTTGCTGATCACTGTCCGCCCCAAAGAATCGCACCTAGCGACGAGCTGATTGACGTTCCAGCCGCTCATCGCACGCAAGTCAGTTAGGCGCTGACCCAGTTCAGCCAGCGGGTCGCTCGTCACGCACCCTCCCCCGATCTCCTTGTTCACCTCTGTTCACCATTGTGCATGGTGAACAAGGAGTGTCGATCACAGGTGGAAGGTGGGGCCGGACAACTACGGAGGAGGGCTGCAGGTGTCATACGAGTACGTCGTCATCTGGGTGTTGAGCGGGGTGGTAGCCGTGGAAACGGCCGTGATCTGCGGAGGGATCACGGGCGTGCTGCACCACCTCGGCGGCAACCCTCTTCCGGCTGTCCTGCTGAAGGCTGGCACGGCGTTCGGAGCCTGTCTCACATTGAGCGCCGCGATGGCAGGGCTCGTGATCAGCAAGGGTTAATGGTCCCGGCAAGGCCAGGCAGGGCCCTTCCAGATCTCGCTGGACGGGCCCTGCCTCACCGCACGCGTGCTACCGCTTCACCCTCAAGCGGAGGTGGGGCCACCCGATACGACAAGACCGCCACCATCTACCTCGCAGGACTCCACCTTGCCGCCATCTTGATCTGGTCGGCGCAGTGATCGGAGGTAAGCGCTCTAGTCGCCTCCGAGGCGCTCCAGGTCTGCTTCATCCTGCGAGATGCGGGACCTGAGCCCCGGTGTCTGAACGAGCACCGTCGCGCTCCAGCCGTGAATCCGCCGCTCGTACGCGACAGGGCTGTGCTCTGCCAAGATGACTTGGAAGGTCCAGGCTGTCGACTCGAACAGCTCCATAATTTTCAACTGCGGTCGGTGATGCATATATAGGAACGGTTGGTCCAGCACGAGAATTGTCGGCTCCATGCGTGCCTGCAATTCTGCAAATACTGCGAGTGCGTAGTACCACGGGGCCCACCGGTCTTCGTCGCCTTTCCCTCCCCATGAACCTCTCCGGTGATCAATCCATACGTAGTCACCGTCCACGGCGACATCGGCTATAGCATCCGGAAGTAAAGCGGGCATGTTGTCGATCACTGTCCGTACAGTCCAGGGATCGATGCCAAGAAATTCAGCTATCCCAGACACGGTGGTCCCGCCTGAACGGAAGTCCTCCCGACGAGAGATGTCCTCGCTAAATGTAAGTACCCTGTACGGGCGAGGAGGTAGGGGGGCTCTCTTTCCATCGACCTGATAGTCAAGTATTTCGCCCTGGACTCTCACCTCTGCCTTACGGAGTGCTGGATCGAACCAGGTAATGGAGCATGAGAGGTCTGCTGGATACGGGCTGCCCATCAATAAATGTGGCGAAGTCAGCGATCTCAGCATATAGAGAAGACGCGTCTTGCCCGAATCGTTCATCCCGAACAGAAGGTTCAGTTTTGAAAGTTGAATCACTCCTGGTGGTAGGACGTAATGGCTGACGACCTCAAGGGACTGAACCCAGCCAAATGGCTGCGTTTGTCCAGCTTGGTCAAGGCGGATCCGGTGCTCGTGCAGGTCCTTCCAACTGCGGAGGAGTGACGCCGAATAACGGTTTCCTGCGTTCGCGTCGATCAGGCGCCCGCATGTTGCGCACATCCAGATTCCGTTGGATATGTCGGACCGCTCTTGCATAGACAGGCCGCCGGTTCCACGGGGCCCTCCCGGCGCAGCGGCGAAAATGTGGGAAGCCGTTCCTGTATCTGAGATGCCATCGTGGCCGGCCCCGGGTCCGATTGTCAGCGCCCCGCACTGAGGGTTCGAACAGCGGAAGGCCGCCCGTTGCGCGAGCAGCCGTCGTGTCCGCTCGGTGAAGTCGGCTCGCACATGACTCCTTGTGCTTCTTGCTGGTGACACCGAGGTCCCCCGTCTGCGCACCTCTGTCATTGAGTAACTGTACGAACGCGGACTGACACTGCCGTCCGCAGTGCCATCTGTCCCGCTCGCTCCGACACCGCAAGGCCCCGCCAGTGGGCCGGAGGGCCGACTCGGCGATCAACAGCCCAGAGTCGACCAAGCGCGACTTGCGAGTGCAGGGCGAGGTTGAGCGATTCGCATCAAAGGTGGAATGAGGGCACGGTGCAGCAGGTGAGGGGCGGGGAGTCCGCGGAGTATC
Source organism: Streptomyces sp. NBC_00820 (assembly GCF_036347055.1). Taxonomy (NCBI): domain Bacteria; kingdom Bacillati; phylum Actinomycetota; class Actinomycetes; order Kitasatosporales; family Streptomycetaceae; genus Streptomyces; species Streptomyces sp. NBC_00820. The sequence continues at coordinate 2,777,130 of NZ_CP108882.1, read as the reverse complement.
GGAACCAACCGGTGCTGCCCCCAAAGTGGCACCCCTGGCCAGCTCCTCCTTGTCAGTGCTGTCCGGCACGATGTGTCTCATGGCAACCCTGGACGATCTGCCGCCCTACCGTCGGGCGAAGCTGCTGTGGGACAACGCGCATTTCGGCGTCTGGGGAGTGGACCAGATGGTGAGGGAGGCTGCGGGGACGCCGTGCCGCCTGACCAGCGCGCCGGTGCCGGATTCACCGAGAATGGCTGTCCTCGGCGACGACGGCCGCTACCACCTGATGAGCGGCGACCAAATGCACTGCTCGAAGAAGCTGTTGGTCGAGCAAGGCTGGGAGCACCGGCAGGACTGCTCCTGGTGGTCCACGAGCGCGGGAGCAGTACAGGCCGGCGATTACGAGCAGTACCGCTGCCTCGACCAGCGGTGGTTCGTGAACCTAGTGGGCGAGGAGGGCGTCCCCCTCGATTCGGTACCGGCCGGGCTTCGTTGCCAGGGGCACGGGTACGGCGGCCCCTACGAGAGCTTCCACTACTGGCCGCCGCCCCCGGCCCGGACCCGGGAGGTCCGGAGGCTGCGTACCGCGCTGGTTGAGGCGCTGGGCGCCGACTGCCACCTGTGCCACGCGCTGCCCGGCGCGATGGTCGACCACGACTATGCGACCGGCCTGGTCAGGGGCTTGCTGTGCAGATTCTGCAACCGGGTCGTCGAGGAGTGCCCGCACGTCGACGGCTGCCCGAAGGCCGACTATATGGACTCGCCGCCGGCTGCCCACCTGGAGCTTCCCTACCCGTCGTATCTTGCGTGGACGCCGAAGGCGTCGACGAGGGCGACCAAAGTGAATCTGCTCGGGTTCGATCCGCTGGCCGAGTGGCGGTCGCTGCGCTGAAGGTGCGCGGGTCAGAACAGCAGCATTGTGCCGCCTGGGGTGGCAGCAGGCTCGGCCGTCTTCACTGGGACCGGCCCTCGGTGTGATGCGGCGAGTGGTTCGGCGGCAGCGCTGAGCGCGTCCTTGGTCCGCGGCAGCGCGATGTCGTGTTATTTCGGCAGCCGCCACTCGTGTGCCGGCCCTCCAGCCCACTCGACCCACTCCGGATCATCCACCACCCTGTCAGGGTCGGTGACACCGGCAGCTTCGAGGAAAACGATCAAGTCATGATCTGAAAACGCGGTCCCAAGCGGCTCGTCATGCCCATGCGTACGCGCGGTCACGCGTCGTCCACCAGTGGACGACGGCCCGTGTACCACTATCGGGGCGCGCTTCTTACTCACCCCTTCAGATTGCTCCAGAGCGCGCTCCTGAGCCATTCGGCGACGACGTCCGTCGGTCTGGGGTAGACCGAGGACTCGCCAGACCTATCTCGGCGGGGCGGGTGCGCGTGGTCTGCAACAGGGCGCAGGGCGACCGTAACGAGGGGGGAAGCTGCTCGTTGAAGTCGGCGGACCGCACAGCGGCGACGGTCCCGGCTTCGCTCCTTCGGCCCGTGAACGGGAGCGGTGAAGCCCGAAGGTGCTCCGCATCCTCGCTGTACGGCAAGGTTCGATCCGTTCACGCATCGGATCACGGGGTCGGTGCTGAGAGAGCGATCAGTGACCAAGCGCCATGCACGACAGAGGGAAGTGCGACGCCGCATGAAGGAGACAGGCGAGAGCTACCAGGCGGCTCTACGAGGCCTTCGTGACGAGCGAACGAGCGGCGAGAGCGGCGCCAACAGGCCGCCGCTCCCGAACGCCAATCGCCGCGAGGACTACATTGATGCTGTTTGGGATGCCGATCTGCCTCAGATGTCCAAAGTGGTCCTCTTCGAGTTGGCGGCTCGCCTGGACCTGACGGTGGACGACTGGAGCGAAGACAGCCATCAGGTGCGCTTCGAGGACGAGGAGCTGGCGCGGTGCGTCGGGCTTGATGAGGAGGCGGCGAACCTGTCCCGCGACTTGGCGGCCGAGGCGGGCTGGTTGGTGGAGGTCGAGTGCGGTGTGGTCGAGCTCCGGCAGCCGCACGAGGACTGGGACCTCTACCTCGGAATGTTGAAAAACGTGAAGGACGCTGTTGCGGATCGTGCCGTGTACCGCAGTCGGCTGGCTGCCTTCGAAGCCGACACCAAGCGTTTGAGGACGGCACCGATGATGACGATCCGTGCGCTCCGAGAAGGAATGATGATGGTTCTGGGGCACACCTATGTCCCCAGGTGTGTGGGCGGCAGGTTCGCTCGTAACTCGGCGGGCTTGGGGTCGGGCAAAGAGAGCCGCGGGTTGTGAGGCGCGTTGGCGAGGGCTGCTGTCCTGCGAGGCAGTGGCCCTGCGCCGATCGCGTCTCGGTGACCGCTGGAAGGTGTCATGCTGCTTCGATTCCCGGCTCTGTGGCCGGACGGTAATGCTGGCACGTCGAGAGACTCGACTCAATCAAGGCGCATTGCGCTTCGTCCGATCTGATCGGGTGCCCACGGGATGGTCCGATCGACCTCGCTGTGGTCAGCGTCCTCGCCCACTAGGCCCCGCGCCTGCGGGCATAGTCCGGACATTGACCAGGCGACCTTCTCGGCCGGTGTGTCGCCCCGCCCCTGCGGGGGACCCTCACTCCGACGCCGGGACGAACACCCGGATCAGGTGGGAACCGGTACACCACTTCCCCTGGACGCAACCCACCGAAGGTTCAACGCACGCCGTAGAGATCAGCACCGAGGCCGGTGCAGTCAGGCGAAAAGGGCGGCAAAGGCAGCGGCGATGGTGGCGGCGAGGGCAATGACGGCGGCAAAGGTGACGGCGGCACGGGTAAGGGCGGTTGGGTAGGTGGCGCCGTCGAGGCGGGCGAGTTTGCCCGCGCCGGCGGCGGCGAGCGAGGCGACGATGACGACAAGGGCGGTGGCGAGGAGGAGCACGGCGACGTTCACGACTGACTTCCTTCTGGGAGGTGGGCTGATGACGTGAACGACCGTCCTGGAATCGGTGTCCGCCGTGGTTCGCCGGGACGAAGATGAACGCCGGCGAACACACCACCTCGGGGGAGCAGTGCACGACAAGCAGACCGCCCATACGCCGGACTCGGCCCTGACCGAGCTGCGCACAAGGCTGGGGAACGGGCTGGCCCGGGCAGGGTCGAACAAGACCCTGCTTGCCAGACGCGCAGACCTGGGGCGCACGACTGTGTCCGCAGCGTTCCAGACCGACGCCCAATCGCCCTCGGAGGCGACCGTGGGGGCCCTTGCCCAGGCGCTTGGGCTGCCGGTGGAGGAGCTGCTGGCGTTGCAGCGGATCGCAGCCGGCGCAGGTGTGGCCGGGGAGAGTTTGGAGGGGCCGGGGCGGCCGGTCGGGCAGTGGGATCCGCACGCGCTGGAGGTCCATCCCGCCAGTACCGCCCCCGCGGGGGCCGACCTGATGGAGGCACGGGTGCTGCCTGGGTATGTGGAGCGGGAGCACGACCAGGTCTTGGCTCAGGTGGTGCGGACGGCCGGGCAGGGGCGCAGTGGGCTGGTGGTCTTGGTCGGTGAGTCGTCGACGGGCAAGACACGGGCCTGCTGGGAGGCCGTGCAGGCGTTGGGTGGATTGGGGTGGCGATTGTGGCATCCGTTCGACCCGACCCGGGCCGAGGCCGCGTTGGAGGAACTACATCGGGTCGGCCCGCGGACGGTGGTGTGGCTGAACGAGGCCCAGCACTACCTAGGCGACGGCAGGGTCGGTGAGCGGATCGCGGCGGCTCTCCACTCGCTGCTCGTCGATCCGGACCGTGGGCCGGTGCTCGTGCTGGGCACCCTCTGGCCCGAATACGCCGAGGAGTACACGGTGCTGCCCCTGCCGGGCGCAACGGATCCGCACAGCAGGGTGCGGGAGCTGCTCGCCGGCCGCATCCTGCGCCTACCCGATGCCTTCGATGCCCCTGCCCTCGCGGCGGCCAAGGCCTTGGCCGAGAACGGCGACCAGCTGCTGGCCGACGCTCTCACCCGCGTCGGTACCGACGGGCGGCTAGCACAGGACCTGGGCGGAGGCCCCGCACTCGTGGAGCGCTTCCGCACCGGCCCCCCGACCGTCCGTGCCCTGCTGGAAGCGGCGATGGACGCCCGTCGGCTCGGAGTAGGCCTGCACCTGCCGCAGGCCTTCCTCACCAACGCCGTCTCCGACTACCTCCACGACACCGACTACGACCAGCTCACCGACGACTGGGCGGAACAGGCATACGCCTACCTCGCCAAACAGGTCCATGGCAAACAAGCCCCCCTGCGCCGGATCAACCCCCGACCACAACGACGACCAGGCCCCCTCACACCTGACAGCACCCCCTCACCGCAGCCGGCAGGGCCGGTGTTCCGGCTCGCCGACTACCTCGAACAACACGGCCGAACCACCCGCCGCCACGTCTGCCCACCCGCCTCCTTCTGGCACGCCGCCCACACCTACCTCACTAACCACAACGATCTGGATGACCTCGCCACGTCAGCCGAAAGACGCCACCGCCTCCAATGGGCTCACCACCTTCGCCAACATGCCGCCCACCTCGGCAACACGGACGCCCTGCGCCGCCTGGCCGAGCTGCGGGAGAAAGCCGGGGACTGGGACGGCGCCGAGTCTCTGGCTCGGCAGGCCGCCGACCTGGGCGATACCGACGTCTTCTGCCGCCTGGCCAGGCTGAGGGAGGAATCGGGGGACCGGGACGGCGCCGGGATTCTGTACCAGCAAGCCGCCGACCTCGGCGACAGTTTCGCCTTGTTCCGCCTGGCCGAGCTGCGGGAGAAGGTGGGGGACGAGGACGGCGCCGGGATTCTGTACCAGCAAGCCGCCGACCTCGGCGACACCAGAGCCTTGGCCCGCTTGGCCGTGCTGCGGCAGAAGGTCGGGGACCGGGATGGCGCCGAGTCCCTGGCTCGGCAGGCCGCCGACCTTGGCGACACCAGAGCCTTGTTCCGCCTGGCCGAGCTGCGGGAGAAGGTGGGGGACGAGGACGGCGCCGAGATTCTGTACCAGCAAACCGCCGACCTCGGCGACACCGATGCCGTGGCCCGCCTGGTCGAGCTGTGGGAGGAGGTCGGGGACCGGGATGGCGCCGAGTCCCTGGCTCGGCAGGCCGCTGGCCACGGCGACACCAGCGCCCTAATCCGCCTGGGCGACCTGTGGGAGGCGGCCGGGGACTGGGAAGGCGCTGCCATCCTGTACCGGCAGGCGGCCGATCACGGCGACAGCGTCGGCCTGCTGGGCCTGGCCGAGCTGCGGGAGAAGAGCGGGGACCGGGACGGCGCCGAGTCCTTGGCCCGGCAGGCCACCGACCTCGGCAACCAGGACACCCTGGTTCGCCTGGCCGAGCTGCGGCAGGAGCTTGGGGACCGGGACGGCGCCGCAGGGCGGTATCGACAGGCAGCCGACCATGGCGACATCAGAGCCCTGCTGCGTCTGGCCCAGTTGCGGGAGGAGGACGGCGACTGGCACAGCGCCGAGGTCCTGTACCGACAGTTCGCCGACCACGGCGGCTCCCTTTTGGCGCGGCTCTCACCCCTGACGAGGTTGTGGCCGTATGGGCTGGATCCGGACGGCCGGCCGACACCTCGATGGCAGTGAGCTTCTTCGAGGCGGCCACCGATCAGGTGACGGTCCACGAGCCGCAACGAGCGAGCCCCCTGGGCTGTTGATCGAGATGTCTGACGTCTCAATCACGCTGCTCGGGGGCCTCGTTGGTCGTCTATCCTGCCGCACTCGACCTGCCCCATGCGCTCGTGGAGTGGGTCACCATGCTCATCGTCACCCGCGAGGGCGACCGGCCTGCAAGCTCCGTCCGTCCCAGCGCGCGATGGTGGCACTGGTGTACCTGCGCGAGCACATCACCCTGGCGAAGATCGCTGCAAGGTTCGGGATCAGCGAGTCCACCGCCCACGCCTACACCAGCGCGGTCATCCATCTGCTTGCCGAACGAGCGCCGGGTCTGCTGAAGGTCCTGCGCGAGGCCGACCTCGACTTCGTCCTGCTGGACGGCACCGTCGCCGAATGCGACCGGGTCGGCGACGGACGGACCGACTACTCCCACAAGCACCGCCGGCACGGCGTGAACGTACAGGTGGTCACCGATCCAGATGGCCGGCTGCTGAGGCTCTCACCCACGCTGCCGGGCCGAACTCACGACCTGACCGCCGCCCGCACCCACCGGATCATCCGCATCTGCGAGCGCCAGGGCGTCCCCATCCTGGCTGACCTCGCCTACCAGGGCGGCGGCCCCTGGCTGACCACGGGCATCAAACGCAGGCCCCTGCAGGAACTCACCCCCACGGAGAAGACCCTCAACCGGGCCCTGGCCGCGGCACGGGCCCGGTCGAACGAGGGGTCGCCCGCCTGAAGTCCTGGCACATCTTCCGCAGATCCCGATGCAGTCCAAACCGCATGACGTCAATCGCCAAAGCCGTCCTCACCCTGGAGCGGCAACGCTGAAAACGCTCAGTGAACCGACGGGGACTCGCGAACGTCGAGGCTAGCGGAATGAGCCATTGCCGCAACCGACAGTCTCGGTTGCGAAACCCCATAATTACACACAGTTTCACCCTTTTCCTCTAGCGTCAGAGGGGGTGCGGGCATCGAATGATTCCTTCCACTTTTTGATGGCCAGAACGGCACTACCGCACAGAATCTTCACAGGCATACGGTCTGCCTCGTGAGTGATCCCGTATCGCGGAACCGTCGACACCATTGGGAACCTCTGGCGATCGTCCTGCTCGTCGAGGTGGGCGCATTCTTGTTCGCCGTAGGCTGGCTGACTGGAGTCCTGATGCTATGGACATCGAGTCAATGGCGCACGCGCGACAAGATCGTCGGAACCCTCCTCCTTCCAGGCGGCTTCGCACCCGCCGCCGTGTTCACCTTCTGGGCTAAGGAGTGCACCACTGCTGTTACCGCCGGCGGAATTGCCGAGGAGCGGTGCGGGCACATTTCGGCCACCCCCTGGGTGGACATGATCACTCTCGCCATGCTGTGGCTGGCCCCTCTGGTCTCCACGGCATGGCTCATCCGTCACCACCAAGCACAATCTCCCGAAACACAGCCGCAGCGCGTCTGATCGCCGCCAGGCCAGTTAGCACTTGAACGGCGGGCAGGATACTCGCATGCCGTCACTGATTCTACGCAAAGCTGTGGCATAGAAAAGAAAGGAGAGTTGTGGGATACCGTTTAAGACTCACGCGGATCAGATCCGCGTGGCTTCTGACGTTCGGCGCCGCTCTTAGCGCAGTGATAATGGCGGCGGCGCCCGCCTCCGCCCACTACGTGTATCAGGGCGGGTGGACGTACCGCACCGACTACGACTGCACGGCGAACCGTTCGGAAATAAGCCATGGGCGCTATGGCGAGGGATACAGCCGGTCCGATGTTGCGGCCTGGGAGAAGAGCCTCATCGCGCAGTGCACGTTCCCCAGCTATCGTCCCGGCGGGTACATAGCCACGAGAGTCCACCTCTACAAGTGGAACAGCTCTAAGGGGAAATGGACGCACTGCTACACGTCCGACTGGTACTACAACACGAAGAACCGGCACAAGATCGACCTTCGAGTCACGTACAAGAATGGCGGCAAAGGCTACTGCGGTAAGGGCTACTACGGGACCCTTGCAGAGGGCTATGTGAACAACGGCGGTTGGCACGGCGGAGCCATCTGGTCCGGCTACCACTACCTGCCGATTCCGTGACGGAGGGGCGATCCATGAAACGAACGAGAGCGTTCTTTGTCGGCGGCCTGACCGCCATCACTCTCATCGCGGGGACAGCGGTGGCAATCGCCACAACGGCAGACGGAGAAGAGCCTCCCCCGGACGCGCCACCGTCGTGGGTCCTGTCGGACGGCACCATCGACCCCTCGGCCATACCTCAAGAGGCCCCGGAGGTTCTCTCCGATGGTCGACCGAACGACAATGCGGTGCTGGGACCTCAAATACCCAGCGAACCCCTTTCCACCTCGGGGACGAATCCGCCGGACGTTGTCTCCTCTGACCCTGACCCGGCGGACGATGACGAGGAGGGAACCGAACTCCTCGAATGGGAAACACCCGAATCCACGTGCGGTTGGGCAACGCAGACCCCTGCCGGCGGTAAACTCGTGGTCGACGTGTGTTCCCGCACTTCACAACGAGCAGTCAACGGGAATCTCCAGGACACGGTGGCAACAGACGGCAAATGCATCACTGCGGCCATCAGCATCGGAACCTACTCTCGATCCTGGAAGGCGTGCGACGGCACGACAGTCAAGCTGGACACGGGATACCGCGACGGCACTGCCGTGAGCTATAGGTTCTCGGTGGCCTGATCCCCGCCCAACGTAAGTGCCCGTAAGCGCGGCTGGTCATCCGTGGGGCACTGACGTGACGGGCCGGGGCACCCCTGGCCCGGCCCGTCACAGAACACAGGGCCACGAGCTGTCGGCGCTCGATACCCCGTTAGCCTCGCGCTTTCACGAGGTGGGTTGCCCGATGCTCGATCGAATAAGCGGAGAGCCGGCCGGCAGGCTCCCGTTACTCAAGGGTGTCATCGGTCGTGGGTGACAGTAGACATTGGGCATAGGGCTGAGACCATCGCGACGAGCGGCCGGCGGTGCGCTCGCGTAGGCCGGGCAGACGTCTCTGCGTCGCTTCCCCGGCGTGCGCCGGCCTCACATCGGCCGTGAGGTAATCGCCGCACGAATCCTGCCTTAGCTGTGCGCCCCGCGAACGGCGCTACTGGCAGAATGCAGGCGGTCTGGCGTTGACGCGTTGTCGACGCGGTTAGGGACGGCTTCGGGCTGGGACAGATGCTCGATCCAGGTTTGTGCCTTGCGATATTCGCTGGGCGGCAGCTTGTCTCCCGCGGTATCCAGCGCTGTAGCGAGGTCCCGTCCCATCTGCTGCATTTCGGCATAGCTGAGGGGCACACGCTGGGTGAGCCGGTCGAGGGTGTTTCTCGCCCGACGGACCGCCGCACGACGGGCCTGCCGCTCATTACGAGGCCCCTTCTTCTCCGGGCCATGGTGTGGTTTCTCAGCGGGAGCTGCGGCGGGTGCGGGGATGAGGGGAGTCGGCCTCTTGGGGTGGGGACGGGCTGCAGATTCGGGTGCCGGAACGCCTACCTCGCGGCGTAGGCGCAACAGCACGTCGGACGCCTGCTGAATCAATTCGTTCTCGTCGGCGGTGACTCCCTGCCGCGTGGCGGCATCCAGTCGGTCCAGGCAGCGCTGCAGGGGGGTCACGCTTGCGCGGTCAGCTAGAGCCTTACGCAGTGCTTCCGCTAGTTCGGTACGGTCTGCGGGATTGTCCGACACGGGGGTGACCGGTCGGGCCGCGGTGGTGGTCTTCGCGGTGAAGTCGTGTGTGGGCACATCGATCGGCATGGTGCGGCTGAGCCGGCGCCGAATCGCCCTGACCGCAGGCGTGGACAGACCTTCAGGAGTCAGCTGCACGTTATCTGCGGTGAAGTCGTACCAGTCCTGTGAGCCGTCGCTGCCATGCGTGCCGATCTGTACCTTGCGGTGCGCCCCGTCAGGCACACAGCGCACCCGATGCACGTAGCCCTGTTCGCGCAGAAGGCGTGCATCAGGCGTGACGTCCGGACCGAACACCGTGCCACCGTCGAACTCACCAGGGGAGGGCAGCGCGGAGTCGTCCAAGATGAAGTGCAGGGGTTCGTGGCCTGTCGGCTCTGCGGTGACCTGTGCACCCACCCTCATCTCGCCGGGCACGTCCCGCAGAATACGAGTGTGTCCGCTGAGATTGTGACGGGCCATCCAGTCAGCCAAGGCGGCCTTGACATAGAGGTGGTCGGCGCTGCCCGATCCAGACGCCCTCGAATCTGTTCTGCGGCATGGGGAGTCAGGAGATTCCGGGTCTGGCACATGCGCGAAGTGGCAGACCTTTTCGGTGTAGAGCCTCGTCGTCAGCCGTCCTCCACAACCGCCCAACCACACCCCGCACCAGAAAGTGCGCCCTGGGTGAGCCTGGCGAAACAGCTCCAGGTCGACTGCCTCGATGGGAAGTTCGACCGGCTCCTCGGAGTCAGCGTTGTCGAGCACCGCTGTCTGCACACGGCGTGAATCCCTGATCATCATGCCTCCGGTTCAGAACCGTCCTAGCCTTAAGGAGCGAGGATAAAGGCGCCCACTGACAAGCGGCCCTGGCCAGCCCACTGTGGAGCCCTCCGAGCCAGGGCAATAGCGTCGGAGCCACTCAGCCCCCCACGCGTGCAGGATGCCGGTTGTATCCGTGATTGTGGATAGTTCCGCAACGATGAGATCCCCCAGCAGTTGGCAGGCCGCGTGGTCACGGAGCGTCCGGAGCGCGATGTGTGTCACGGCCCCGGACACCTGGCGGGTCGGGAGCCGCAGCTTGCACTGGTCAGATGATTGCTGGGTGTGCTGTTTCGGCAGGGGTGTTGAGGGCGCGGTGGTGGCGTCGGGTGACGGTGGTGGTGCCGATGAGGAGACCGTCAGGGGTGAAGTGCGGTGGGGCAAGATGGCTTTCGAGAGCAGGCAGATAGTTCCAGCGCACTGAGGGATGGGCGGAGTGTGCGTAGTGGTGCAGGTCGCCGTACGGGAGCCACGTGCCAGCGGCAACCATGGCCAGTGCGCCGCTGTCTGGGTACAAGCGCAGACACCGGCCCGCTTCGATCTGTGCGGGGGTACCGGTGCGGTGCTCGGGGTCGAACCAGGTGTGTTCGACCAGCAGGGACATCCAGGCGAGCTGCGGATACAGCAGCAGTCGCGGGATGAGGAAGCCGCCCAGGAGGACGGGCCAACCGCCGACCAGGTACGCGGCTGCGGGCAGGGCGACAACGGCGGTGGTGCGATGCCAGACTCCTGGGCCGCGCAGGTGCATGCCGATGCCGGTGGCCGTGGCGAGGATGCCACGCGGTGTGAGCGGGTGGATCAGCGCGGCTGTATAGGTGAGGCCGCTGGTGCCGGGGTGCAGCCCGGCCTGGCGAAGTTCGGTGAGGTTGGGATCGCTGGCCAGGGTGGCGTTGGGGTGGTGGTCACGCACATGCCGGCGACGGCGTGCCAGGACTGGCCCCAGCCCGAGGGGGTGGTGGGCGAAGGTCTCGGCGAGCAGTTGGTTGGCGGGGGCGGTGCGGGCGAGGACGCCGTGCACGGCGAAGTGACTGATCTCTTGGAGATGGCGGAAGTGCACGGCGACCGCGACCGCTGAGAGGGCCGTGAGAGGGGTGCTGTGAGCAGCGAGGAGCCACCAGCCGGTGATCTGCACCCACTGTCCGATCAGCAGCAGGAGCGGGGTGAGGTTGTTGGCTTGGGTGCGTTGGAGGGCTATGAGGTGGGCGGCGTCGGCGGCGTGAGGTCGCCGACGAGCGAAGCGCCAGCGGTCGACTTGGCGCAGTGCGACGCCGGCGGTGATGACGGCTAAGGCGAGCAGCATGGCGTTTCCGTACGGACGGCAGAGGGGCGGGCTAATCCCGTGCATGGTCGTCACGCAAGGTACATCTAGTCAACTAGACCGGGAAGGTCTGTATACGCCTGTGGCCTCCGCCTCAAGAGAGGCGGAGGCCACAGAGGTACGAGTTTCTACAGTGCGTCGATGGTTCGGGCGGCGCGCTGTTCGTCCCAGGTGCCGGCGTCCAGCAGGGGGCGGACGATGGCTTCGTAGGCCTGGAGGGTGCGGGGGGCGGAGTCGGCGCCGTTGCCCCATACGTTGTTGAAGCGGTTGTGCCAGCGGTCGATGCCCTTGAAGTACACCGAGCTGCGGCCGCGGGTGTAGTCGGCGTCGCCCTGCTCCTCTTCGACCAGGACGGCGCCGTGGGCGAAGACGACGTAGTCGACGGCTTCGTCGGCGCGCAGCTGGTCGCGGACGGCGAGGCCGCAGGTGACGCCGATGTCGCGGTGGCGGTCGATGAGTTTCAGCAGTGCCTGGGCGAAGTCCTGCTTGAGCAGGTCGTGGCGGTAGACGATGAAGAGGCGGTTGATGGTGCCGCCGTTTTCGGTGAAGCGGCGGTTGGCTGCGAAGTATTCGCGGCGCTGGGTCAGCAGGTGGGGGTTGGTGGTCAGGTCGGCGGCGAGGATCCGCTGGGGTTCGGAGGCCGCGTCGGTGAGTGTGGTGACCAGCAGGGCAGAGAGGCGGGGGACTTCGCTGGCGTAGACGCGCAGGTGTCCGTCTGCGATGTCGCCGTAGTCGGAGATGAGTTCGCGCTCCAGTTGGGCACGGACCAGGTCGTAGTACCGGGCGTCGTCCATGCCCTTGAGGTTATTGGCTCGGCGCAGGTGGATGTAGGCCCGGCGCGTCCACAGATGGCCGGCGGCCAGGACCAGGATGAGCACGGCCTGAACGAGGAGGAGCACTTTGAGGTTGACACGCTCGACAGCCCAGCCGATCACCGGCGTGACGAGACCGGCGATCCCGATGAGCGTGCCCAGCACCGGCGAGCCAAGTGCGTCCGTGATCCTCGTCAGCGGGTCGCGGCGCTTCTCCGGCATTCAAGTCCTCCCCCTTGTGCGGACGGTCGGCCGCCGCCCGATGTCTCGTCGTCCCCCGGCCGGCGTGCGGCTGGGTGCTCAGCCGCCCGGTGTCAGGGCGATGGCGTACTCGATGTTCCAGCGGTCGGCGGGGACGAGGATGTCCGCTGTCTCCACGGACCGGCCGTCTGTGTCGTAGTGGGTGCGTTCGATGAGCATGGCCTGAGCACCGGTGGCGATGCCGAGCAGGTGAGCCTGACTGCGGTCGGCCTGGGCCGGGCGAGGCTGCTCGACGACGCGGGTGACGGTGATACCCAGGTGTGTCATGCGTGCGACCACGCCGGTGCCCGCGAAGGGGCCGCCCTCGGGCAGGACCACCACAGTGCCGCCGGTGATTGCCATGGGCTCCCAGCTGGTGGCCAGCATCACCGGTTGGCGGTTGGCGAGGAACTCGTAGACCGTCCGCACGCACAGGTCGCCCGGCTCCACGCCCAGCCTGGCGGCAATGGCCGGCGGAGCTGGCACCTTCGCAGTGGAGTCGGCTTCCCACGTACCGGTGAAGCCGGCCGGCGCGATGCCGCCTGCTCCCTGCCCGGGCAGGGAGGTGCGATGCAGCGTGCGGCGGACGACCGGCTCCCGAACATAGGTGCCCGAACCGGCCCGACCCTCAAGTGCACCTTCGGAGATCAGCAGCTCCTGCGCACGGCGTACGACGTTCTCCCCGACACCGAACTCTCTGCCCAACTCCCCTCGGGACGGCAGCCGGTCGCCTGGGACCCAAGTCCCCTCCGCGATGCGGGCCCGGACAGCGGCCGCAACCCGCAGGTACGGCGCGCCGGGTGAGCTGGCATCAGCCATGGCGCTCCTTGCGCGCTTGTGTGATCAGTACGCATTGACAATCTAGTCCACCAGATGAAAGCTAGTGAACTAGAAGTGCTCATTGTGATACCCAGCGAATGCGAGCCGCAGTGGCCAACGACCCCCAGCAGGCCGCAATCCACCACGTCAGCTCGGAGCTCACGACCCTCGCCGGCGTTCCCGCACGCGTCGTCCGTGAGCTCGGCGCCGTCCGGATCGAAGTCGACATCACCGAGGCCCTGCAGCGCCATTGGGAGCAACTGCTCGCCCTCCTCGCCCAGGGCTTCGACTTCGGACTCACCGACACCGACACCGGCCAGGTCGCCTGGCTGCGCATCGAGGCAGGAGAAACCTTCCGCTCATGACCACCCGCGCTGCGCGTCCCACCCCTCAGCCCTTCGTCAAGGGCCACGGCGCCGGCAACGACTTCATCATCCTCCCCGACCCCGACGATCGCCTCAGCCTGTCCGCCCAGGACGTAGTGCGACTGTGCGACCGCCGCACCGGCCTCGGCGCCGACGGCATCCTGCGCGCCGTACGCTGCGCCACCCATCTAGAGGCATCCACCATGGCCGACAGCGCGGACTGGTTCATGGACTACCGCAACGCCGACGGCACCCTCGGCCAGATGTGCGGCAACGGCATCCGCGTCCTGGCCCGCTACCTCGTCGATGCCGGACACTGCCCTCCCGGCATCCTGACCCTCGCCACCCGCGCCGGAATCCGCAGCGTCCACATAAGCCACCGCACCGCCACCTTCGACGGACCCGTCACCGTCGACATGGGCCAGCCCCTCCTGCCCGGCCCCACAGGACTCACCGTCACCGCCAGCGGTCGCTCATGGCCGGCACTGCACGTCGACATGGGCAACCCGCATGCAGTCGCCTTTGTCGACGATCTCACCCAACCCGGCGATCTCACCTCGCCGCCCCTGGTCACGCCGACCACTGCATACCCCCACGGCGTCACCGTCGAATTCGTCGTCCGCCATAGCGCAGACCATCTCGCTCTTCGTGTTCACGAGCGCGGCGTCGGAGAAACCCGCGCCTGCGGCACCGGCGCCTGCGCCGCTGTCGCTGCCCTCCACGCCGGATCCCCGACCGGCACCTACACCGTCGCCATGCCCGGTGGGCAGCTCCGCATAGCCGCCCTCACCGACGGCTCCATGAAGCTGACCGGACCCGCCACGATCGTCGCCTGCGGCGCCGTGTACCTATAACCCAGCGACCCGGCAGGCCGCCTTTACCGGGGGAGGCGGCCCGATGCGAATGAGGTGCCGCTGGGTACAAGAGCGCTCTGACCTGCCATTTTCTGCAGTCCTGGGCTACTTAGCCGTCGCGCCCTGTTGCCATTCTTGGCTGGCTCTGACATTCTTCAATCTGCAAGGCCCTATGTATCCAAGTGAGGATACCCAGGGGGTCTTGCTCTCGTGGGCCCCCGGTTTCTCCGGGGGTTTCTGCGTTTCAGTGCCAGCTGTCGGTGTCCGAGTCAACCCAGACGATGCCGTCGGTTCCGTGCCCAGGAAGCCAGTGCTGGGCGAGTCGCTTGTACGCCTTCGACATGAAACCCATCGGGGTCAGCTTGGGCCACGCCTCAGGACGCTCAAGCATCAGATGGTGGAACGCGGCATATCCAACCAGGTCGGCGGCCTGGATGAACTGGCTGTATCTGCTGTCCTGCATGATCGGATCTTCAAGGATCCGGCGGGAGGCCAACGGCAGGCTGCGGTGAGCTTCGCGGTACGGCTTGGCGCCACGAATGGCCTGCTTCCAGGCCTCCCGGGCCGCATCCTGCCCCATTTCTTCCGCCTCGTCAGGACCAGACTGACCATCGAACATGATCACCACTCGAGTGTCCTGCTCCAGCGCCCAGGCCTCAAGGTGGCTCACGAACAACCGGTACACCGCGGCTATCCGGGTCGTGCCCCCAGCAACAGTGAGGACGCGAACACTCTCGCACTTGGCAAGATGCTTGATCATCAAATCGTGAGCAGCGATCCGTGCCTGCCGGCTGAAGTTCTTGTTCTGCTCCTCGGTGGCACACGGTCGTCCACGCCCCTTCACCAGATGGACGGCGTGCAGCTCCGTGTTCTTGAGGACGCCCCACGTCTGCTCCAGCTTGCGGCGCCCCTCAAGCCAGTGGTGGAGCAGGTCGCTCCAGCCCACTTCGGGGACCAGCAGGCCCGTAAGGGTGCGGCCTTGATCGGCGCCGGAGTCATCGACGTAGCAGAAGTACACCAACGGAATATAAGGCCACTCCGGTCCATCGGTAGAACGCGGGCCTGATCAAGGGCTCCCTCTTGGCCGACGGCGCCATAGCCGTCAACCACAACGAACGATGATCGTCCGATCCGGCGACTCCAGAGCTTCCGGCTGCCGCGACGATGGAGGCCTGTTTCTCGGGACTGGCTCCAGAGACCGCCGCGTACGGGAGCGGGCAGCAGGTTGGTGTGGGAGGAGCGCTCCCGCAAGCTCCTGCGTTCTGCCTTCTTCTCGGAGCCGTAGTGCGTATGGGGTGCGGTAGGGGGGTGACCCGCTGGCTGGATGGTCACACACCGTAGCCATGGGTGAGTCCAGACCACGCTGGAAACACCAGGCAGAGGCCTCCATCCTGCCCCAGTGGACGCATCGCCTGCACCTCGCCACGGCATCGCCGGGCCTACCCCAGGGCCTGCATTCCGACCGTTCATCCGCATGGGGTGGCTGACGGGGAGTGGGATCGGCAGCTGGTTCGTATAGGTGGAGGGCGCAGATGCCTCAGGGTTCGGCTTGAGGTCGGGCGCCCAATCTGTGACGCTCAGTAATGCGTCTCTCGGAGAGGCGAGCTCCATGGAAACGGGACGCGCCCCCGCGGCCGCCACTTCAATCCACAGCGGTGCCACATCGAACGGAGCGTTCTGGCCGTCCGGCTACCGACGGCTCGGCCCACGCTACGAGCCAAATCCCCGGCCTGGACACCGGACCGGCTGACTTGGAGCGCCGGTACTTCCGGCTGCGGTCGGTGCGCGCCGTTGACCTGGAGGCGCTGGGCGAGCGGATCTGTCGACGGTGACCTTCAATGGCCCCACATGACGGCCGTGTTTTTGGCGTCGGTCTTGGCCTTGCTGGAGTAGAGGTCGGCGATCCGCCACATGGCGAGTCTGGGCAGGTACGCGACCTGGCGGTCTGTCTCGCGGGCGACGGTGAGGGGTAGGGCGCCGATGGACGTGGGCTGGTCCACGACCACCAGCACGGTGCCGAACTTGGTTCGCAGCTTGTCGAAGACCTTCTTCCCTGCGGGGGCGCAGGCCGGGGGCTGTGATGCGTACCCTTCCCGACGTCCAGGCTGAGGAAGCCGCCCACCTCGCCGATATCGATCACCCTGCCCTCCCCACATGGTTTGATCCGGTGCCGGCCTCGGCGGTGGGCCCGTTCGCGCGCATCCACGTCATGCAGGCGTGCTGCCCGCAGGATGCCGGGCATGGCGCCCGGCCGGGCGGTGGTCGAGCCTCTGATGAGGGTCTTCAACGGCACCCCTCGGACCCGGTGACACCACTCCCCAGGTCATCCGTTCGAGATGGGGCAACAGTCATGCTGGGACCGGAGTTCGGCGGCCCTCTTGCGGGATCACGAAAAGAACGGGGGCTCAGAACCGCAGGGTGAGGCGTAGCGGTGACCGGAAGCCGCGCCCGCTCACGCCGTCGGTGTCCAGGACGGGGCCGGACGGCCGGCCCGCGGTCACCTGGAGCAGTCCGCCGAGGATCTCCTCGGCCTCGAGCGCGGCGAGGTGCCGCCCGAGGCAGAGGTGAGGGCCGGATCCCACGGCCAAGTGCGGCAGGGGCCGGCGGTGGGGGTTGAAGCGGTCCGCGTCGGGCCACCGGCTCCCGTCCCGGTTGGCCGATGCCAGGTTGACGCAGACCGAATCGCCCGCGCGTAGCCGCACGCCGCACAGTTCTGTGTCGGTGGTGCACCGGCGCAGGACCCAGGTCAGCGGACACTCCCACCGCCAACACTCCTGAACCAGGGCCGGGCTGATGGATACGTCTACGCGGACGGCCTCCAGGACCGCTGGATCGTGTAGGACCGCGTACATCAGGGTGGCAAGGGCGCGGTACGGCGGTTCCGTGCCGGTGGAGAGCAGCAGACGGACCGCGGGCAGGAGGGCGGAGCCCGTGCCGATCGCCGGGTCGTCGCAGCGCAGCAGCCGCCCCACGACGCTGTCCGCAGGCCACGTCGACGGTGTCCCGAGCCACTCCGCCACCGCGGTAGCGATCTTGCCGTCGGTGTCGTCGAGCAGGCCGACCGCCCAGGTGTACAGGGTGCCGATCCGTGTTCCGAGCGGGAACCCGATGATGCCCGCGATGGTCGTCAGCGCCACCGGGAAGGCGACCTCGCCCACCAGGTCCCCGCCGCCGCGGTCTGCCATGGCCGTCAGCCGGGACAGCGCATCCGCGCGCAGCCGCGCCTGCCAGCTGGCGACTGCCTGGCGATGGAATCCTCGGTTCAGGACGTTCCGCCAGGCCCGGTGCTCGCCGCCGTCAATCTCGAGGAACGACCGGCCGACCACCTGGCCCATGCTGTCGGCGTAGGCGGAGGACGAGAAGGTGTGCTCGTCGCGCAGTACCCGATCGGCCGCGGCGAAGGACACCACGTGCCACACCGGCGTACCTGTGGTGCCGGAGAGGTCCGCTCCGGTGAAGATCCGCTCCAGGGTCGACCGGTGCACCGCGCCCGTTCGGCGCAGGGCGGCGAACTCCCTGTGCGGATCACCGCCCCCTGGTCCGCCCTGGTCCGAGTCGAAGGCGCTGACCAGGGCGTGCGCCGAGGCCAGGTCCTCCTCGACGCCGCCGGGGCCTGCCTCGAGGAGAGGCGGTACGGCCGTCATGACGTGCCGCCCCCGGCGCGGCCGGCCGCTGCGGTACCGCTGGTGTCCTCCTTGGTGAGGAGCCGCACAGCGGTGCACAGGTGCCGCTCCTGGGGGCCCCGCCGCCGCTTACCGACCGTGGCGAGCGGTTCGGGTTCGGGCGGGCGCACGTCGAAGCTCAGGCGCCGCAGGAATGCAATGCCCGGGGCCCAGTCCTCCGGGCAGGTGGCCGTGACGCGCCGCGTTCCCCGGGCCGCGGCCTCCCGGAGCAGGTGTCGCGCCGCCCGGAGGCCGAGCCCCCTACCCCGGGCGTGCGGCTCGACGAGGAACAGCCCCACCGAGCAGGTGGCGGGCTCCGGGTGGCCCTCCACGGCGTCGACCAGACCCACCGGGCGGTCCTCGTGCACTAGTACTAGGAGGTGTTTGCGGTCGAAGTCCACACCGTCCGGCAGGGAGTAGTACAGGCTCTGCACATCCGCTGGCATGGCGGTCGAGCCGGTGGCGGCGACGAAGTAGTCGTCACAGTCCGTCAGCAGCCGGGAGACGGCGGACTCGTCCTCCGGCCGCAGCGGCCGGACGGTCGGCCCGCCCGGGATCCGCGTCGTGAAGGGTTCCATGGGTTCACATCACCTGACCTTGTCGTACGTACGCTGGCTGCGACGGCCGGCCCCCGGCCGGGCCGCGGTACAGGAACCCGAACCGCACCAGGGCATCGGTGGCGGCCGGGTTCGACGTGGGTTCCTCGCCGTTCGTCCATCGTTCCCACGTCCCGATGGCCGGGTCGCGCAGCCGGACCGTTACCCCCGTGATCGGGTTGGTGAGGCAGTGGATGCCGGCGCGACTCTCCACCGCGATACCGATCTCGGGTCGGAGCCGGCCGGGGATCGGCTCGGCCCCTCGCCGCGAGGGCGCCAGGAATCCGTGCCGCACGAGCAGCGCCGCCGTGGCGACGGGGCTGGCGCCCAGGTAGTGGCACTCGTGCTCGGTCAGCCAGGTCTCCAGGTCGCGCCATGTCGAGCCGTCCAGCTCCCGCCAGTCCGCGTCCCGCGCGTTGAGCTGCAGGAAACGGTCGTGCCGCGGATGGTAGAGCGCGGTTGCGGGGCCGGTGTCCGTCTCGGTGGCCGGCCAGGGAACCCGGCAGTAGGTCATGTCCGGGTCGAGGGTGAGCCGAGCCTCGGGATCCGGCGGTGGCCAGTCGAAAAGGGGCACTGCGGGGGTCTCGGGCAGAGGTGCTCCCACACAGGCCCGCAGGAACGTGAACTCCTCGATCTCCCGGGCCAGCGGGTCGCGGGCGGCCCGGAACCAGACGTTTGTGTCGCTGACGGAGTCCGCCGACGTGTCGGCGATCCGCACGCTGTCCTGCTGGGACATGCCCGAGCCGACCGTGTAGTCCCGCCGCAGGCTCAGGTCGTCCCCGGGCGCCGGGGACGCGATGCGGACACCGAAGGCATCGGGCCGCGTGCCGACCGGTGAGTGCACGTCGAGCACGAACGGTGAGCCGCCCCAGGTGGTGTGCGCGACCCCGTAGGTGTGCACGGACAGGCGCCGTACCGCCTCCGCAAACGCCACGGTCCGCGCCGCTTCCTGCTCGGTCTCCCCGGGGAAACCGTGGATGACGAAGAGGTGCAGGGGCACGCCCGCGGAGAGCATGTCCTCGATGTTCGCACAGGCGTCGTCGATCCTGGTGCCTTTGCGCATGAGGTCGAGGACGCGCTGGCTGGCCGACTCGAGGCCGAAGTTCATCCGGCGGCACCCGGAGGCGTGCAGTAGTTCGGCCAGTTCCTGATCGAGGCCGCGTGCGAACCGGGTCTCGCCGTACCAGCGCACGCCGGCCGACGTCCGCACCAGCGCCTCGGCGACATTGCGCAGCGTACGCAGACTCATGATCTCGTCAACGAACATGAAGTACGGGGATCCAACGTCCGCACGCAGCTGGCCGATCTCGTCCACCACCGCTTCCGCGGGGCGTTGCCGGAAGGAGTTGCTGGCGAAGGGGATCGAGCAGAACGCGCAGTCCCAAGGGCAACTGCGGGAGGCGTAGACGGGCAGGATCGGACCGGGCGCGAGGTACTTGTCCAGGGGCAGGTCGGTATAGGCGGGCGTGGCGGTGGTGCTGATGTCGGCGCTCTGCCGGGGGGCGCGCAGCAGGATGCCGTGGTCGTCCCAGACGGCGCCGGGAATCTTCTCGCGGAAGTCGCCCCCGCCCTCGGCGGGCGCGTCCAGAGCGTCCACGACTGCGGCGAGCGCTCCCTCGCCCTCTCCCGTCACGACCGTATCGACGTAGTCGAACAGTGGGTGGCGGCGCTGCCACCGGTCCACCAGCCGGGTCGCGTAGTTGCCGCCCAGGACGACATGCACGTCCGGCCGGACCTCCCGCAGCATCCGCAGGAACGTGACGCCGGCGATCAACTGGGTGTCGGCGGACATGCTCAGCCCGACGACACCGACCTCCGGATCGAGGAAGAGGTTGCGGTCGAGCATGCGCTCGAAGGCCCAGCAGTAGGGGTTGCCATCCGGATCCTCCGTCGCCGCGAGCACCTGCGCTGTCGATTCGGCTGAGTACGCCGAGGTGTTGGACACCAGGTCGAACTCGCAGTTGGGGAAGGCGCCGGAGATGAGCCACAGCGCGTCGCGCAGGGTGTGTCGGGCTCGGTGGAAGGCGTCCGGTTCGTGCAAGGTCGGCAGTGACTTCAGGCGCGCCTTGGCCTCTTCGACGCCGGCGATCGCGGCGGGGGCGACTAGGAGCGCGCGCTGGCGCGCCCATTCGTCACGCAGGCCGACCGCCCGGCGCCGGTGCGCCTTGTCGCGCAGCCGTGCAAGGGTGGCCTCGGACAACATCCAGTCGACGCACTCGATGCTCAGGTCGTAGGCGGCGGCCTCGTACCTGCGGGCTCGCAGGTCACCGAGGAGCAGGGGCACCGCCAGGTGCGGCGCGTATGCGTTCCACAGGGGCGGGTTCACCAGGACGGTCTTCTTGCCCATCTTCTCCCCATCGGTCTTCGGGGCCAGCCGGCATCCGGGACCCGTGCCCGGATGCCGACCGGCGCGACGCCGGTAGACGACGCGGTTACTCGCCTTCCGCCTCCGTCTGCGGCGTTGCCGCGGACGTGTCCGGCAGCTTGGCCTTCATGGACGGCAGCAGGGCGTACTGAGCACCCGTGCGTACTTCGGGCTGTACCACCTCCACGGCAGGGCCCTCACCGGTCGCGCTGGCCGCGGCCATGAGCTGCTCAAGGTCCGTCTTCTTCCTAGTCATGACTGTCACCTCCTTCCCGTCAGGGCCGAGTCGGCTGCCTCGGCGGACACCAGCCCGCCGTCGACGAGCTGAGCCATGGCCGACTCGAACGCCTCCTTGAGTTCCGTTTCACCGATCCGGCCCTTGTTGAGCTGCTCGAACGTGGCGTAGATCTGTGATCCGGACGATCCGTCGCACAGCTCGATCACCACCCAAGCCACCGGGTTGAGGTAGTGGCTGGCGGGCTTGCGCGGGGTGTAGGCGAGCATGCAGTTCCACTCCGGTATCGGGCGAAACCGGGCTGAGGAACTCTGCTCAAAGCAGTCGGCTCGTCGCCGGTATGGCAGGACGGACGCGTCGTTCCTCAAGGTCATCGGGGAGCTGTGAGACATCGATGCCTCCGTTGGTCTCGGAGCAGAAGGGGTCGGGGGCGTCCCAGCGGCCGGTGAAGGCGAACGCCGTGGACCTGCACCCGCCCGAGGAGCCCTGGGTCTCCTCGCAGCCGTCGCAGCCGCCGTCCACGTGGCCGGAGCGGTTGTTCACGTAGATCGGGTTGTTCCAGGTCTCCAGGAAGCTCATCTCGCGGACGTTGCCGTAGTCGGCGTAGTCCCGCAGGTAGGCGCAGCCGACGGAGCGGCCGGTGGCATCGACGCCGGCGTTCTGCCAACAGCAGTTGCCGTCTTTGGGATGCCAGGAGGTCATCAGATGCACCGATGCGGGAACGCGCAGCGCGTCCAGCGCGGCCATCTGGTCGGGCAGGCGGAGCGCCAGTTCCTTCCAATGGGTGCGGGCCCGTCCCAGGGGGTAGAGCCGCAGCACGCCGACCCGCGGCACGCCGAGTTCGGCGGCCATGTCGAGCACCTGCTGCAGTTCGCCGACGTTGCGCCGGGTCATGATGACCAGGAGGACCACGGGCAGCCCGGCGGCCTGGGCGTTCTTCAGTCCGTCGATCGTCCGGGCGAAGCTACCTACGACGTCGACGTGCCAGTCGTGGGTAGCGGCCGTTGCCCCCATGACGTCCACGTACACCTCGCCGACACCGATCTCCTTCAGCCGCCGGGCGACCTCGGGGGTCAAGAGGGTGGCGTTGGTGCGGACGCGGGTCATCACATGCGGGGTCAGCTCGCTCAGCACCTCAAGGACGTCGGGGCGGTTGAGCGGCTCCCCGCCCTCGACGAAGACCTCGATGAGCCCGGAGTCGGCCATCTCCCGGATGAGCGCGGAGTACTCGTCGCGGCTGAGTTCGCCGGTCCGCGGCTGAGAGGAACAGTCCCCGTAGCACTGACGGCACTTGAGGTTGCACGACTGGGTAACTTGCAGCCAGCTCTTGAGTGGCTGGTGGAGCACGAGTTCCATGGGTCTCCGTCCTGGTCGGCACGGGGGCGGGTGTGCCGCGCACTCGAGGGAAACGGCGGGGTCGCAGGGCGGCCGTGAACGGGAACCGGATGCGTCGGGGCACGGGCGGCCGCAGTGTCCGGGTCCGCTGTCGTCGCGGCGGGGATTACGAGGCCACCGGCATGCCTGTGGCCGGGCGGGGGGCCGTTCTGTCCTGGTGCACCTGCGCCAGCCAGCTCAGGAAATCTCGGCCGGCTGGACCTAGACACGTGTCCGCCGACTGGGCGACCTTGTCGAGCAGACTGGACGCCCGGAGGTCCGCCGTCAGCGCGGAACGCTCGAGTTCCGGGTCCGGGCAGGCGCGGGCACGCTCCTCGAACCAGGCGGCCAAGTGCACGTAGACGTGGGCGGCCGCAAGTGCCCGGTCGACCGGCCAGTGGGACACCGTCGAGTGCCGGTGCCACTCCGGTGCGATCGTGGGGGCCGTGCGGGTGTCGTAGTCGGGAGCGAAGACCGACCGCGTCATCTGCAGGTCGTACAAGCGCAGGTGCACGAACTCGTGCACCATGGCCTCCGCCAGCCGTTCTGGGGTGCGCATGCAGCGCAGCGCGACGAACGCGGCGCCGGGGATCTCCCAGGTGGAGGCGCTGTCGAAGGCGTCGGGGCCGTCGACGGCGACGAGGTAGCGGGCGTGCTGGAACAGTCCTGCGCACAGGTCGGGCGCGGTATCCCGCATCAGGTCCACGGCGTCTCGGGCGACCGCGGCCTGGTCCGAGGTGAGGAGAGCGAGGTGATCGGCGCCTTCACCGGCGCTGAGGTGCTCGCGGAACAGCGCGGTGAAGTCCTGGTGAGCGCGCGCTGGCAGGTCCGGGCGAGTGAGCAGGTCCACGTGGTCGCCGACCGCCACCAACACGTCTCGTGTTCCGGCTCGTTCCGCCTCCGCGGCGAGCGTGACCTCGCGCCTGTCACGCAGTTCGCTCACGAGGCCGGCCAACTCCTCCCGGCAGGCCGGAACGTCACGGATCTTCCGCACGGCCTGATCGAGTCGGTGTCGTACGGTGGGTTCGAGGGCGGTGCCGAGTGCGATCCGGCGTCCGTTCGACGCGGCAGGCTGGAGGTCGGGGACGACGCACTCAAGGAGGAAGTCGTACGTCTCGTATAACCGGTTGAGGATACTGGCGGCGTCAGCGAAGACAGGCTGCCGAGCCAGCGTCACAATTTTGGGCTCTCGCATACTGGTGTCCCTGCTCGGACGCCGACCCCGTGGACCAGAATTGCGGCCCGGTCAGGGGTCGAATCGCGCCGGAATTGGTGTGACGAACAGGCGATCGGGCGTCTTTCGGCGTCGCTTGCGTGCCATCGAACGTGCCATGGACCACGACGGGATGTCAACCATTCGAGCGAATGGAGTGCACGGTGAACGTGGGACACGGAAAAGAGAACTTAAAGTCCGTTCTCCGCAGGTGCTGTGGAGCCGGCACTGGGTACCGAGGCCTGGTGTGGTGTATCCCGAGGAAAACAACCGACCATCGTGTCCTCCATGTTCCGCTGACGCGGAACGTGCGGGCCCCATGAATGTTGGCTCCCGGTCCACCGTTACCTTTCTTCCTCTCCGTGCGACCCCGCTGGGCCGGCTGGTCACCGCCAACGCGCTCAGTTCGGTCGGGGACGGTGCGCGGCTCGCCGCGTTGCCCCTGCTGGCCGCCGTCGTCACGCACGACGTGTTCTGGGTCTCCGTGGTCGCGGCCGCCAGCCGCGCGGCCTGGTTGCTGGCGCCGCTCATCGGTACCCTCGTGGACCGCACGCCGCCGCACCGCTCCCTGGTGGGCGCCGATCTGGCGCGCTGCGCCGTGCTGGCCGTGCTGTGCGCGGGTGTGGCCACGGGACGGGTGCCCGTTGCGTGGCTGGTGCCGGCGGCCTTCCTGTGCGGACTCGCCGAGGTGTTCTTCGACAGCGCGGCCCAGGCGGTGGTGCCGCGGCTGGCTGCGGACCAGGAGCTGGAGCGGACGAACGCCCGGATCATCGCCGCACAGATCATCGGGACCGGATTTCTCGGACCCCCGCTCGGGGTGGCGCTGTGGTCGGTCGGACGGCCGTGGCCGTTCGCGGTGGACGCGGTGACGTTCCTCTTATCGGCGCTGCTGCTCAGGGGCTTGGCCGCGCACGCGTCGGCCGGGCGGATGGAGGGTGGCGCGCGGGCGGAAAGTGGTCTCGCGGGCCTGATGCGTGGCACCTGGGTCGGTCTGCAGATGCTCGCGGGAAACCGGGTCCTGCGCCGTCTGATGGTGGTGGTCGCGGTGCTCGGCGTGGGCCAGCAGGCGGTCTACGCGGTGCTTGTGGTGTACGTGGAGGGCAGGCTCGACCTGCCGTCCTGGGGGTACGGCCTGATGCTGGTGGCAGCGGCCCTCGGCAGCCTGACCGGGGCCAGGGCGGCGGTCCCCACGGCACGCCGGCTGGGCACCGCACGGAGCCTGGTGGTGTCCGTGACCGTATCCGCGCTCAGCTACCTGGTCGTCGCGGTGGTGCCCTGGTGGCCGCTGGTCGCTCTGATGCTGGCCGTGAACAGCGCCGCCGTGGTGCTGTGGAACGTCTGCACGGTCTCGCTGCGGCAACGGCTCGCCCCGCCGCACATGCTGGGCCGTGTCACCAGCGGATACCGCCTGGCCGCCTGGGGGGCCACGCCCGTAGGCGCTGCACTGGGGGGCGTCCTGGCCGGGCACGTGGGTCCCGGAGCCCCCTGGGCCGCGGCGGGCCTCTTGCTCCTGGCCTGCCTCCCCTTGCTGTACCGGATGCCGTCGCCGGAGCGTCCAGGTGGCCCCGGTACGGAAGGAGCTACGTAGCCGGCCGAGGACGGGCAGGCGCCTCCTTGACCGGCGGAACCTGTACGGATCCGCCTCGGCGCGCCCTCGCGCCCTCACTTTCGCGCACCGCATCACTTTGCGTCGCCCTCTGTTCCGAAGGCACCCGGCAAGCCGACGCGAAAGTGACTGGACACCACTCGTCGCGATGGCGCTGGCCGAGGTGGACGCTCGGGGGGAAACGGAGAATAAGCAGGCGGAGCGGCCCCTTCGACTCTCCCGTACCGATCCGGGAGAAAGAGACAAGAGGACGGACCAGCCAGAAATAGGTGTCCCATGCACTTGGTCGTGGGTTGCCGAAAACAGCACGGATCGCTAGCTTCTAGTCGTCTGGGACGATACCCATTGCCGAGCGAGTAGTTTCATCTCCCACCTGACCGCCGCGCCGGCTTCTCGGAAAAGGAGATCCGTTGTGGAAATCCATGTGCGTCCGGCCAGCGAAAAAAGCGTCTTGCTTCTCTCGTCATAACAGGAGATCCAAACTAGCAGGCAGCGATTGGCTGAAATCTCTGATGCTGCCCCTGGCCCGTCGCAGGCATTTTGGTGACGCGCGGTTCATTATTGCCGTCTCCCCAAGGAGCTATGCCAGCCGCTGGCTCGGATTGAGGGCGTGCGCTCGTGGGTCAAGCGTGTGGTCGCACGAGACTGGGCCACAAAGAGGTCCGGCCGATGCTGGCCGCCGGGGCATGAGGGCATCGCGTCGGCGTTGGCCAGGCGGGTGGGCATGAGCATGGTCATCGACCACAGCACCATGACTTCCCGTATGTCCGGCAGTATCTCGTAGCCACGCACCAGACGGTGCGAGTGAACCAGCCAGCTCAGCGTTCTCTCCACCACCCACCGCCTCGGCAGCACCTCGAACCCCGCGCCCGTGGGGATGGTCCGGGCTGGCCGATGACGAACCATCTCGACCATCTGTCTCCCCCCCCCCGTTATGTTCTTCGCGGTCCTGCAAGAGGGCCGCTGGCCTCCGGGCCCGGCATGACTGTGTCCCCCTGTCGAAGGCATGACCTGGGGGGTGGTGTCACCGGGCCCGAGGGGTGCCGTCGGAGACGCTGATGAGAGGTCCGACCACCGCCCGGCCGGGCGCAATGCCCGGCCATCTGCGGGCGGCAGGTCTGCATAACGTGGATGCGCGCGAACGGCCCCGACGCCCAGGTCAGCACGGAACGAGCGAGTGGGGGCACGATGATCGACATCAGCGGGGTGGGCGTCTTCCTCGGTCTGGACGTCGGCAAGAGCACGCATCACGGGCACGGGCTGACCCCGGCCGGGAAGAAGGTCTTCGACAAGACGCTGCCGAACAGCGAACCGAAGCTGCGGGCCGTCCTGGACAAGCTGCGCGACAAGTTCGGCACCGTCCTCGTGGTCGTGGACCAGCCCGCCTCGATCGGCGCCCTCCCGCTCACGGTGGCCCGGGACGCGGGCTGCCAAGTCGCCTACCTGCCCGGACTCGCCATGCGCCGCATAGCCGACCTCTACCCGGGCGAGGCCAAGACCGACGCGAAGGACGCCGCGGTGATCGCGGACGCCGCCCGCACCATGCCCCACACCCTGCGCTCGCTGGAACTCACCGACGAGATCACCGCCGAACTCACCGTCCTCGTCGGCTTCGACCAGGACCTCGCCGCCGAGGCCACCCGCACCTCCAACCGGATACGGGGCCTGCTCACCCAGTTCCACCCCAGCCTGGAGCGTGTTCTCGGCCCCCGCCTCGACCACCAGGCCGTGACCTGGCTACTGGAACGCTACGGATCCCCGGCCACCCTGCGGAAAGCCGGCCGCCGCAGACTCGTCGAACTGATCCGCCCGAAGGCCCCACGCATGGCCACCCGGCTCATCGACGACGTCTTCGACGCGCTCGACGAACAGACCGTCGTCGTCCCGGGCACCGGCACCCTCGACATCGTGGTCCCGTCCCTGGCCCGCTCGCTCGCGGCCGTCCACGAACAACGCCGAGCCCTGGAAGCCCAGATCAACGAACTGCTGGAGGCCCACCCTCTTTCCCAGGTCCTGACGTCGCTGCCAGGCGTCGGCGTCAGGACCGCCGCAGTCCTCCTGGTCACCATCGGCGACGGCAGCTCCTTCCCGAGTGCCGCCCACCTCGCCTCCTACGCGGGCCTCGCACCGGCGACCAAGTCGTCCGGGACCTCGATCCACGGCGAGCACGCACCCAGAAGCGGGAACCGGCAGCTCAAACGCGCGATGTTCCTCTCCGCGTTCGCCTCCCTGCACGATCCCGTCTCCCGCACCTACTACGACCGCTGCCGGACCCGCGGCAAAACCCACACCCAGGCCCTCCTCCGCCTCGCCCGCCACCGCATCAGCGTCCTGTTCGCCATGCTCCGCGACGGCGCCTTCTACGAGTCACGCATGCCCGAGGCAGTCACCGCATGACCACCTCGGACTTGACGAAGGACATAGAGGCACCCCCCCGCCTGCAGGGGATGTCCGTTCTATGCCTGGCGAGCAGCGGCGCGTGTTCTCCATTACGGAACGTAGTCGGCGTGGTCGTGCAGGAATGTGGGCCAGCGGGTTTCGGAAAGCTGATGCCCCGAGTGGCTAGGGTGGAGGCGCCGGGAGTGGGCCTGGTGTGTCTGCGTCATTCCCAGCGGTGGCTTGCTACTCGGATCATCGTGCGGGGATCCCCGCACGGATCCCGTCTCAGCTGGATCCAGGCGGACGGAGGAGGAGTCAAACGGGTGGATATGTCCGTTCCCTCGGTAAAGCCGCAGGTGAGACGCGTCACCGAATTAGGTTCGAGTCCCACCCGCCCCACCACAGCAGAATCGTCGTGACCTGCGGAAACGACGTGGAGACGCTAACACTGCGGAGGTTTTCCCGCACGATCCCCGCGCCGACGTTCCGTAGGATCCCTCGTCCCACATGGTGCCGTGGCTCGGTGAGCACTCCGTCTCCGACCCGCTGCGAGACTCGAACCCCTGGGCACACACCCGACTCCCCAAGGGCAACGAGACCGAGGACGACGAGGTCTTCCTCGAACCCGAGGAGTACGCGCTTCTCCGGTCGTGCCTTCGCGCTGATGCTGTGGACATCATCGACGTCCTCGTGAGCACCGGACTCCGCTGGGGTGAGGCGACAGCGCTTCAGCGTCGCGACCTGACGCTCGTGTCGAAGCGGCCGACTCTCCGCGTCCAGCGAGCGTGGAAGCGACGTGGCGAGGGCGGTGGAACGTTCCTCGGCGCTCCCAGGACGAAGAAGTCGCGCCGAACCCTCGTGCTCACCCCTGACCAGGTGCAGCTCTTCCAGCGGCGCTGTCAGGGGAAGGCGCCGAACGACCTCCTCTTTACCGCCCCCGAGGGAGGCGCCTGGCGCTCGGGAGTGTTCCACCCCCACCGTCCACTCCCCATGTCCAGCACAACTGCCAACTGACCATGTAGGACGCGGTCTTGGAGCTCCGAACAAAAGGGGAGCCCAGCCCTTTTGTCGGAGCTCTTACTCGTCGCGGATGGACAAAGCGTTGAAACGGGCCTCGTGCATTGGTCGCCGCTGCGCGACGAGGGATGCGCCGGGGCCCGTTTCTGATGTCCGTCGATCGAGTCGGAGACGTGTGGGGCGGGGTCAGAAGCAGCCGGGTCCGGTGGAGGGGCTGAAGCAGGCGTTGGTGCCGGTGCCGCCGTCGTTGGTGTTGGTGCCGGTGCCGCCGAAGAGGGCGTCGTTGCCGGGACCGCCGAAGAGGGCGTCGTTGCCGTTGTTGCCGTTCAGGGTGTCGGTGCCGTTGCCGCCTTCGATGCGGTCGTTGCCGTCGCCGCCGGACAGCACGTCGTTGCCGTCACCGCCGCAGATGATGTCGTTGCCACCACGGCCGTCGACCACGTCGTTGCCGCCGAGGCCGAAGATCACGTCATTGCCGGGAGTGCCGATCAGGACGTTGTTGCCGTTGGTACCGGTGATGGTGGGCGTGGCGGTCGCGCAGGTGGGGGGCGCCGGCTCGTAGGTGATGGTCACCTGGGCCGCTCCCGCTGCAGGTCCGGATGTAGCTCCCGACGGAACGAGGTTCGACCCGCCACCGCCACCACCAGGACCTGCCGTGGCATCGCTG
This sequence comes from Streptomyces sp. NBC_00820, assembly GCF_036347055.1. Classification (NCBI taxonomy): domain Bacteria; kingdom Bacillati; phylum Actinomycetota; class Actinomycetes; order Kitasatosporales; family Streptomycetaceae; genus Streptomyces; species Streptomyces sp. NBC_00820. The sequence goes on along the minus strand of NZ_CP108882.1, from coordinate 2,747,571 downwards.
TTGATTTGGCCGCAGCCGCCGCCTCCGCCTCCTCCGAACCAGCCGCCGCCTCCGCCGCCTCCCCCGAAGCCGGTGCCGCCGGTGCCGGCGGCACCGGCCGTACCGTTGGTGCCGGCGGTGGTTGGGTTCTGCGAGCATGCGGCTCCGCCGGTGCCGCCGGTGGTCTGGGTACCTCCGCCACCGCCGCCGCCGCCCTGCGGTCTGTCGCCGCCATCGCCTCCGGTGTTGCCGGCGTCCCCGCCGGTGGCCTCGGGGACCTGGAAGTCGCCGATGGCGGAACCGTAGCCGCCGCCGCCTCCGCCGCCGGCGACGATGAGGCGGGGGTCGGTGCCGGGGCTGCCGGTCAGGGTGCAGCCGGAGGCGGTCGAGCTGCAGGTGCGCACGTCGCTGGAACCGCCGCCGACGCCGCCCGGGAAGTTTCCGGTGATGGTGCCGCCGCCGGTGTTGACGTTCACGAACAGGGTGCTGCCCGGGGTGGCGGTCAGGGTGCCGGTGACGGTTGCGCCGCTCCCGCCTGTGCCACCGTTAGGCGCGTTTTGGCCTGCGGCGCCGGTGGCGGTGACGGTCAGTTGGGTGACGCCGGACGGGACGGTGAAGGGCTGGTTGGCGCCGGCGTTGAAGGTGACGGTCACGGGCACCGCCGCCGCGGCGGGCGTGGCCGAGGGCACCACCAGGGCCGCCGGCAGCGCCACCGTGGCGAGCAGGACGGCAGCACGCCGGGCCGGGCGCCGCCGCTCACCCGCGGCTCCGGCACCACGTCGATGAAAAGTGGCATGTTGCAGAGTCGGTCTCACGATGGGGACTCCTCGACAAAGAGCGCGGCACTCAGAACGTGCCACGGACGTCGGTTGGTGTTCAGGCCCCGGACGGGACCGCCCGACGATCAACCCACACCCGCCCAGCGCGGCTCTCCAGACACACCGTCATACCGCCCGCGATCCACCGACCAGCCGCTGCCCGACCAGGAACAGGGATCCCTCCGCTGCTGGTCACTAGGCCGTGTCGCAAAGTGGTCGGGTCGTTGGGCTGTTCGTGGTGCGTCGTCATGAGCTGGCTGATGAGTCGTGGGCGGTGATCGAGCCGTTGCTGGCTCCGCCGCGGATGGGCCGGCCGGTGCGGGATCGCCGACAGGTCGTCAACGGCAGCCTGTGGAAGCTGTACACCGGGGCGGCCTGGCGCGACCTGCCCGAACGCTACGGGCCATGGAAGACGGTCTACGAACGCGCGGACGCCCGGCCGACGCGGCCGGAGCCCGCGACACCCCGGCGGGGCGGCGAGGTCCGCGACATCCCGGCAGGCGGCGAGTCCCACCCGTGCGTACGGCGTGATCCGGTCGGTCAGATCCGTGTCCACGTCCCCCCGTTCGGCAGCGGCGTCCGCGAACGCGGCGGCGAGCGGCGACGCGAGCGCGCCACCCCGCCCTGGACGTCCCCGTGCCGGCTGCGGCACCCCGCCCCTCCACCGGGAGCCGCGCAACGCCCCGGAGGGGCTTCTGGGTGCCGGGTGGGGGTGTCCCCGGGTGATGATCGGACTCCGGGGCCGGCCGGCGTCCGGCAGTGCGGCGATCAGGAGGAGCGGCGGAGTGAGCGGGTACAAGGCGCTGGTGAAGGCGTACTGGGTGACGTACCGGCCCGGGGCGCTGGCCGCGCTGGCGGAGAACACGCCGCCGGAGACGTTCTTCGCGCGGGTGAGCGACGAGATCGCGGAACGGATCGCTGAGTACCGGGACGACTTCACCCCGCCGGGGATTCCGGGGGCCGACTTCCGCGACCGGATGCGCGAGATCAACATGGCGACGCTCAGGGCCAGGGAGAAGGCCCTGCACGAGCTGCTGTACGGCCTGCCGAAGGAGCCGGGGACGGAGGGCGCGGAGATGCCGGGGGTCGCGCTGCCGAAGATCGCGGCCTGGTGACTCCCCGGCCCCAGCCCCTGCCCCTGCCTCGTCCCCGTCCTTGGCGGCACGCAGGCACGCAGACGCGCAGGTGGTTCGCGCTGTCGGGGGTTTTCCGTGGGGCCGGAGTGCGGGGCGTTCCGGGCGCCGCGGAGCGGCCGGGGCGCGGTGGCGCCCGGGTCACCTTCCCAACAGTCGTTCGATATCGAAGAGTTGGGTCGGTTCTGGCTTGGACATGCCGCGTCCGGGGCACCGTCCCCCTACCGGCGTCCACCGCCGGACGGTGCCGGCAGGAGGAGGGCGTCATGGACCGAAGGATCCGGGTGCGTGTCAGTCGTCGGCCCGCGGCCCCGCGCGGGCAGGAGATCGACCGCAGGACGCCTTCCGGGCGCATCCTGCCGTACTGAGGACCGCGTCGGCTCGGGCCGACGGGCGCGTGACGGTCACCGTCGCGCGCCGGGTCGGGTCGAACGGGGCGTGAGGGTGTGGGGATGTGAGGGTGCGGGGGTGTGCCGGCTCCGGCCGGGGCCCCCGGTTCAGGCCGCCAGCGGGCTCAGGACGAGCGGCTGGATCCTGCCCTCCAGCATGGCACCGAGACCCTCCACCGCGCACACGTCGGGCCGTTCCGCGATGTGCACCGGAACGCCGATGAACTGACCCAGCATCTGGTCGAGGCCGGGCAGCAGGGCGGAGCCGCCGACCATCATGATCCCACGGTCGGTGAGGTCGGCCACCAGGTCGGGCGGGCAGTTGCGGAGCACCTTGCCGATGCCGTCCAGGACGGCCGTCAACGGGGTCTGGATGGCCTCGCGCACCGCGGCCGTGTCCACCCGCACACTGCGCGCGAGGCCGGTGGCCACGTCCCGCCCGTGGATCTCGGTGGACGCCGGCCCGTGCGGGGTGAGCCCGTTGCCGGACAGGGCCAGCTGCAGGGGCCGTACGGACTGGCTGGGCAGCATCAGCTCGTGCCGGTGCCGCAGGTGCTGCACGATCGCGTGGTCCACGGCCTCGCCGCCCACCGGGACCCGCTGGGCGGTGACGATCGACCCCAGGGAGAGCACGGCGACCTGTGTGGCCGCCGCCCCGCACACCACGATCATGGTGGCCTCGGGCCGCTCCACCGGCAGCGCGCACCCCACGGCGGCCGCGATCAGCGTGTCCACCAGCTCCACGCGCCGAGCCCCGAGCCCGACCAGCGTCTCGATCGTCGCGCGCTGGGCCAGCGGATCGGCGTCGTGCGGGGTGCACGCCGCCGCGCGCAGCCGGGGCTTGCGGCGCAGGGAACGGCGCAGCTTGTCGCCCATCAGGTGCCGCAGCATGCGCTGTGCCATCTCGATGTCGACGACCGTGCCACCGGACACCGGACGTACGACCCTGATGTAACTCGGCGTCCGGCCGGTCATCTTCTCCGCGAACTCACCGACCGCGATGAGCGCCCCGCTGCGGGTGTTCACGGCCGCGACCGAGGGCTGGTCGACGACGAGACCGGCGCCCTTCACATACACACGGGTGCGGGCCGCGCCCAGGTCGACGGCGAAGTGGCACCGGCGCAAGCGCTCCAGACTGACGGTCACGGCAGATCCTCCCGAGTGCGCAGGCCATGGGCGGCCGCCTGGTTCCGGCGGTCCCATCTCGCATCCTGCGGGGGCCGGGAGGCCGGTGCCTTCTGAGGGGGGCCGGGTGGGGTGCCGCTGAACGGGGGAGGCGGCGGGAAAACCCCGGGGCGTCGCGGCCGGCGGAGGGCTCCAGGTGTCGTACGGCGGCGCCACCTCGCGGTCCGTGCCCCTCGCCGCCGGGGCCGGGGCCGGGGCGGCTCGGTGACGTGCGAGACCGTCCGGGGGGTTGGGGCCGGACTGCCTGGCTCCCCTCAGGGGTGAGGGTGGGGGTGGTCCGCGGTGCCGACGATTCCGCGGACGACCCCCAGCTCCACCAGGTCCTGCGGCCGGATGCGCAGCTGTCCCGCCGTCGTCGCGGCCTCCTCCGGCGGGCGCTTGAGGATCGCCGCCGCGTGCTCCGGTGCGATCACCGAGAAGTAACTGTCCGGCGTGGCCCACGTGTTGCCGGGCGCGGCGAGCGCGAGCGCCCCGCCCGAGCCGCCCTCGCCGATCACGAGCGTCGTGACCGGCGTCCGTGCGGCGGCCACCGCCCCGAACACCTCGGCGATCGCCGCCCCGGCCCCCTGCCGCTCGGCCTCGGCGTCATGGGCGGCCCCCGGCGTGTCCACCAGCGTCAGCACCGGAATCCCGAGCCGGTCCGCGAGCCGGATCAGCCGGGCCGCCGTCCGGTACCCGGCGGGCCGGGTCGCCCGCCCGGTCTGCGCCGCGTACGCCACGGTACGGCCGTCCCGCTCGCCGAACCCGCAGAGCATGCCCTCGGGGTCCGAGCCCCCGCACCGGTCGCCGCAGAGGGCGACACGGCGGGTGAAGTAGGCGTCCAGGTAGGCGTGCGCGCGGGGGCGTTCGGGGCAGCGGGCCCTGCGGACGGCTTCCCAGCCGGTCGCGGGGAGGCCGGGGGCGGTGGGCGGGAGAGGGGCGGCGGAGGTGGGGAGCGCAGCTGGGACGGGGGCGGGAGCGGGAGCTGGGGGGACGGGGCCGTCGGGGGCACCGGCCCGTGCCGGGGACCGCTCGGCCCCGGTCCGCGTCCCGTCCGCGAGCAGCCGCAGCCACAGGCCCAGCGTGTCCCGCAGCCGGTCCATGGGCACCACCGCGTCGGCCGAACCCGCCGCCACCTGGGCCTCCGCCGTGTACGCGGCCGGGTCCGCGCCGGGCGGGCGGACCCGGGAGCCGGCGAAGCCCACCTGGGCACCGGGGAGGGCGAGGATCACATCGGCCCCGGCGCCGAGGGTGGCCCAGCCACCGCCGGTGGTCGGGTCCCGCAGCACCGCGATCTGCGCGAGGCCGGCCTCGCGGGTGAGCGTCGACTGTCGTGCCACGCGCTGGAGTTGGGTGAGTGCGCGCATCCCCTCCTGCATCCGGCTGCCGCCGGTGGCGATCAACGGCACGACGGGGAGCCGGTGTTCGCGCGCGTAGGTGTACGCCGCCTCCAGGCGGTCACCGGCGCGCTCGCCCAGTGAGCCGCCGAGGAAGCCGAACTCGAACGCGATCAGCACGGCCCGCGTGCCGTGGACGCGCGCGGTGCCGCAGACGACGGACTCCTCCTCGCCGGTGCGCTCGGCGGCACGGGCGCGCGAGGCGTCGTAACCCTGCCAGCCGAGCGGGCCGTCGGGTGGTGAGTCGCGTATGCGGCAGGGGAGTTCACGGAACTCCGAGTCGTCCGTGACCAGGGCCAGGATCTCCCGGGCCGACAGCCGTTCAGGCATCGGCGACCAGCGCCCGCTTCATGATCTTCCCCATGTCGTTGCGGGGCAGGGCGTCCAGTCGGCGCACCACGCGCGGCCGCTTGTGGGGGGCCAGGCGCCGCGCCACGTGATCGGCCAACTCCTCGTCGGACGGCGGCAGACCGGGGTCGGCCGGGACGATCCAGGCCACGATCCGCTCGCCCAGGTCCGCGTCCGGTTCCCCGGTGACCGCGGCCTCGCGCACCCCGGGGTGCTCCAGCAGCGCGTTCTCGATCTCGCCCGCCCCGATCTTGTAACCGCCGCTCTTGATCAGGTCGGTGGCCTTGCGGCCGACGATCCGTACGTAGCCGTCACTCTCGCGCACCGCCATGTCCCCGGTGCGGAACCAGCCGTCGGCGGTGAAGGCGGCGGCGGTCGCGTCGGGCCGGTTCAGGTACTCGGTGAACAGGTTCGGGCCACGCACCTGGATCTCACCGACGCTCTCCCCGTCGTACCCGGCGATCTCCGTGCCGTCCTCCTCCACGAGCCGCAGCCCGACCCCGGGCAGAGGTAGCCCGACGGTGCCCGCGCGGGCCTCGCCGTCGGCCCGCACGCTCGTGTTCATCAGGGTCTCCGTCATGCCGTACCGCTCGACGACCCGCCGGCCGGTCGCGGCCGCGATCCGTTCGTGGTCGTGCACGGGCAGCGCGGCCGAGCCGGAGACCAGCAGCCGGGCCCCGGCCAGGGCCTTGGCCAGCTCCGGGTCGTCCGGCAGGGCCTCGGCGATGCGGTGGTACATCGTCGGCACGCCGAACAGCATGGTCGCGCCGGAGTTCAGCTCGCGGGCCACACCCTCGGTGGTGAAGCGCCCCAGGTGCCTGACCGAACCGCCGCGCCGCAGCGGCCCGAGGACGCCCAGTACGAGGCCGTGCACATGGAACAGGGGCAGCCCGTGCACCAGCACGTCCGCGTCGGTCCACTGCCAGGCGTCGGCGAGCGCGTCCAGGGTCGAGGCGAGTGCCCGGCGCGGGATGACGGCGCCCTTGGGCGGGCCGGTGGTGCCGGAGGTGTAGACGATCAGCGCCGGGTCGCCGTCGCAGACGGGTACGTCCGGGGCGGTCCCGGTGCCGGACACGTCGACGTCCATCCGCTCCAAGCCGCTGAAAGCCGCGGGGAGTTCGGCACCCGGGGCGGCCAGCACCAGCGACGGGGCGCTGTCGGAGAGGATGTGCGCGAGTTCCTTCTCGCCCGACTTCGGGTTCAGCGGCACCGCGGGCACCCCGGCGAGCAGCGCGCCCGTCACCGCGACCGCGGTCTCCAGTTCCGGGGTCGCCCACACCGCGACACGGCCGTGCCCCTGGAGGCGGGCGGCGAGCGCGCCGGCGGCGGCGGCCAGGTCGCCGTACGTCAGCGTCCGCGGCCCGAACCGCAGGGCGACCCGGTCGCCCGGACCGTCCGCGCGGGCGGGGGACTGGCCGGGAGACAGGGCGGGAAAGAGGGAGGACACGCGGCGCACTCCTTCGCTGTGACTGAACCCGTGGCCGTGTTGGTGGTCGCGGCCACGGCTGACGACAACCCCTTCCTACACCAGTTCCCGCACCGGCGGCCTCGTCCCGACGACCGTGCTCAGGTCGGCCGCGAGACGCAGCTCGGTGGCGCGCAGGGAGGGATGCTCCAGCCAGTGCAGCCGGGCGAGGTCGAGAGCGCGCTCGTGGCGGGGCGGCCAACTCGCGGCCGGGGTGAAGTCGTCCACGACGACCGTCCCGCCGGGCGCCAGCAGCCGCTCGACGTCGGCGAACGTGTCCCCGGGCACCTTGCCCTGCCCGCCGCCGTCGAGCACGAGCAGGTCGAAGGGGCCGTACGCCTCGACGCGCCGCCAGTCGCCGCGAAGCACCTCCACCTGCGGGCTCCCCGCGAACACCCCGGCGGCGAGCCGGGCCCGCTCCGGGTCCCGCTCCACGCTGTACAGCCGTGTCCCCGGGGCGGCTCCCGAGGCCGGCCAGGCCGGCCCGACGCCGAGTCCGGTACCGGTCTCGGCGATGCGCGTCCGGGCGCCGCCCGCCAACACGCGCAGCAGACGGCCCTGTTCGGGGCGGCAGGAGTACGGGAAGTCCTGGGCGCGGGCGACGGCCAGCGCCTCCCGCACGAGAGGCGGGAGGCCGTCCTGATCGGCGTACGCGTCGGTGCCGTGAATCGCCACACGCTCACTTCTACCCGACGGGCACCGGCCCCGTGGAGACAACGACATCGGCCACGGCACAGCTCACGTTGTCGGGACCGCCCGCCGCGTTGGCCTCGTCGATCAGCGCCCCGACGGCGTCCTCGGCGGCGAGCAGCTCCTTGATCCGCCCGTCCGGGACGACCGAGGTCAACCCGTCCGAGCAGAGCAGGTACCGGTCGCCGGCCCGCGCCTCGTGCAGCCGCAGGTCCGGCAGCGGGGCCGCGCCGGAGCCGAGGGCCTTCAGCAGCAGGGCCCGCTGCGGATGACTGGCGGCCTCCTCCGGCGCCAGCCGCCCCTCGTCGATCAGGGACTGGACGACGCTGTGGTCGTGGGTGATCCGGAACAGCTCACCGTCCCGCAGCAGATACGCCCGCGAGTCCCCGATGTGCACGAGCGCCAGCTTCGGCCCCGCCCACAGCAGCGCGGTCAGCGTCGTGCCGGCCTGCTCCTCGCCGTCGGCCGCCAGCTCCCGTATCGCCTCGTCCGCTCCCCGTACGGCCTCCTCCAGCAGGTTCAGTACGCTGCCGGCGGCCGGCTCCGCTCCCTCGTCGAGGAACCGCAGCGACTCCACGGCGGCGCTGCTCGCGGGCGCCCCGGCCGGGCCGAAGCCGTCGGCCACGGCGAGCAGCCTGCGGCCCGCGTACACGGTGTCCTGGTTGGCGGGGCGGACGAGCCCCCGGTCGGACCGGGCGGCGTAACGCAGTTCCAGCATGGTGGTGGGGTCCCTTCGTGACTCTGTGGTCAGCTGGTCGACGAGGAACGCGGCGAGGTCCCGCCGTGCGGCCGTCTCCGCCTCGACACGCGCCCAGTAGGCGCGGATCTCCCGCGCGGCCCCGGCCGTGTCCAGGGCACACACCGTGCGGATCTCCGCCAGCGGCATGCCCAGCCTTCGCAGCCAGGCCACGAGCCGGGCCCGCGGCAACTGCTCGACGGCGTAGTACCGGTAGCCGGTGTCCGGGTCGACCCGGGCGGGCCGCAGCAACCCCAGCTCGTCGTACAGCCGCAGGGCCTTGGGGGTCAGCCGGCAGGCCTTGGCGAAGGCGCCGATCGTCAGCGGTTCCATGGGTACCTCGGCGTCATCAGGACCTCGCGTTCCTCGCTCGCCACCGATGCTGGGGCTTCACCGAAGGGGAAGGTCAAGAGGGCTGTCCGGTTCCGCGGGTTCGCGGCCCCGCGGGGGGCCGGCCGGGTCATGACCGATGGCTATCACCGTGGGTCTTGGACGGGCGACGGCTTCGGGCGGCAGGCTGAGGCGTGCCAGGAAGGCAGGGGCCGAAGCAGGGACCGGAGCAGGTGCCGCAGCACGTATCGGAGCGGGTACCGAAGCAGGTGCCGGAGCGGATACCGAAGCAGGTGCCGGAGCCGAGGCCTCACGAGGATCTACGGACTTGCGGGGAGTTGCCGTGAACAAGGTATGGCTGGTGACGGGTGCGAGCAGCGGCCTGGGCCGCGCGATCACGGAGGCGGCCGTCGCCGCCGGTGATGTCGTGATCGGTGCCGCCCGGCACACCGAGGGGCTCGACGACCTGGTCGCCGCCCATCCCGACCAGGTGGAGGCGCTGCGCCTGGACGTCACCGACACGGCCGCGATCGAGGCGGCCGTCCAGGGCGCGGTGGCCCGGCACGGGCGGATCGACGTGCTGGTCAACAACGCGGGACGCACCCATGTCGGCGCGGTCGAGGAGACCACCGACCAGGAACTGCGGGACCTGTTCGACCTGCACGTCTTCGGCCCGGCGGCCCTGGTGCGCGCGGTGCTGCCGCACATGCGGGAACGGCGCTCGGGCGCGATCGTGCAGATGAGCAGCATGGGCGGCCAGATGTCCTTCGCGGGCTTCGGGGCCTACAGCGGGACCAAGTTCGCGCTGGAGGGCATGTCCGAGGCGCTGGCCGACGAGGTGCGGGAGTTCGGCGTCAAGGTGCTGATCGTGGAGCCCGGTGGATTCCGGACCAAGCTCTTCGACGCCGGCCGGCCCGGGGTCAGCGCGGACTCCGGGGTGTACGCCACGGTGAGCCGGACCCGCGGTTTCCTCAGCGGAGACGAGGGCACCCCGCCCGGCGACCCGGCGAAGGCGGCCGCCGTCGTCCTCGCCGCGCTGGACGCTGAGCGGACCCCGCTCCGGCTGCCGCTCGGCGACGACGGGGTCGGCGCCGTCCTCACCCACCTCGACCAGGTCCGTGACGACATCGCCGCCTGGGAGAAGCGGTCCCGGGACACGGCCTTCGACGCCTGAGGCGGCCGCGCTCAGTCCCGGACCGCCGTCCGCTGCAGCAGCCCCCAGGTGAACTCGGCGGCTACCTCCCGCGGTACGCCGTCCCGGTCGGGCGCGGTGAAGGCCAGCCCCCACCGGGACGGTGCCGTCCCCTGCAGCGGGCGGGCCGGGGCGAAGGCGCGGGCGGCCTCGTCCACCGTGCAGGACCACGGGGTGAGGTCGTCCAGGGTGCGCAGGCCGGGGGCCGGGGCGTCCGGCGCGCGCACCAGCCACTCGTTCCAGACCGCGCCGTCGGGGGAGACCAGCACCTCGAAGCGCAGGTCGGGCCAGAGCGGCAGCGTCCACTGCCAGGCCTCGCAGTCGACGTCGCCGAGGCGGCGCGGGAGCACGGACTCCGGCCTGCCCAGCACCGAGCGGATGGGGGTCCCCCCTGTTCGAGCGGAGCCGAGAACTTGGGGGAGGGCGGCGGCGGACCGGGACCTGGGGGAGTGGACCATGGCCTGCCAGCGCCTGTTCGCCTCCCGCATGTCCGCGGCCGACGCGCCCAGCCGGTGCCGGGCCTCCTCCACCAGGTCCGGGTTGTGGTCGGCCATGCGGCGCAGCAGCACCAGCTGGAAGTCGAGATCCATGCCACCCATGGTGCCCGTCCCGGGCGCGGCCGTTGCCCGTGTACTCCACCCTGGCTAGCCTGTGTTCGTCATGCCGATCACCTGTTGAAATCTCGAACGCAGGTTCCTTAGACACAAGGGAGGGGCTGGACGTGGGACGCCTCGTGCCCGCCGTGACCCGGGCTCTGGACATACTCGAGCTGTTCCTCGACGGGGACGGGACACTCTCCGCCCCCGACATCGTGCGCCGGCTCGAACTGCCGCGCACCACCGTGCACGAACTCGTCACCACACTCGCAGCCCGCTCGTACATCGTGCCCGCGCCCGGACAGCCCGGCCGGTACCGGCTCGGCGTCCGCCCCTACCAGCTCGGCAGCCGTTACGCCGAGCAGCTCGACCTCGCGGCCGAGGGCCGGCAGGTCGCCCGCTCGGTCGCCGAGACCTGCGACGAGACGGTGCACGTGGCCATCCTCGAGGACACCGACGTCATCTACATCGCCAAGGTCGACTCCACGCACGCGGTGCGCATGGTCTCCGCCGCGGGCCGTCGCCTCCCCGCCCACTGCACGTCGGTCGGCAAGATGCTGCTGGCCGCGCTGCCCGAGGGGGAGCTGGCCGAGCGGATCCCGGACGGCACCGCACTGACCGCGATGACCCCGAACAGCATCACCGACCCCGCCGTCCTGCGGACCGCTCTCGCGGAGATCCGCCGCCGGGGCGTCGCCGTGGAGAACCGCGAGTCCAACCCGGACGTCAGCTGCGTGGCCGCGCCGGTGCGCGACCGGGCCGGGCAGGTCGTCGCCGCCCTGTCCATCTCCGTCCCGATGATCCGCTGGAGCGACGAACGGCGCGCGGAGCTGGAGCAGTTGGCCGCGAAGGGCGCGGCGGAACTGTCCGAGCGGCTCGGACACCGGGGGGCGGCATGACGGGCTACGAGGTCGCGGTACGGGCGGAGGCGGCACTCGGCGAGGGCCCGACCTGGGACTCGGCGACCGGGCGCCTGCTCTGGGTGGACATCCTGGGCATGCGCGTGCACACCTACGACCCCGCCACCGGCCGCCGCACGGTCCGTACGACGGAGCAGCACGTCGGCGCCGCGAAGCCTCGCGCGGGCGGCGGCCTGGTGCTGAACCTGCGGGACGGCGTCGGCCTGCTCGACCCCGACGACACCTTCCGCTGGCTCCACCACGAGCCCGTCCCCGGCCGCCGCGCCAACGACGCCGCCGTCGCCCCCGACGGCTCCCTCTGGGCCGGCACCATGCGCTACGACGAGGCACCTGGAGGCGGCACGCTGAGCCGGCTGACCGGCGCCGGCACGGTGGAGACCGTGCCGGTGGACGTCACCGTCAGCAACGGGACGGGCTGGAGCCCGGACGGCCGCCTGATGTACTACGTCGACAGCCCCACCCGGCGCGTCGACGTCTTCGACCACGACGGTGACGGCGGCGGCATCCGCAACCGGCGCCCGCTGGCCGAGATCGAGGAGGGCGCGGGCTATCCCGACGGGCTCACGGTCGACGCGGAGGGGTGTGTCTGGGTCGCCCTGTGGGACGGCGGAGCGGTCCGCCGCTACACGCCCGCCGGCAAGCTGGACCGGGTCATCACCCTCCCCACCCCGCGCACGACAGCCTGCGCCTTCGGCGGCCCCGACCTCACCGACCTCTACGTCACAACAGCCCGCGAAGGCCTCCCCACCTCCGACCCCCTCGCAGGCTCACTCCTGATCATCCCCAACACATCCCAAGGCCTCCCCCAACCCCCCTTCCCCACCTGAATCCCCGGCCGCCGCAAGGGGCGCGGGGAACTGCGCGCCCAACCACAACGGACCCGCACCCGAAAACGAACAACCCCGGCCCGCCCCCGGCCGACCCGCCCCCCAACCCCCCAAGGGGCGCGGGGAACTGCGCGCTCAGCCACGACGGACCCGCACCCGACCGGGGAAAACCCCGGCCGCCCCGACAGCCAACCCGCACCCCAACCCCTTAAGGGGCGCGGGGAACTGCGCGCCCAGCCACAACGGACCCGCACCCGACTGCGGAAAACCCCGGCCGCCCCCCAGCCGACCCGCCCCCCAACCCCCCAAGGGGCGCGGGGAACTGCGCGACCGGCCACAACGGACCCGCACCCGAAAGCGCCTCCAAAAAAGGCCCCCCAAGGCCCCCCGACCTACCGAACCCCCGCCGCCTCCCACTCCGCCAAACTCAACGGCGGCCCAGCCAAAGGCTCCTTCACCGGCCCCACCGCGGCAGCCAAAAGCACGGCAGGCGACAGCAAACTCTCCGCCCCCCGCTGCAACGACGTCACGTCGGTCATACGCCGCGCGATGCGCCCGTTGCCCGTGGCGGTGTACAGCAGACGGTCGACGTACGCGGAGAGCACCCGGTCCCGCAGGGTGGGACCGGCCTCCGTGGCACCGGGGTAGAAGACGTCCGAGCCGATCGCGAGATCCCAGCCCGCCCGCACCGAGCGCCCGACCGCCTTCTGGACGTGCCGCGACAGCCCGGCCGCACCGACCCCGCCCCGCCGCAGCGCCACCTCACGCAGCGCCAGCGCGGACTGCGCGGCGAGCGCCATCCCGTGCCCGTACACCGGGTTCAGCGCGCACACCGCGTCCCCGAGGACCACGAACCCCTCCGGCCAGCGCGCGGCCCGCTCGTAGAAGTGGCGGCGGTTGGCCGTGGTCCTGGTGACCGTCACCCCGCTCAGTGGTTCCGCGTGCGCCAGCAGCTCCCCGAGCAGCGGATGCCGCAGCCGGTCCAGGGCGTACGGGAGGAAGTCCGCCTCCTCGGCGGGCAGTTCGTCGCCCCGGCCGCCGATGAGGGTGACGAGCCACTTGCCGTCCTCGACCGGAAGCAGCACACCGCCCCGCCCGGTCCCCGAACCCCGGGGATCGGGGGCGATGTTGACGACGGGGAAGCCCTCCCGTGCACCCTCGGGCGCCCGGAACAGCCGGCTGGCGTACCCCAGTCCGGAGTCGACCTCCCGCCGCTCGGCCGCGGGCAGCCCGAGGCCGGCCAGCCAGTGGGAGGCACGGGAGCCGCGCCCGGTGGCGTCCACGACCAGGTCGGCCGGCAGGGTGCGCTCGGCGCCGTCGTGGGGGAGCACCCGCACCCCGGTCACCGCCCGCCCCGTACCGGTCGGCCCGACCGCCTCGGCGCGCTCCACCAGCTCGATCCGGTCGTCGGCCAGCACGAGTCGGCGTACCACCCAGTCCAGCAGGTCCCGGCCGGCGGGCAGCATGTACGCCGACTCCTCCCACCGCCGGTACCAGCCGTACGGCGACAGCCCGACCATGTCCGTCGTCATCGGCACCCGGCGGACCCCGGCCGCCAGCAGCCCCTCCACCGCGCCGGGCAGCAGCTCCTCCAGCGCCCGCGCGCCGCCGGACCACAGCTGGTGCACATGCCGGGCCTGCGGCAGCCCCTTGCGCGGCTCGGGCCCCGCGGGCAGCGCGTCCCGCTCGACGACGGTCACCCGGGCGCCGGCCGAGGCAAGGGCGCGGGCCGCGAGCAGACCGGCGAGGGAGCCGCCGAGCACGACGGCCGTGGACTTGCGTTCACTCATGTACGGCAACGCTCTCTGCTGGGGCGGCCGCACGCGCGCGGACCGCCGCGATGTCCTCGGGACGGCGGAGGGCTCGGGAGACGGCCCCGATCTCCTTGAGGAGGTGCGTGGTGTCGGGCGCGGCGGCCGCGTCCGGCGGTTCCGGCGTACGGGCCCTGGCGTCGACCGCGTCGAGGATCCCCACCGCCCGGGCCAGCGCCCGGGCCCGCCGGGGCGGGTGGCCGAGGGCGAGCGCGGCGTCGTAACACCGCTCGCTCAGCGCGGTGTCGATGTGCCGGGCCAGCGGCAGCAGCACGTCCCGGATGAACGTCTCGCGCCGGATCAGCCGCAGTTCGGGCGTGGCCCGCAGCACGAACGGCACGCCCTCGCCGGTCGCGGACCGCATCAGCTGGTACAGCGGCCGCAGTTCGCGGTGGGCGAGCCGGATGCGCCAGCGGTCGTGCAGGTACTGGCCGGCGTGCGGAAGGATGAAGCCGACGGCGATCAGGATGGCGGACAGCGCGGCCACGGGCGGTGCGAGGTCGGTGCTCAGCCAGTCCAGGTTCCGCCCCAGCCAGCGCGCGCCGACGGCGACCAGCTTGGCCGCGTCGAAGACGAGGTTCACCACATAGCCCACGCCCAGCAGCTTCAGCCCCCAGCGCAGCCACGCGTCCAGGCCCTCGGTGCGCACCCAGTTCCACAGCAGCCTGGAGGTGATCACGCAGGCCACGGCGTGCGCGACGAGGTAGAGCAGGATCTCCTCGCGCATGAACGGGGTGGTGGCGTAGTAGGTGTCCAGGTCCCGCAGCCGTTCCACGGGCGCGTCGGCGAGCCAGAACAGCACCCACAGGGCGACGATCACCCCGCAGTACGCCGACACCACCCGGCGTGTCGCCCGCCGGGTCACCGGTGAACGGTCGGCGGGGCCGTTGCGCCAGGTGACGATCAGCAGCAGGCAGGAGCCGCAGAACGCGGTGAGCAGCGAATAGCACCAGGGCGCCGAGATGTTGGGCACGCCGGTCAGCCGGTTCACCCGGGCGATCGTGGAGGGCGTGCAGAACACGAAGACGGCCAGGGCGAGCAGCAGCAGTCCGCCGACCGCGCGCAGCAGCGGGTCCCGCCACAGGCGGATGATCGTGGGCAGCTTGATGACCAGGGCCGCGCCGAGCACGGCCGTCGGTATCCAGAAGGAGATGTAGAACTCGCCCAGTAACGCGGGGGCGTTGAACGCCGACGAGGTCACCGGGCGGCTCCTTGGCGTCCCCGGTAGCCGAGAGAGCGCTGGACGGGGTGCAGGGGTGTGTCCGGGCCCGGCGCCCGGTCCGTGAGGCAGTGCCGGAACAGGGCGGCCAGGCGGTGTCCGAAGTCCTCGGCCGCCGCCTCGTCGGACTCCCGTGAGCCGTTGCGGGCGGCGACGGTCAGCGCCGGGTCACGCCAGCCGGGCGTGTCGGCGAACGCGCGGGCGACCGCGTCCCCGGCCGGGTGGTGGTGCCGGTGCCCGGCGTGCAGATGCCACAACTCGTGTCCCAGGATGACGAGTCGCTGCACCGCCTCGGCGCGTTCCTCCACGATGACCAGGTCGAAGTCCTGGAACTCCATCCACAGGCCGGTGACCTCGATCTCGTCCGGGAAGCGCTCGAAGCGCAGTTCCACCGGACGGCCGTCCCGCCGCGCGCTCATCTCCTCGCACAGCGCACGGCACAAGTCCTCGACCCCTACGGGCTGCCGGGGCCGGGCGCGTACGGCGGCGGCGAGCGCGGCGGCCAGCGAGCGTCCGGCGGGGACCGGGCCGGAGCGGCGCAGGCACGCGGCCAGCCGTGCGGTCAGGCGTGCCGCCCGCCGTCGCGCGCCCGCGATGACCATCCGTCCCCCTTCGCGCCCGCCCCTGTGCGGACCGTCCGAGCGTACGCGGCCGAGTGTGTCCACGTCATGCCATCCGGGGCTGTTGTTCCGGCCGGTGCCGCGACCGCCGCTCCGGCCGCCGCGCGGGGAGGAACCACCGGCGAGCGGCGTCCGCCGCGCACCGCCGGCCACCCGCCGCGCCCACCCTGCGTCAGCGGGCCTCGGCGGGCCTCAGCGACGTCAGCCACGCCGGCGACCTCAGCGACCTCAGTGCCCCGGCGACAGCACCGGCGTCACCGGCACGCCTCCCGCCGTCCGCCCCAGCAGGGTCAGGCTCACCTTCCCCGGCCCGGACAGTGTCGTGAACTCCGACAGCACCGCCAGCGCCAGGGTGTTGGTGCCCCGGGTGCGCAGGATGCCGCCTGGCAGGACGAAGGTGTGCTGCGGGCCGACGTTGTTGATGTACTGGCCCATGTTCCAGCCGTTGAGGAAGATCTGCGCCCGGTAGGCCCGGTACGGGTCGTCCTCCAGGGTCAGCCCGACCGAGGCGTCGACGTCCCGCGGCACCGACAGCCGGAAGGTTGTCCGGTACCAGGTCACGCCCTGCCGCCGCTCGGCCCGGGGGAAGGTCACCGCCTGCCAGTCGGGGTCGGGGAAGCCGGGCAGGTGCCAGCCCTCGCGCTCGCCGTACAGGCCGCCGTTGTTCAGCGGTCCGCGCACCGGGTCCGCGCCCGTCTCGCCCTGGATCCGCCAGGCCACCTTCGGCGTGGCCCCCTTGAAGACGGCCGCGGTCAGGCCGCGTGCCACCTTGTGGGTGTCCAGCGCCTTGCCGTCCTGGTCGTGCTGCATGCGCCGCACGAGGACCGACAGGACGTGCCGGCCGGACGAGCGCAGCCGCTCCCGCACGGGGAAGACGGCGGTCGCGTCCCAGCTGCCCTTGCGGATGGTCGTGTCCTTGTCGGGCACCGGCATCCGGTGGGTTCCCAGCGGCTCCCCGTCCAGCCACGCCATCAACAGGCCCTGCGTGCCGGTGGTGTAGGCGAGCGAGACCTCGTCGATGCCGGTGGTGTCGTCGAAGGTGCCGCGGTACCAGACGTCGCCGTAGTGGAACCCGTAGTCGTCGGCGAACAGCACCGGCCCGCCACGCGGGACCGGAGTGACGCTGTACGACGACGTCTTGTCGGCGGCCCGCCACGACGAGTCGTCGAAGCCCGGGCCCGCCTCCGGGTTCTCCGTGCGCATCCGCCACCGGCCCAGCGGGGGCAGCACCACCTCGGGCACGCCGGGCACCGGGCCGGTCGTCATCAGGCTGCCGGAGACGGTGATCCGGGTCGGCACCTTCCGTCCGTTCCACACCAGGTCCGTGACGCCGCGCGGGCCCCACACCTCCAGGCCGGCCGCCGTGTCGAGGTCACCCGTCAGGTGCACCTCGGAACCGCGCAGTTCGGCGTGGCGCAGCAGCTTGGGGCCGTACACCAGCAGGGTGCCGGACGGGGTGTCGTAGGGGAACAGGCGTACGGCGGTGGCGTCGTCGGCGAAGAGCACCAGCAGCGGGACGTCGCTCTCGCCCTGGGCGACCAGTATCCGGGTGAGGCCTTCCTGCCCGAGGGGCGCGTTCATGTGGAGTTCGTTGCCGTCGTAGGCCCAGGCGCCCTCCGGGTCGAGCCGCTGGACGAGCGGCTCCACCGGGCACTTCAGGACCATGTCCGCCATGTCGCCCCGGCGCCCGGTGAACACGGCGATCTCCAGCCGCCCGGCCGTCAGGTTCATCATGGGCTGCGCGGTGCAGTACTTCATCGTCCGCCTGCCCAGCGACAGCCCGGTGGCCAGCATGCGGGCGTCGCGCGCGGGCACGGTGATCCGCAGCGGGCCGGCGTCCGTGGGCAGCTCGGTGGTGACGGACTCCGTGCCGTCGTTGCGGGCCACGTACACGTGGGTGCCGGTGTCCGGGTTGGTCAGGTGGTAGACCTTCAGGCCCTCCGCGTGGACCTCCGCCGCCCGGTCCAGCCGGGCGAAGTCGGGCACGCGCTGGAGCAGATGCCCGAGCTGGTGCATCGGGGCGATCTTCTCGGTGACGTTGCGGGCCTCGTCGATCGCGGCCCCGTAGTCGTACGACGTGTAGACCACCGGCGCGGGCAGCCAGCCCCAGGACGTGCCGCCGAAGGTCATGTACACGTTGTGCAGGGTGAGCCCGTTGGCCAGGTTGGTCAGGTAGAAGCGCCGCTCGTAGGCGGAGTCCCGGGTGCGCCGCGACTCGGCGTAGCCCAAGCCGTCGAACCAGGCCCCGCCCCACGGGTCGAACCAGCCGCCCCCGAACTCGGGCACGAACCCGGGCGTGCGCGGGGAGGCCGTCGCCCCGCCCGTCGGCCCGCCGTGCCCGAAGTGCCCCCAGTCCGGAGGGGTCTGGGACGGCGAGGGATACCCGTCGAACCCGTACAGCCAGCCGTCCCTCTCCCCGCCCGTGTCGAACGAGCCGGGGACCCAGTAGCCGTTGCGGCCCTTGTCGTTGTGGAAGAGGGGGACGTCGATCCCGTCCTGCCTGGTCCTGCGGTACAGGTGGGACATGTAGTCCCGGCCGGCCGGCTCCTTGACGTGGGAGTCGTACTCGTTCTCGATCTGGTAGAGCAGGATCGTTCCGCTGCCCTCGGTGAACAGGTGCCGTCGGGCGATCCGGTTCACCTGCGTCAGCCACTCGTCGGCGTACCGCAGGTAGTCCGGGTCGGCCGTGCGCGCGACACCCTTCGTCGCCGTCAGCCAGCCCGGGAAGCCGCCGCCGTCGACCTCGGCGTTGATGTACGGGCCGGGGCGCAGGATGACGTACAGCCCGGTCTCGGCGGCCGTGCGCAGGAACAGGTCGAGGTCCCGGACGCCGGAGAAGTCGTAACGGCCGGGGGCGGGGGAGTGGTAGTTCCACGACACGTAGATGCTCACGGCGTTGTACCCGTGCGCCCGCATCTTCTGCAGCACGTCCCGCCACAGGGACGGGCTCGGCAGCCGGAAGGGGTGCATCTCGCCGGACCACAGGACCAGCCGCCGCCCGTCCACGAGCAGGGAGTGCGCGTCGTATCCGACGGTGTGCCGCTTGCCGTCGGCGCGCGGCGGGGCGGGCGCCGGACCGGTGGGCACGCTGCGGGCCGCGTACGCCGGGGACACCCCCGGACCGCCGCTGCCGCCCAGGGCGAAGCCGAGCGCGGCCGAGCCGGCCAGGGCACTGAAGGTACGTCTGTCAAGCGCCAAGGTGGATCCTCCCGGGCGATCTTACGGGGGCGGGGGTCCGGCCATTCTCCATGGAGCGGCCGCCCGTGACGCGCGTGAGGGGCCCGGCGCGGGCGGATTACGCGGTACGGGCGGTACCCGCGCGGTCCGTACGGCAGGGTGACGGCCCGGTGAAGACGGAGGAAACGGCCACCGTGCGCGGCGGAGCGTGAAAAGCCGGTTGTGAATGGCCGGAGTTCGGCCTCCCGCCCGGTGGCGGGGCTTCCTAGGCTTCCCCTGCCTCCACTCCCTTCACAGGTTCCGCACAGGTTCTTCAAAGTTCAACGGAGGGGGCGGAGGCCGAACCCCCCACTCCACAACCGGGAGAAACCATGACTGGTGGGCTCCTCCTGAGCGGCGCGGCCGCTCTCCTCGCCACGGCACTGCCCGCACCGGCGTCCTCCTCGCCCGTCTTCGACGACCCGCCCTCCGACAAGATCGTCATCGATGTCGCGACGGTGAACGGCTCCGGCTGTCCCCAGGGCACGGCCGCGGTGGCCGTCTCCCTGGACAACACCGCGTTCACGGTGACCTACAGCGACTACCTCGCCCAGGCCGGCGGCGGCTCCGACCCCACGGCCTTCCGCAAGAACTGCCAGCTCAACCTGGTCGTGCACGTCCCGCAGGGCTTCACCTACGCGATCGCCAGCGCGGACTACCGCGGCTTCGCCTCGCTCCAGCCGGGCGCGAGCGGCACCCAGAAGGCCTCGTACTACTTCCAGGGCTCCCCGAGCACCGCCGCGAAGACCCACCCCTTCGCCGGTCCCTACAACGACGACTGGCAGGCCACCGACAACACCGACTGGGCCCAGCTCGTCTGGGCGCCCTGCGGCGTCCTGCGCAACTTCAACATCAACACCGAGATACGGGTGAACGCGGGCAGCACGGCACCGGGCAAGGTCAGTTTCATGACGATGGACTCGACCGACGGGGACATCAGCACCGTCTACCACCTGGCCTGGCAGGAGTGCCCCGGCGCCCGGGAGTGAGCGGCCGTCAGCCGGCCACCTCGCCCATCCCCGCCGCGTTCGGCCAGCTCTGCGCGTCGGGCCAGCCCGTCGCCGGGGCCGGGGCGAGACCGACGGGCGGCGGCGCGGCCGGCATCCCCGGAGCCGTCATGCCCCGCACCTGAGCCGCGGTGAGCCCGCCGCGGGCCGGGACGCCCGGCGGGGTGCGCCCGTTCTGGACGGCGGCGGCCGGCACCGGCACCGGAACGCCCACCGGGGCGGCCGGGGCCGGAGCGGGCGGCGCGGCGACCGGAGCGGGGGCCTGCAGGGGCGGTACGACGGCGGTCGCGAGCGGGACCTGCGCGGGGAACGGGGCGAGGGCCGGCGCGGGGCCCGGCGGCAGCTGCATCGGTATCGCGGCCACCGGCTGCTGGGCCGGTATCGCGGCCATGGCGGCCATCGCCGCCATCGGCTGCTGTGCCGCGACCGCCGCCGGCTGCTGCATCGCGGCGACCGCGGCGGGCTGCTGCATCGGCGGGGCCGTCACGGGCACCGGCTGCTGCGGTGGCACCCCCTGAGCTGTCGCCGGCACCGGCATCGCGCTGCCGGGCGGTGCCGCGGCGGCGGTGAGCGGCATGCCGGTGCCGGCGGGCGGGGCGTCGGCGAGCCCCGGGGCGGGGGCCGCCGCGCCGGCCTGCGGGGCCAGTCGCACGCCGGCCCCGTTGGTCGTGCCGACCAGCCGGTCGACCGCCGCCGTACCCGAGCTGTAACTGGTCCCGGCGCCCAGCTCGGGTACGGCGGCTCCCCTCCTGGGCTCGTAGAGCACCGACTCCAGGCCGGACACCAGGCGTCGCACGTCGACCTGGGGGCGCACCACGAGCCGCAGGAAGCGGCTGGAAGAACCGATCTTGTTGCCGCACTCGCGGACCAGGATCCGGTGCTCGGTGAGCATCCGGTCCCGGACCACGGTGCCCTCGGCGCCCACGGGAAGGCGCACGAAGAGGAAGTTGCCCTGCGAGGGGTAGACCGTGAGGCCGGGCAGGGCGGAGAGGTGGCCGGCCATGTCCAGCCGGTCGCGGCGCACCTGCAGCAGGCTCTGCGCGTACTCGGTGCCGTGCTCGCGCAGCATGAACACCACGTGCTCGGCGAACGAGTTGAGGTTCCACTTGGGGAGCATGGAGCGCACGCGGCCCGCCAGGGACGGGTTGGCGACCATGTAGCCGAAGCGGATGCCGTGCAGGCCGAAGTTCTTGCCGAGGCTGCGCAGCACGATCACGTTGGGCCGCAGCATCGCCTCCTGCACGACGCTCGGCTCGGCCTCCGCGTCCGCGAACTCCAGGAACGACTCGTCCACGATCACCAGGTCCAGGTCGGCCATGGCGTCCATGAACTGCACCACCGACTGCTTGCGCAGATAACCGCCGTCGGGGTTGTTCGGGTTGCAGATGACCGCGACGCGCGTGCCGCGTGTACGGATGAACTCGGCGTACTGGCCGAGGTCCAGCGCGAAGCCGTTCGCCTCCTGGAGCGGGAACATGTCGACCCGCTTGCCGGTCTCCATCGGCTGGTCGGTCCAGCGGCCGAAGGTGGGGACCGGGATCGCCAGGGACTCACGGACCAGCAGATGGTCGATCCAGGTGATCAGCTCGGTCGAGCCGTTGCCCATCGCCACGCACTGCGGCGGAAGCCGGAGCAGGCCGCACAGTTCGGCGGTGATGGTGTCGGCGCCGCTCGGGTAGTACGTGATGATCTCGCGCAACCGGGCCGCCATGTCGTCGAACATGGCGGGCGTGGGGAAGTAGGGGTTGCACGGGATGCAGAAGTCCACCGGGCCCGTCCCGTCGCTCTCCCGCGTCAGCGCCGCCATCGACGGGCTGTGCGCCGCTGTGCTGCGGAACAACGCGGTGACGTTGTCAGGCAAGGCAACCTCCGTCGAAGGGTGGCCCGTGCGGGGGAGCACGGGCCACCCATGGATACGGAGGCGGCAGGGGTGTCGTTCAACTCCGGGGGTACGTGAGCCTGTTCACATCGCCCCGGCCGTTCTACCCGCCCGACCTGCGCTTGTTCCACACGTCGAACCCGACCGCCACCAGCAGGGCGACGCCCTTGATGACCTGCTGCCAGTCGGTGCCGACGCTCAGCAGGTTCATGCCGTTGTTCAGCACACCGAGGACGAGACCGCCGATGATGGCGCCGAGGACGGTGCCGACCCCGCCGCTCATGGACGCGCCGCCGATGAACGCCGAGGCGATCGCCTCCAGTTCGAAGTTGACGCCCGCCTTCGGCGAGGCCGCGTTCAGCCGGGCGGCGACCACCAGTCCGGCCAGGGCCGCGAGCACGCCCATGTTCAGGAAGACGCAGAAGGTGACCTTCCTGTCCTTCACCCCGGACAGCTTGGCCGCCGGCAGGTTGCCGCCGATCGCGTAGACGTGCCGGCCGAACACCGCGTTGCGCATGAGGTAGCCGTAGCCCGCGACCAGCACGCCGAGGATGATCAGCACGATCGGGGCACCCTTGTAGCTGGCGAGCAGAAGGGTGAGCGCGAGGACGGCCGAGACCAGGGCCGTCAGCTTGAGCAGGAACAGGCGCGTGGGCGGCACCTCCAGGGCGAACTCCCGGTGCCGGCGCCGGTCACGGACCTCCTGGCGGACCACGGCCGCGATCAGGACGAGCCCGAGCAGCAGGGTGAGGTTGTGGTAGTTGGTGTCCGGACCGGTCTCCGGCAGGAAGCCGTTGCCGAGCTTCTGCAGGCCGTCCGGGAAGGGGCCGAGGGTCTGCCCCTTCAGCAGGATCTCCGTCATCCCGCGGAAGAGGAGCATCCCGGCGAGCGTGACGATGAAGGACGGTATGCCGAGATACGCGATCAGGAAGCCCTGGACCGAGCCCGCCGCGGCCCCCACCAGCAGACACAGCACCAGCGCGAGCGGCCAGGGCATCCCGTGCTGCACGGTCAGTACGGCCGCGAAGGCGCCGGTGAACGCCGTCAGCGAGCCGACCGACAGGTCGATGTGCCCGGCGATGATCACCAGCATCATGCCGATCGCGAGGATCAGGATGTAGCTGTTCTGCAGCACCAGGTTGGAGACGTTGCGCGGCAGCAGCAGGTCCCCGTCGGTCCAGATCGCGAAGAGGACCACGATCAGGCCGAGCGCGATCAGCATCCCGTACTGGCGCATGTTGCGGCGCAGGCCGTCCAGCATCAGCCGGAGCATGCCTTCCCCGGGCGCCGGCCCGCCGCCGCCCGGCGGCGCGGGCGCCGGGTCCGTCGCGGTCACGTCCGTGCTCACGGCGTCACCTCTCCGTCCTCGCTCGGGTGGCGCGTCGGCGCGCCCTTGTCCTTGGTCATCAGGCGCATCAGCGCTTCCTGGGTCGCCTCGGCCCGCGGCACCTCACCGGTCAGCCGCCCGGCGGCCATCGTGTAGATGCGGTCGCACATGCCGAGCAGTTCGGGCAGTTCGGAGGAGATGAAGACGACCGCCTTGCCCTCGGCGGCGAGTTGGTCGATGACGGTGTAGATCTCGTACTTGGCGCCGACGTCGATGCCGCGCGTGGGCTCGTCCAGGATCAGCACGTCCGGCCCGGCGAAGATCCACTTGCTGAGGACGACCTTCTGCTGGTTGCCGCCCGACAGCTTGCCTGCCGGTTCGAAGACGGTCGGCGCCTTGATGTTCATGGTCCGGCGGAAGCCCTCGGCGACCCGCCTCTCCTCGTGCTCGTCGACGATGCCGCGCCGGGCCACCTTGTCCAGCGCGGTCAGCGAGATGTTGCGGTGGACGGTGTCGATGAGGTTGAGGCCGTAGTGCTTGCGGTCCTCGGTGACGTAGGCGATGCCGTGCCGGACCGCCTCCGCGACGGTCCGGGTGCGGATCTCCGCGCCGTCCTTCAGGACCGTGCCGCCCCCGTACCGGCCGTAGGAGCGGCCGAAGACGCTCATCGCCAGTTCGGTGCGGCCGGCCCCCATCAGGCCCGCGATCCCGACGATCTCCCCGCGGCGGACGTGCACGGACACGTCGTCCACGACCTTGCGCTGCCGGTCGATCGGGTGGTGCACGCTCCAGCCGCGGATCTCCAGTGCCGGTGGCGCGTCCCGTGCGGGCCGGTGCGGGGTGCGTTCGGGGAAGCGGTGGTCGAGGTCGCGGCCGACCATCCCGGCGATGATCCGTTCCTCGGTCGTGCCCGGCGCCCTGACGTCGAGGGTCTCGACGGACCGGCCGTCGCGGAGGATCGTCACCGAGTCGGCGACCCGGCGGATCTCGTTCAGCTTGTGCGAGATGACGATCGAGGTGATGCCCTGCGTCTTCAACTCCAGGATCAGATCGAGGAGTTTGCCGCTGTCCTCGTCGTTCAGGGCCGCCGTCGGCTCGTCCAGGATCAGCAGCTTCACCGACTTCGACAGCGCCTTCGCGATCTCCACGAGCTGCTGCTTGCCCACGCCGATGTCGGCGACGCGGGTCTCCGGATGGTCGTGCAGCCCGACCCGGCGCAGCAGCGCGGTGGCGTGCCGGAGGGTCTCCCGCCAGTCGACGATGCCGTGCCGGGCGTGCTCGTTGCCGAGGAAGAGGTTCTCCGCGAGCGAGAGGTACGGCACCAGCGCCAGCTCCTGGTGGATGATGACGATGCCGTCGCGCTCGCTGGCCCGGATGTCCCGGAACCGGCAGACCTCGCCCTCGAAGAGGATCTCGCCCTCGTAACTGCCGTACGGGTGCACGCCGGAGAGCACCTTCATCAGGGTGGACTTCCCGGCGCCGTTCTCCCCGCAGACGGCGTGGACCTCGCCCCGTCCGACGGTCAGGGTGACGTCCGACAGCGCCGTGACACCGGGGAAGGTCTTGCCGATCGCGCGCATCTCCAGGACGGGTCCCGCCATGGTCGTGCCTTCCGATTCGTAGGGGCGGGGGCTTACTTGAGCTCGGACTCGGTGTAGTAACCGCCGTCGACCAGCACCTGCCGGTAGTTCGCCTTGTCGACGCTGACCGGCTGCAGCAGGTAGGCGGGCACGACCTTGGTGCCGTTGTCGTACGTCTTGGCGTCGTTGACCTGAGGCTTCCTGCCCTTGAGGGTGTCGTCGACCATGGACGCGGCGACCTTGGCCAGCTCGCGGGTGTCCTTGTAGACGGTCTGCGTCTGCTCACCGGCGATGATCGACTTCACCGAGGCCAGCTCGGCGTCCTGCCCGGTGACGACCGGCAGCGGCTTGCCGGCCGAGCCGTAGCCGTCCGACTTCAGCGCCGACAGGATGCCGATGGAGATGCCGTCGTACGGGGAGAGCACCGCGTCGACCCGGCCGCTGCGGTAGGAGGAGGTGAGGACGTCCTCCATCCGGTGCTGCGCGGTGGTGCCGTCCCAGCGCAGGGTGGTGACCTTGTTCAGCGCCGTCTGCCCGGACCTGACCACCAGCTGCTTCTTGTCGATGTACGGCTGGAGCACGCTCATCGCGCCGTTGAAGAAGTACTTGGTGTTGTTGTCGTCGTTGGAGCCGGCGAACAGCTCGATGTTGAACGGGCCCTTCTTCCCGCCGTCCAGGCCGAGCTTGTGCACGATGTACGAGCCCTGCAGCCGGCCGACCTTCTCGTTGTCGAACGAGGCGTAGTAGTCGACGTTCTTCGTGCCGAGGATCAGACGGTCGTAGGCGATGACCGGGATGTGCGCGTCCGCGGCCTCCTGGAGCACGTTGTTCAGGGACTTGTTGTCGATCGCCGCGACGATCAGCCCCTTCACCCCCTGCGTGATCAGGTTCTCGATCTGCGAGACCTGGGTGTCGGGGTTGTCCTCGCCGAAGACCAGCTTGGTCTTGTACCCCTTGGCCTGGAGGTTCTTGACGACGTTGGCGCCGTCGGCGATCCAGCGTTCGGAGGACTTGGTCGGCATCGCGATGCCGATCGTGCCGCCCTTGGCGTCGCCGCCCTTGTCCTTGCTGCCGCCCTCGCTGTTCTGTCCGCAGGCGGTCAGGGCGAGGGAGAGCGCGGCGGCCGTGGCCGTCGCGGTGAGTACGGCTCTGCGGTTGCGCATGATGATCCGTCCTTTTTCGGTTCGTCTCGGCGTGGGGCGGGAGCGCGTTCTTCGTCGGTCTCGGTGTGGGGGCGGAAGGCGTGCCGCTTCGCGCCGGCGGGGTTACGCCCCGCGGCGCGGCGGGGGAGTCACTCGGTGACGGGGAAGCGGTCGAGGGGGCCGGGCAGCCGGGAGCCGAGCGGGGCCATGCCGCCGTCCGCGCCGTGCCGGGCGAGCAGGTCCAGGGCGAGCCGGCCCCGGCGCACCCGCTCCCGGGCGGTCTCCAGGGTCAACGCCCGCAGATGGGCGCCCCACGGGTAGATGCCGGGGGCCCTGGACAGGCCGAACTTCAGATAGAGCGGCGCGCCGCGCCGGATCAGCTCGGCGACCTCGTACATCCGGACATAGCCGCCGAGGTCGTCGGGGGCCTCGATGTACATGTCCATGGGCGCGCCGGACACCCGCCGGATCTCGGTGAGATGGGCCAGCGTCAGATCGCTCGGCACGTTGACCGAGTCGGCGCCGAGCCGCTCGAACACCGCGTACGCGGCCGGGTTGACGGGCCCGATGAGCGCGGAGACCTTCAGCGTCGTGTCCGCCGGGATGATCCCCGACCGCCGCGCCCGGTGCAGTGTCCACAGCACGCCCTCGTCCGCCACCAGCAGGCACTTCACGCCCAGCTCGGTGGCGCGTACGGCGTCTTCGACGCACCCGGCGACCGCGTCGTGACCGCGGGCGCGCAGCCCGGCCCCGCGCGAGTCGGAGCGCACCGAGCCGCCGGTGTCCCAGGTGCCGCGCGGGCCGGTGAACAGGCACAGCTCGATGTTCCGGGCGGCGGCCGCCCCGGCCATCTCGGTGATCTCCGCGTCGGTGAGCATCCACACGCCGCTGCCCTGGCTGATCCGGTGGACCGGCACGTCCAGGCGCGCGCTCTCCTCCAGGATCACCGCCAGAGCCTCGGGCCCCTCGCACGAGGGGATCTCGGTGCGCCAGCTGCCGCCGCCCGGGAAGCGGTGGGCGGAGGCGTCGGCGGGATCGAGCGCGGGGTGGCCCAGCCCGAGCGCGGCGAGCACCTGCTCGCCGGGCCTGCGGGCCGCCGGGGCGTAAGCGTCGGTCACAAGCTGTCCTTCGCGTTCGGTATACCGGACAAGGTTCGAGATCACGGGTGTGGCGGGCCACGGGAGACCGTGGGTGGGGCACGGGAGGCCGCGGGGCGGCCCGGTGGTACGCCGGCCGGGCGCGGTTCAGGTCACCCCCGGCCGGCGTACGGCTGAGGCCGCAGCAGCACCTTGCCCACCCCCGGGTCGCCGGCCCCCACCAGCTCTACGGCCCGCGCGAACGCGGTCAGCGGCAGCTCGTGCGTGACCAGGGCGAGCGGGTCGAGGAGTCCGGCGGCGAACATCCGTACCGCGTGCGCCCAGGCCTTTGGCGGCGCGCCGAACACCGTGCGCACCTCCAGCTGCCGTACGACGAGAGCGGTCGGGTCGAGTCCGTCCGCGCCCGGCGCCGGGATGCCGGTGAGCACCAGCCGTCCGCCGCGCCGCAGGAGGGAGGCGGCGGTGCGCGCGGCGGACGCGGACCCGGCGGCCTCGATCACGACGTCGAAGTCGTCCGGCAGCTCCTGGTCCGCGGTCCGGAAGTCGGTGGCACCGAACCGCCGTGCCAGGTCCGCCCGTTCCCGGCCCGCCCCCACCACCAGCAGCTCGGCCGGTGAGACCGCCGCGAGGAACTGCGCGGCGAACATGCCGAGCGTGCCCGTGCCGACCACCGCGACCCGCTCGCCCGGCCGGGCCCGCGCCTTCAGCGCGGCGGCGGCGACACACGCGGCCGGCTCCAGCAGGGCGGCGGCGGTGAGGTCGGTGCCGGCGGGCAGTGGGTGCAGCAGCCGGGCGGGCAGGGTCAGCGTGGTGGCCATGGCGCCCGGCCGGGTGAAGCCGGTCTCCTCGTACCCGGCCGTGCACAGCGTGGTCTCGCCCGCGTGACAGCGTGCGCACACCTGGCAGTTGCGAAAGCCCTCCCCGACGACCTCGCGGCCGGTCAGGCTCTCCGGCACCCCGGGGCCGACCGCGCGCACGGTCCCGGACCACTCGTGGCCGGGGACGAGCGGGTAACGCACGTACCCCGCAGGCCGGTTGCCCTGGTACAGCTCGCGGTCGCTGCCGCAGACGCCCACCGCGTGCACGGCGACCAGCGCCTCGCCGGGACCGGGTGCCCGGGGCGTGTGCTCCTCGATCCGGTGCGTGCCCGGCCCCTCGACCAGGACCTGGGAGCCGCCGGCGCTCACTTCGCGCCCTTCGGCCTGCGCTGCTCCCAGCCCTCGGCCCACAGGTCGAACCGGGCCTGCTGCTGCGGGAACTCGGCGGCGGCGTCGGTGTCCAGCTCGACTCCGAGGCCCGGCGCGTCGGAGAGGTGGAAGTAGCCGTCCACGACCTCGGGGGCGCCCTTCACCACCTTCTTGATCTCCGCGTCCGCGAAGTCGTTGAAGTGCTCCAGGATCTTGAAGTTCGGTGTGCTGAGGCCGAGGTGGAGCGAGGCGGCGGTCAGCACGGATCCGCCCACGTTGTGCGGGGCGACGAGCATGTAGTGGGCCTCGGCGGCGGCGGCGAGCTTGCGTGTCTCCCAGAGGCCGCCGATGTGGCCGACGTCCGGCTGGATGATGTCCGCCGCCTGGCTCTCGAACAGCTCCCGGAACTCGATCCGGTCGTGGACGCGCTCACCGGTGGCGAGCGGGACGTCCACCTTGGCGGCGACCTTCTCCAGGGCCTTGAGGTTCTCCGGCGGCACCGGCTCCTCCAGCCAGGCGGGGTCGAAGGGCGCGAGTTCGCGCGCCAGCCGTACCGCGGTGGCCGGGGAGAAGCGGCCGTGCATCTCCAGCATCAGCTCGGTGCCGGGACCGACGGCGTCCCGCACGGCCTCGACCAGCGAGACGGCGTACAGGGTGCGCTCGTGGTCCAGCTCGAAGTGGCCGGTGCCGAAGGGGTCGATCTTCAGCGCCCGGTACCCGCGCGCCACGACCTGCCGGGCGGCCTCGTGGTAGGCCTCCGGGGTCCGCTCGGTCGTGTACCAGCCGTTGGCGTACGCCTTCACCCGGTCGGTGACCCTGCCGCCCAGCAGCTGCCAGACCGGCACGCCGAGGGCCTTGCCCTTGATGTCCCAGCAGGCCATCTCCACGACCGCGATGCCCGACATGACGATCTCGCCGGCCCGCCCGTAGTCGCCGTACTTCATCCGGCGCACGAGATCCTCGATCGCGAACGGGTCCGAGCCGAGCACGTGGTTGGCCTCGGCCTCGCGCAGATAGCCGATCAGCGCGTCGGTGCGGCCCAGCATCCGGGTCTCGCCGACCCCCGTGACGCCCTCGTCGGTGTGCACCTGGACGTACGTCAGATTGCGCCACGGTGTGCCGACCACGTGCGTGCTGATTCCGGTGATGCGCACGGCAGTTGCCTCTCGCCCGTTCGATATTTCGTCACCCGTTCGAAATGCTGGCGCGACAGTAGGGATGGGGCGGGGAGGGTGTCAATGGGGCGAACGGGAAACGCTTCGGGGGCGGATTGCGAGATCCCTCGCCGTCCCGCACCAAACCTTCACAGCGGTGCCTAGGAAAGTTACCGGCGGGGAATCTAGTCTTCCCGCGTCATGGACTACTGCCAGCCGTGCCGACGGCACCTCAACGGCGCTCTGGCCTGCCCGGGCTGCGGCGCGTCGGCGCAGACGCCCGCCACCCCCGCGGGCATCCCCGTCGCGCACGGGCACGCGGGCACGGCGGCCGCCCCCTACGGACAGGCGGCCCACAGCGGCGCCCCGGCGGAGGGTCACGGCGGCGCCCACACCGGACCCGCCGGCGACCACACCGGACCCGCCGCTTACGCCGGCCACGGCGGCTACGGCGACGCGACGCCGCCGGCCGCCCCCAGGGTGCCCCGGCAGGGCGGCGCGCCCGACACCGGGCGCGACACTTCCGGGGGCGAGGACGCGTACGCGCGCGACGGCGCCTCCGAGGCCGGCCACGGCGCCGACGGCGGTGACACGTACGACGACGCGCCCGATGACGCGTACGGCGGCGCGCACGACGGCACTCCGGACGACGCCTACGACGACACCGCGGACGACGGCGACGACGGCGACGACGACGGCGGCGGCGCGCGCCGCTCGGGCCGGCGGCAGTCCGGCGCCGACGGCAGCCGCCGCGACCGCAAGGCCGCCGCGCACCGGCGCCGCCGCCGTCGTACCGTCCTGATCACCGCGGGCTTCGTACTGGCGGCGGGCGGTCTGAGCCTCGCCGAACTCGGCGTGGACGCCCCCTTCTCCACCGGTGCCCCCGCCGCCTCCGGCGACGCCTCGCCCGAGAGCGACGACGCCTCCACCGCACCCGACCCCACGGCCTCCGCCGCGAACGGCACCTCGGGCACCGCCGGCCGGGACGCCTCGACGGCCTCCCCGGACGCCTCGGCCTCGGCCTCCGCCTCCAAGTCCCCCAAGGACGAGGCCTCCGGATCCCCCGATCCCTCGAAGAAGGCCGAGCGGCAGTCGGCCACTACGGCCCCGGGCGCACCGGCGGGCACCCCGGCCGCCCCGGTGACCACCCCGCCGCCCGCCCCGACCACCGCCCCGGCCACGCCGGATCCGACACCGGACCCGTCCCCGACGGAGAAGTGCGACCGGTTCCTGTGGTGGTGCACGTAGGACGGTGTGACCGGTCCTCACCGGCCGCACATCCGTGCACCATCCGCCATCCGGGGCATCGGTGTCACCAACCGGGCTCAGGCGCGGTTGAGTCGAACGGGTACGTCTCGCCGTACACGAACCCGGGAATGTCCGGCGCCGGACCGGAATTGCGCGAGAGGGAACGGCGAGCAGCGGATCGGCCGAGGAGAGCGGATGACGCAGCAGATCACCGTCCAGGGCACGGTTGCCGAGGGTTACGAGGCGGTGCGCGAGGAGTTCGCCGCCTTCGTCGCCGGTGAACGGGACGACTACGAGGGCCAGTTGTGCGCCTACGTGCACGGCCGGCGGGTCGTCGACCTATGGGCGGGCCCGGATGCCGGCGGGGACTCGCTGTACGGCGTGTTCTCCTCCACCAAGGGTGCCGCGCATCTCGTCGTGGCCCTGCTGGTCCAGGACGGCACGCTGGAGCTGGACCGCAGAGTCACCTACTACTGGCCGGAGTTCGGCGTCGAGGGCAAGGGCGCGCTGACCCTGCGCGAGGTGCTGGCGCACCGCGCCGGACTGGTCGGCACCGACGCCGGCTTCAGCACGGCCGAGCTGGCCGACGACCGCGCGCTCGCCGAACGGCTCGCCGACCAGCGGCCGTTCTGGCGGCCGGGAGCGGCGTTCGGCTACCACGCCCTGGTGATCGGCGCCCTGGCCGGCGAGGTCGTCCGGCGCGCGACCGGCCGTACGCTCCAGGAGCTGTACGAGGAGCGCGTCCGCGCCCCCTACGGCCTGGACTTCCACCTCGGCCTGCCGGCCTGCCACGAGCCCCGCTTCCGTACGACCCTGCCGATGCTGGCGACCCCGGAGCAGCAGGCGGTGCTCGACGCGCAGCCGACCGGGCCGCACACCCTCACCGCGATCGCCTACAACCTGCACGCGGCCGAGCCCACCGACCTCGCGCTCCTGCCGAACGACCCCGCCGTCCGCGCGGGCGGCCCCGCCTCGGTGGGCGGTGTCGCCTCGGCGCGCGGGCTGGCCGGGATGTACGCGGCGGTCATCAGCGAGGTCGACGAGCAGGCGCCGCTGCTGAAGGAGGACACGATCGCGGAGTTCGGGCAGCCGCACTCGGTCGGCCACGACCTGGTGGCCCGCACCCACAAGTCGTTCGGTATCGGCTTCCAGGCCACGGCCGACACCTGGCACCCCTTCCTGGGCGCCGGCACGATCGGCCACAGCGGCGCGGCCGGCTCGCAGGCCTTCGCCGACCCCCGCGCCGGCCTCGCCTACGGCTACACCCGCCGCCGCTGCGCCTTCCCGGGCGGAGCGGCCCCGGAGAACGACCGGCTGGCGGGTGCGGTGCACAGGGCGGCGTCGGCAGGCTGAGGGGCGGTGCGGACGAGTCACCGCGGGCGCCGGGCACGGCGGCCGGCCCGCCGCCCGACGGCAGGGGCCCGCCGACCGCCGCTGTTCCTGCGCGTCGCACCCGCGGGAGCGCGTGGCCCCCGCAGACGGACGCGGCCGGAGATCAGGCCTTGACGATCATCTTGCCGATGTTGTCGCCGCGCAGTACGCCGAGGAACGCCTCCACCATGTTCTCGATGCCGTCGACGACCGTCTCGCGGTACTTCAGCGCGCCCGAGGCGACCCAGGGGCCGACCTGGTCGATGAACAGCGGCTGCATGTCGTAGTGGTCGCCCACCAGGAAGCCCTCCATCCGGCCGCGCGTCTGGATCAGCCGGGCGAGGTTGACCGGGCCGGGGGCGGGCTCGGTGTTGTTGTAGACGGAGATCATGCCGCAGACGGCGATCCGGCCGTGCAGGTTGAGGGAGCCGATGGCGGCTTCCAGGTGGTCCCCGCCGACGTTGTCGAAGTACACGTCGATGCCGTCGGGCGCGGCCGCGCGCAGCTGCTCGGCGACCGGGCCCTTCTTGTAGTTGAACGCGGCGTCGAAGCCGTACTCCTCCAGCAGCAGCTGGACCTTCTCGTCCGAGCCGGCCGAGCCGATGACCCGTGAGGCGCCCATGAGCTTGGCGAGCTGCCCGACCTCGCTGCCGACGGCACCCGCGGCGCCGGACACGAACACGGTGTCGCCCTCCTTGAAGCCGGCGACGCGCAGCAGACCGGCGTAGGCGGTCAGACCGGTCATGCCGAGGACGCCGAGGTACGTCGACAGCGGCGCGAGGGCGCCGTTGACCTTGACGGCGTTCTTCACGTCCACGGCCGCGTACTCGCGCCAGCCGAGGAAGTGCAGGACGTGCTCACCGACCTCGAAGCCCGCGACGTCGGAGGCGACGATCTCACCGACCGTGCCGCCTTGCATGACCTTGCCCAGCTCGAAGGGGGCGGCGTAGGACTTGGCCGCACTCATTCGGCCGCGCATGTACGGGTCCACCGAGAGGTACAGGTTCCGCACGAGGACCTGACCCTCACCGGCGACCGGCATGGGCGCCTCGACCAGGGCGAAGTCCTCGGGCTTCGGCCAGCCGACCGGACGCTTGATCAGGTGCCACTCGCGGTTGACGGCGGGGAGGGCGGGGGACTCGGGCATGGTGCGTGACCTTCCTCATTTACTTCATTACCTGAAACAACCATGCTCCTAAATATTTCACGATGTCAAGTAACCGGCTATCCTGGACGTCATGTCCTCCGCGTCGTCCCCGTCCCGCCCGCCGGCCCCGTCCACCCGCCGCGTCGACCCCCTGACCATGGAGGTCGTCGAACTGATCGGCGAGGTCGTGGCCCGCTTCTACGCGGACTACGAGGAGGCGGCCGGAGCGCACGCCCTCACCGGCCCCCAGGCGCGCCTGCTCAGCCTGCTCGCGCTGGAACCCCTCCCGATGCGCAAGCTCGCCCAGAAGCTGAAGTGCGAGCCCTCCAACGTCACCGGCATCGTCGACCGCCTGGAGACCCGCGGCCTGGTCGAGCGCCGCCCCGACCCCAACGACCGCCGGGTGAAGCTCGCCGCCCCCACCGACGAGGGCCTGCGGGTCGCCCGCGACCTGCGCGAGGGCCTGCACTTCGCCCGCGAACCCCTGGCCGGCCTCTCCGCCGAGGAGCGCGGCTCCCTCAGGGACCTGCTGCGGCGCATGCTCGACGCCTGACACACGTTCGCCACACAGCACGGCCGAACCCGCCCGGTAGAGTCACCCGCATGCGTGATCTCGGGGCGGGGTTCGGTTATCTCCTGCAGGGCCAGCGATGGGTCGGCCGGCACGGCCGGCAGTTCGGTCTCGGCCTGCTGCCCGGACTGATCACGCTCGTCCTGTACACGGGCGCCCTGGTCGCGCTCGCGCTCTGGGGACAGGACGCGGTCGCGTGGGCGACCCCGTTCGCCGACGACTGGTCCAGCCCCTGGCAGGGCCTGTTCCGCGGCCTCCTCACCGTCGTGCTCTTCGCCCTCGGGCTGCTGCTGGCCGTCCTTACCTTCACGGCCGTCACCCTCCTGGTCGGCCAGCCTTTCTACGAGAACCTGTCGGAGAAGGTCGACGAGGACCTCTCGCCCGACGGCACGGCCCCGCGCTCGGAGCTGCCCCTGTGGCGCGAGATCTGGGTCTCCGCGCGCGACAGCCTGCGCATCCTGGTGCGGGCCGTCCTGTGGGGCGTGCTGCTCTTCGCGCTCGGCCTGCTGCCCTTCGTCGGGCAGAGCGTCGTCCCGGTGATCGGCTTCTTCGTCACCGGCTTCTTCCTCACCGAGGAACTGACCGCCGTCGCCCTCCAGCGCCGGGGCGTGGACCTGCGCGCCCGCCTCACCCTGCTCCGGTCCCGCAAGACCCTGGTCTGGGGCTTCGGTACCCCCCTCGGCCTGGCCTTCCTGGTTCCCTTCGTCGCCGTCTTCCTGATGCCGGGCGCGGTCGCCGGCGCCACCCTCCTGGCCCGGGACCTGCTGGGCGAGGAGAGCGCCGGGGAGGATCGCGCGGGGGATCTCGCGGGGGAGGAGTCCGCCGACGCGGACTCCTCGGACTCCGCGGGCGGAGCGCGGGCCAACCGCTGAAATCCGTGGCGGGGACGCCCGCCCGCAGGTCATACTCCCCGCCGTGAAGACAGTGCGGAACGTCAGCCTCGGCGTCGTGTTCCTGACCGAACTCGGCGTCCTCGGCGCCGTCGCCTACTGGGGATACGGCCTCCTCGACACCGGTGCCTTCGCCTTCGCCGTGCTCGCGCCGGCCGTCCTCGGTGAACTCTGGGCGCTGTTCGGCTCCCCGAAGGCGAGGTTCACGCTGCGGGGCACGCCCCGCGTCGTCTTCGAAGTGCTCTGGTTCGGCGCGGGCGTGGCCGCGCTGTACGCCGCGGGACAGCACGCCTGGGCGCTCGCCCTCGGGCTCGTGTGCGCGGTGAGCAAGACCCTCGCGGCCGGCTGGACCCGGCGGCGGCCGGCCCCCGTGGCGGATTGACGCTCCCGGTCCCGACTCGTTCGGCGGTGTCCTGGGCAGGATGGAAGGCGCCCATGGACTTCGACGAGGAGGTACGGGCGTGGTGGACACCGGGAAACCGTCGGCGGCGGACGAGGCCCGCGAGGCGGTCGTGGAGGCGGCGCTGCGGCGGCTCGACCTCGACGCCAAGACCCGGCTGCTGGCGGGCCAGGACACCTGGAGCCTGCCCGCGCTGTCGGAGATCGGACTGCGGTCCCTGGTCATGTCCGACGGTCCCATCGGCGTGCGGGGCGTGCGCTGGACCGCCGACGACCCCTCCGTCGCGCTGCCGTCGCCGACGGCGCTCGCCGCCACCTGGGACCCCTCGCTCGCCCACCGCGCGGGCGTCCTGCTGGCCCAGGAGGCCCGCCGCAAGGGCGTTCACGTCCTGCTCGCCCCGACCGTCAACCTGCACCGCTCCCCGCTCGGCGGCCGCCACTTCGAGGCCTACAGCGAGGACCCCCACCTCACCGGCCGCATCGGCACCGGATACGTGCGCGGCGTCCAGTCCGGCGGCGTCGGCACCACCGTCAAGCACTTCGTCGCCAACGACGCCGAGACCGAGCGCTTCACCGTCGACAACCAGGTCCCCGAACGCGCCCTGCACGAGCTGTACCTGGCCCCCTTCGAGGCGATCGTCTCCGGCGCCCGCCCCTGGGGCGTCATGACCGCCTACAACACGGTCAACGGCACGACCATGACCGAACACCACCACCTGGTCGGCGAAGTCCTGCGCGGCACCTGGGGATTCGACGGGATCAACGTCTCCGACTGGTCGGCCGCCCGCGACACCGCCCGCGCCCTGCGCGGCGGCCTCGACATCGCCATGCCGGGCCCCCGTACCGTCTACGGCGACGCCCTCGCCGCGGCCGTCCGCGACGGCAGGGCCGACGAGGCCGACGTCGACGCGGCCGTACGCAGGGTGCTCCGCCTCGCGGCCCGCGTCGGCATCCTGAGGGGCGCCGAGCCCGCCGTCACCGAGCCGCCCGCACCGGTCGACGGGGAGGCCCTGGCCCGCGAGATCGCCCGCCGCTCCTTCGTCCTCGTCCGCAACGAACGCGGCGCGCTCCCGCTGAAACCCGGCACCGTAGCCCTGATCGGCGCCGCCGCCCGCGACGCCCGCATCCTCGGCGGCGGCTCCGCCACCGTCTTCCCGCCCCGGACCGTCTCCCCTCTGGACGGCCTCACCGCCGCCCTCCCCGAAGGCACCCTCAGCTACGCCGTCGGCGCCGACCCGGCCACCGAACTGGCCACCGCCGGACGGGGTTTCACCCTCCGGGCCGTCTGCCGTGACGCCGCCGGCACCGTCATCGGCACCGGCTCCGCGCCGAGCGGCCACATCCAGTGGATGGGCTCCGACCTCCCCGACGGCGTCCGCCACGACAACCTCCACACCGTCGAACTCACCGGCACCCTCACCCCGCGCGAGTCCGGCCCGCACACCTTCGGCATCAAGGGCAAGGGCGCCTTCACCCTCACCGTCGACGGCACGACCTACTACGACGGCGTCCAACGCCCCGACGGAAAGGACCCGTTCGGAGCGCTCTTCAACGCCCCCGTGCCCCGCGCCCAGGCCGAACTCACCGCGGGCGAGCCCGTCACCGTCTCCCTGACCCACACCGTCCAGGTCCCCGACGACAGGCCCCTGAGGGTCATCACCTTCGCCCTCGCCCACGCCGCCCCGCGCCGCGACCCCGACGAGCTGATCGCCGAGGCCGTCGAGACCGCCAGGAACGCCGACACGGCCGTCGTCGTGGTCGCCACCACCGACCGCGTCGAGTCCGAGGGCTTCGACCGCGCCGACCTGCGCCTGCCCGGCCGCCAGGACGACCTGGTCCGCGCCGTCGCCGCCGCCAACCCCCGCACCGTCGTGGTCGTCAACTCCGGGTCCCCCGTCGAACTGCCCTGGCGCGACGAGGTGGCCGCCGTGCTGCTGACCTGGTTCCCCGGCCAGGAGGGCGGCGCCGCCCTCGCCGACGTGCTGACCGGCGCCCACGAGCCCGGCGGCCGGCTCCCCACCACCTGGGGCTCCCTCGCCGACGCTCCCGTCACCCAGGTCGTCCCCGTGGCCGGCGAACTGCCCTACACCGAGGGCGTCTTCATCGGCTACCGCGCCTGGGAGAAGGCCGGCCGCACCCCCGCCTACCCCTTCGGCCACGGCCTCGGCTACACCGACTGGACCTACGAGTCCCTGGACGCCGACGGCACCACCGTCCGCGTCCGCCTCCGCAACACCGGCGAGCGGCCGGGCCGTGAGGTCGTCCAGGTCTACCTCTCCCCGGCCGAGCCCGACCCCGAGCGCCCGGCGCGCTGGCTGGCCGGCTTCGCGGGCGCCGAGGCCGGGCCCGGCGAGAGCGTCGAGGTGAGCGTCGAACTGCCCCGCCGCGCCTTCGAGATCTGGGACGAGAAGGTGAAAGCGTGGGCCTTTGTGAAAGGTTCGTACGAGATCACGGCCGGACGCTCGATCGTCGACCGAAGGCTCGCCGCGCGGATTAACGTCTGATCCGGGACAAGTCCCCCACGAGCAGCCCCGGTCCGGTCCTGACGCCGGACCGGGGCTATGACTCCGCCCCGCCCCCGCCCCGCCGCGGCGGTCCGGCTAGGGCCTTTCTTCCGGATCAGGCCGGCTCCGGTCTGCGGTGCCTTCTGGCCGGCCAGACCCCGCGACCCCGGCAAGATCCGGAAGAGAGGCCCTAGCGGGCCGAGAAGCCGTACACCGTCTCCGACCTGTACACCTGGCCCGGCCGCAGCTCCGTGCTCGGGAAGTCCGGGCGGTTGGGGGAGTCCGGGAAGTGCTGGGTCTCCAGGGCGATCCCGTCCCCGGGGGCGAAGGGCGCGGCCAGATGGTCGGCGGTGTAGAGCTGCAGGCCCGGCTCGGTCGTGGACACCGTGAGCACCCGCCCGGAGCCCGGGTCGTACAGCTCGGCCACCTCCTCGGCCCGCTCGGTGACCCCCTTGTCCAGCACGAAGTTGTGGTCGTAGCCGGAGCCGGTCTCGCGGGCCGTACGGAAGTCGAAACGGGACCCCGTCACGTCCGCCGGGGCCCCGGCGGGGATCAGGTCGCCGTCGACCGGGGTGTACCGGGAGGCGGCGAGGCGCAGTTCATGGCCGCCCGCGTGCCCGGAGCCGGCCAGGTTCCAGTACGAGTGGTTGGTGAGGTTGAGGATCGTCGGGGCGTCCGTGACCGCCTCGTAGGCGATCCGCAGCGCGCCCGACGCGTCCAGCGTGTACGTCGCCGCCACCGTGAGCCGCCCCGGGAAGCCCTCCTCGCCGTGCGGGCTGACCCGGCTCAGCCGCAGCCCGTTCTCGACCGGCTCCACCTGCCACACCCGCCGGTCGAACCCGCGCTCGCCGCCGTGCAGCGAGTTGGGGCCGTTGTTCCGGGCGAGCGCGTACGTCCAGCCGTCCAGCGGGAAACGGCCGCCCGCGATGCGGTTGGCGTACCGGCCCACCAGGGCACCGAGATACGGCCCCGGATGCTCCAGATAGCCGTCGAGGCCGGGGAAGCCCAGCACCACGTCGGCCGTGCGCCCCTCCCGGTCCGGCACCTCGACCGACTGCACGATCCCGCCGTACGACAGGACCCGCACCCGCACCCCGCCGCGCTCCAGCGTCCAGCGGTGGACCGGAGTGCCGTCGGAAAGTGTGCCGAAAAGTTCACTCATGTGGGAAAGCGTAGGTCACGGTCTGCGTGCCGTGACCGTGCGGTAGGCGATCTCGGCGAGCCGTGCCTGGCCGGTCCTGCTCGGGTGGAACCAGTCCCAGTGGCTGAGCTGCCCGGTGTCGAAGCGGTAGTCGAAGACGGCGTTGCCGTCGAAGCGGCAGCGGCGGTCCTTCGCGCAGACCTCCCGCAGCACCGCGTTGTACTCCTCCACCCGCCGCTGCACCTTCTCCCGGCGCAGCGCGGCCGTGTCGGTCAGGTCGTCCGCGTCACCCAGCATCGACGGGCAGATGCCCAGCTTCCACACCTGCTTGCCCAGCGGGTCCATGCGCCCTTTCGACCACAGCCGCTTCAGGTTCGGCACGCTCGCCACGTACACCTGTGTCTTCGGCAGCGCCGTCCGCAGCGCGCTCAGCGCCTTCTCGAAGTCCGCGCGGAAGCCGGCCACGGACGTCATCGACGACACCGAGGCGCGGCAGGCGTCGTTGGCGCCCGCCATCACCGTCACCAACTCCGGTCTGCGGGCCACCGCCTGCTCCATCTGGCCCGGCAGGTCGGCCATCCGGGCGCCGGTCACCGCGTAGTTCCAGCTGCGCTCCGCCGCGCCCGTCACCCCGAGCAGCCGCACGGCCAGGCTGTCCACCCCGGCGTCGCTGCCCGTCGCCCACGACACCTCGGGGCAGTCCGAGAA
Organism: Streptomyces sp. NBC_00820; assembly: GCF_036347055.1. Lineage (NCBI taxonomy): Bacteria > Bacillati > Actinomycetota > Actinomycetes > Kitasatosporales > Streptomycetaceae > Streptomyces > Streptomyces sp. NBC_00820. Next base: position 2,708,369 of record NZ_CP108882.1, on the reverse strand, counting down.
CACCGTGCAGGCGTCGAAGCCGCGCGTGATGGAGTCACCCACCGCCGCGATCGAGTCAGGGCTGCGGTTCCACACCGGCACGGGCTTCGGCGCGGAACGGGTCGCGCCCGTACCGGAATCCCGTGCGCCGTCACCGCCGAAGGCGCCGCACCCCGTGGCCAGCACGGCCGCCGTCACGACGGCGAGGACGGCCCGCGTCTGGCCTCGTCTGCGCATCCCGGCTGATCCCCTCGCTCGTCGCTGCAGTGCTCCCCCCCATAACAACGCGCGGGAGTTCCCGCACGGGCGCCCTGCGGCGGCGCACCCCCGTACAAGCGTCCCCCTGGGTGAATGGCGGAGGTTCCTGACGCCGGGACCGACGGTACGTCACACTCCTTGCACCGCCGCAGGGTAGCCTCGCCATGAACGCGGCCGTGGCGCCACTGCCGCCGGCCCGTCCGCAAGATGTCCCGCTCTGCCCGGAGGTTACGGTGACGACACGTGGAGTTCTGTACGTGCACTCCGCGCCGCGCGCGCTGTGCCCGCACGTCGAGTGGGCCGTCGCCGGGGTGCTCGGCACGCGCGTCAACCTCGACTGGATCCGGCAGCCCGCGGCCCCCGGCACCTGGCGTTCGGAGTTCTCCTGGCAGGGCCAGGCCGGCACCGCCTCCAAGCTCGCCTCCGCCCTGCGCGGCTGGCACCTGCTCCGCTTCGAAGTCACCGCCGAGCCGTGCCCCAGCGCCGAGGGCGAGCGCTACAGCTGCACCCCCGACCTCGGCATCTTCCACGCCGTCACCGGCATCCACGGCGACATCCTGATCCCCGAGGACCGCCTGCGCGCGGCCCTGCTGCGCAGCCGGCGCGGGGAGACGGACCTGGAGGCCGAGCTGTCCAAGCTGCTGGGCAAGCCGTGGGACGACGAGCTGGAGCCGTTCCGCTACGCGGGCGAGGGCGCTCCCGTCCGCTGGCTGCACCAGGTCGTCTGAGCACACGGACCAGCTCTCACCCGGACACGAACCCGGACACGAACCCGGATACGGACCCGGACATGGACCCGGACACGGGAAAGGGCCCCCACCGGCTGGTGGGGGCCCTTTCCCGACGTTCTCAGATGGTGCGGAACGCCAGCACGACGTTGTGGCCGCCGAAGCCGAACGAGTCGTTCAGCGCGGCGATGCGGCCCTCGGCGGGCAGCTTGCGCGCCTCACCGCGGACGATGTCGGCGGTGGCCTCGGCCTCGGGGTCGAGGTTCTCGACGTTGATGGTCGGCGGGGCGATCCGGTTGTAGAGGGCGAGGACGGTCGCGACCGACTCGACACCTCCGGCGCCGCCGAGCAGGTGACCGGTCATCGACTTGGTGCCGGAGACCGCGAAGTGGTCCGCGTCGTCGCCGAACACCTTGCGCAGCGCCTTCAGTTCGGCCACGTCACCGGCCGGCGTCGAGGTGGCGTGCGCGTTGACGTGCACGATCTCGGCCGGGTTCAGGTCGGTGTTGTCCATCAGGTTCTGCAGGGCGTGCGCGATGCCGCGGCCCTCCGGCTCCGGCTGCACGATGTCGTGGCTGTCGGCCGAGATGCCCTGGCCGACGGCCTCCGCGTAGACGCGGGCGCCACGCTTGGCGGCGTGCTCGGCGGACTCCAGGACCAGGACGCCGGCGCCCTCACCGAGGACGAAACCGTCACGGGAGATGTCGTAGGGGCGCGAGGCACCCTGTGGGTCGTCGTTGTTCTTGGACATCGCCATCATGTTGCCGAAGGCGGCGATGGGCAGCGGGTGGATGGCCGCCTCGGTGCCACCGGCGACGACGACGTCGGCGCGGCCCGTGCGGATCATCTCGATGGCGTAGCCGATGGCCTCGGCGCCGGAGGCGCAGGCGGAGACCGGGGTGTGCACACCGGCGCGGGCGCCCACGGCCAGGCCCACGTTGGCGGACGGGCCGTTCGGCATCAGCATCGGCACGGTGTGCGGGGAGACGCGGCGTACGCCCTTCTCCTTCAGCACGTCGTACTGGTCGAGCAGGGTCGTCACACCGCCGATGCCGGAGGCGATGACCGCGCCCAGCCGGTCGGGGTCGACACTGCTGTCGTCGCCGGCCCTGTCGGTGAAACCGGCGTCCGCCCAGGCCTCCTTGGCCGCGATCAGCGCGAACTGCGCCGAGCGGTCCAGGCGGCGGGCCTGCGGGCGCGGGATGACCTCGCCCGGCTCCACGGCGATCTGCGCCGCGATACGGACCGCCTGCTCGGCGGCCCACTCCTGCTCGAGGGGACGGACACCGGACTTGCCGGCGATCAGCCCCTCCCAGGTGGAAGCTACGTCGCCACCCAGCGGTGTGGTTGCGCCGATACCGGTGACGACCACGGTGCGATTGGTCGGGCTCACGGGAACTCTTTCTCCAACGGATGCGGGATTCAGCGGCGCCACCGCCGGGTGGCGGGGCCTTGCAGCCTCAGGACCTAAAGGGTGGCTCAGGCCTGGTGCTTGAGGATGTAGTCCGTGGCGTCGCCGACGGTCTTGAGGTTCTTGACGTCCTCGTCCGGGATCTTGACGTCGAAGCGCTCTTCGGCGGCGACGACGACCTCGACCATGGACAGCGAGTCGACGTCCAGGTCGTCGGTGAAGGACTTGTCCAGCTGGACGTCCTCAACCGGGATGCCGGCGATCTCGTTCACGATGTCGGCGAGACCGGCGACGATCTCTTCCTGAGTGGCGGCCATGTCAGGCGCTCCTTCTTCGATGTTCCAGACGGTTTTACAGCGCCCACCGCGTCAGCGGCAGGTGAGGTGGCACATGTCCCGGATCGCATGATCCGGCACGGAGTGCCTAGGGGAGGGTAACGACCGTGGCGGCGTAGACGAGACCCGCCCCGAATCCGATGACGAGCGCGGTGTCGCCGCTCTTCGCCTCGCCGGTCGCCAGAAGCCGCTCCATCGCGAGCGGGATCGAGGCGGCCGAGGTGTTGCCGGTGGTGCGCACGTCACGGGCGACCGTCACGCTCTCCGGCAGCTTCAGGGTCTTCACCATCGAGTCGATGATCCGCATGTTGGCCTGGTGCGGGATGAAGACGTCCAGGTCGTCCGAGGTGATCCCGGCCGCGTCCAGCGCCTGCTGGGCGACCTTCGCCATCTCGAACACGGCCCAGCGGAACACCGCCTGGCCCTCCTGCGTGATCGCAGGGAACTTGACGTTGCCCTCGGAGTCCAGGGGCAGTTCGGACACGTCGCCGATGTGGAAACGGTCCCAGGTGACGGTCTGCTTGATGGTCTCGGACTTGTCGCCCTCCGAGCCCCAGACCGTCGGGCCCATCGCCGGCTCCTTGGAAGGGCCGACCACGACCGCGCCGGCGCCGTCACCGAACAGGAAGGCCGTCGCGCGGTCCTCCAGGTCGGTCAGGTCGCTGAGGCGCTCCACGCCGATGACGAGCACGTACTCGGCGGAACCTTCCACCACCATGCCCTTGGCGAGGGTGAGGCCGTAGCCGAAGCCCGCGCAGCCGGCCGAGATGTCGAAGGCGGCCGCCTTGTTCGTGCCGAGCTTGTCGGCGATCGAGGTGGCGACGGCCGGGGTCTGGCTGAAGTGCGAGACCGTCGAGACGACCACGGCACCGATCTGCTCCGCGTCGATCCCCGCGTCCGCGATGGCCTTGCCGGCCGCCTCGACGGACATCGCGGCGACCGTCTCCTCGGGGCCCGCCCAGTGCCGGGTCTCGATGCCGGAACGCGAACGGATCCACTCGTCGGACGAGTCGATCTTCTCGAGGATCACCTCGTTGGGCACGACCCGGACCGGCCGGTAACCGCCGACTCCGAGGATGCGCGCGTACGGGGCGCCCTTACTGGGCTTGATCTTCGACATGTTCGGTACGGCTCCTTAGGCGTCAGGCGTTGGCGTGCTCGGTGATGAGCTCGCGCGCCGCGTCGAGGTCGTCGGGGGTCTTCAGGGCGAGCGTGCGCACCCCGGGCAGGGCGCGCTTGGCCAGACCCGTCAGGGTGCCGCCCGGGCACACCTCGATGAGCGTGGTGACGCCCAGCTCCTTGAACGTCTCCATGCACAGGTCCCAGCGGACCGGGTTGGCGACCTGGCCGACGAGCCGCTCCAGCACCTCGGTGCCGGTGGCGACGGCCTTGCCGTCCTTGTTGGAGACGTAGGTGACGGTCGGGTCGGCGGGCGCGAGCTTGGCTGCGGCCGCGGCCAGCACCTCCACGGCGGGCGCCATGTGGTGCGTGTGGAAGGCGCCGGCCACCTGCAGCGCGACGACCTTGCGGACGCCCTCGGGCTTGTCGTCGTTCAGCGCGGCCAGCTGCTCCAGCGTGCCCGCGGCGACGATCTGGCCCGCGCCGTTGATGTTGGCCGCGGTCAGGCCCAGCTTCTCCAGGTGCGCGACGGACACCTCGGGGTCGCCGCCGAGCAGCGCGGACATGCCGGTCCGGGTGATCGAGGCGGCTTCGGCCATGGCCAGGCCGCGGGTGCGGACGAGGCCGAGCGCGGCCGTGTCGTCCAGCACACCGGTGATCGCCGCGGCGGTGATCTCGCCGACGCTGTGGCCCGCGACCGCCCCGGCGGCGGCAAGCGCCCCGGTACCGAGTGCCGAGGCCGACAGGATGCCCGCGGCGACCAGCAGCGGCTGGGCCACCGAGGTGTCGCGAATGGCGTCGGCGTCGGCCTGGGTGCCGTAGTGGGCGAGGTCCAGGCCGATGGCCTCGGACCACGCGGCGACGCGGTCGGCGGCGCCGGGGAGGTCGAGCCAGGGGGTCAGGAAGCCGGGCGTCTGAGCGCCCTGGCCGGGAGCGACGAGTACGAGCACTCTCACACTCTCTCTTGGGGACGGCCACGGCCGCCCGTGGGGACAGGGACGAAGAACACGTAGGGCTTTTGTGGGCCCCCGACAAAAAGCTAGAGCTGGACGTCTCCATCGGTCAGACGCCCCAGGATCAGGGCGATCCGCAGCGTGAACGCGGATCGTACATCGGAGGGTGACCAACCCGTGACGTCAGTCACACGTCGGAGCCGGTAGCGCACGGTGTTCGGGTGAACGAAGAGCATCCGGGCGGCGCCCTCCAGGCTGCTCGCCTGTTCCAGATAGACGCTCAAGGTCTCCAGGAGCGCCGACCCCGCTTCCTCCAGCGGTCTGTAGATCTCCTCCACCAGCTGCTCGCGTGCGCCCGGATCGCCCGCGATGGCACGCTCGGGCAGCAGATCGTCGGCCAGCACCGGCCGCGGCGCGTCCTGCCAGGCCGTACACGCCTTCAGGCCCGCGGCGGCGGCCTGCGCGGACCGCGTGGCGGCGAGCAGATCGGGTACGACGGGCCCGGCGACGACCGGCCCCGCGGCGAACGGCCCGATCAGCGACCTGGCCACGGCGAGCGGATTCGGGTTGCCGCCGGCGATGACCACCAGCCGGTCCCCGAGCACCCCCGTGAGCACCTGGAGCTTGGCGTGCCGGGCGGCCCGCCGGATGGCCTCGACGGTCAGCTCGCTGTCCCCTTCGGGCGCGGTCCCGAGGACGACGCACACGTTGTCCGGGGAGTTCCAGCCGAGCGCCGCGGCCCGGCTGACGGCCCCCTCGTCCGCCTCGCCGCTGAGCACCGCGTTGACCACCAGCGACTCCAGCCGCGCGTCCCAGGCTCCGCGTGCCTCGGCGGCCTGGGCGTACACCTGGGCGGTGGCGAAGGCGATCTCCCGGGCGTACACCAGCAGCGCCTCGCGCAGCACGCGCTCGTCACCGGGGGCGGCGACCTCGTCGATCGCGCTCTCCATGACCTCGATCGTGGTCCGCACCATCTCCACGGTCTGCCGCAGGGTGATGGCCCGGGTCAGCTCGCGCGGCGCGGTGCCGAACACGTCGGTCGAGATGGCCTGCGGGGCGTCCGGGTACCGGAACCACTCGGTGAAGGCGGCGATGCCCGCCTGGGCCACGAGTCCGATCCAGGAGCGGTTCTCCGGTGGCATCGCCCGGTACCACGGGAGGGTCTCGTCCATCCGTGCGATGGCCTGCGCGGCGAGCGTCCCGGAGGACTTCTCCAGCCGTTTCAGCGTCGCCGTGTGCGGGTGGACGGGGCGTACTGCTGCGGGTTCGCTGTGGTGGGATTCGGGTTCGGGCACGTGGACAAGACTGCCTTATCCGGACGGGACCGTGTGCCGCCGGGTCGGCGTGAAGCCCCCACCGGGCCTGCGGGGGTGTTCCGCACGGTCTGTGAGGGCGGTCGTGCGCGGTCTACCGTGGTGGGCGTGATGGATGTACGGCGCGCTGGTGAGCGCTACCCCGGCGGGGACCCGGAGGCCGGGATCGCCTCCCGGCACGCCTTCTCCTTCGGCCCGCACTACGACCCCGGCAACCTGCGCTTCGGCGCGGTGATCGCCTGCAACGAGGAGCGGCTCGCACCCGGCGCCGGCTTCGACGAACATCCGCACAGCCACACGGAGATCGTGACCTGGGTCGTCGAGGGCGAACTCACCCACCGCGACTCCACGGGCCACGAGACGAGGGTCCGCCCCGGAGACGTCCAGCACCTCAGCGCCGCGGCGGGCGTCCGGCACGTGGAACGCAACGAGGGCACGCTGCCGCTGACCTTCGTGCAGATGTGGCTGGCCCCCCTGAAGCCCGGCGGCGAACCCTCCTACGAGATCATCCGTGGCATCGCCGACTCCACCCCGTACGCCGTCCCGGGCGCGGGGGCGATGCTGCACGTGCGCCGCCCGGCGCCGGGGGAGCGGACCGCCGTGCCGGACGCCGCGTACGTGTACGCACAGGTGGTCCACGGACGGGTCCGGCTGGCCGGCGAGACCCTGGGCCCGGGGGACTCGGCCCGGATCACGGGGGCGGAGGGGCTGGAGCTGGAGGGCGTCGAGCCCGCGGAGGTGCTGCTGTGGGAGATGACGGGGTAGCGGCGGGCGGGCACCCGGTCGGCTCAGCCCCGCAGCTCCGTGAGGACCGCGTCCGTCAGGACCGGCCACGCCTCGACGGCCCAGGGTCCGAAGGCGCGGTCGGCCAGCGCGACGGCGGCCACCCCCGCGTCCGGGTCGACCCACAGGAAGGTACCGGCCTGGCCGAAGTGGCCGAAGGTGCGCGGTGAGGACGAACCGCCCGTCCAGTGGGGCGACTTGGAGTCGCGGATCTCGAAGCCCAGCCCCCAGTCGTTGGGGCTCTGGTGGCCGTACCCGGGCAGGACGCCCTTCGTCCCCGGGAACTGCACGGTCATCGCCTCGGCGACCGTACGCGGATCCAGCAGACGCGGCGCCTGCACCTCCGCCGCGAACCGCAGCAGGTCCTCCACGCTCGAGACCCCGTCCTTCGCCGGCGACCCCTCCAGCGACGTGGACGTCATCCCGAGCGGCTCCAGCACCGCCTGTCGCAGATACTCCCCGAACGGGATGTCCGTCGCCTTGGCGATGTGGTCCCCGAGCTGCTCGAACCCGGCGTTGGAGTACAGCCGCCGGTCCCCGGGAGGAGCCATCACCCGGTGCTCGTCGAAGGCGAGTCCGGAGGTGTGCGCGAGGAGATGGCGGACCGTGGCCCCGGGCGGACCGGCCGGCTCGTCCAGCTCGATCGCCCCCTCCTCGTACGCGACGAGCGCCGCGTAAGCTGCCAGCGGCTTGGTCACCGAGGCCAGCGGAAAGCGGTGCCCGACGGTCCCATGGGTCCCGATGACGGTCCCGTCGGCTCGTACGACACCCGCCGCGGCGGTGGTGACCGGCCAGTTCTCGATCAGCGCCAAGCTCTGCAACGACATGCGGCGAGCCTATGTGCCGCCGCGCCCCCGTCGCACCAGGGGTCGACTCCGGCCGGAATCCGCTTGCTTGGAGTGCACTCGAAGGTCATAGCGTGGGGGCCATGACGGTGATGCAGACCACGCCCCTGGCCGCCGGGCAGACCGCCCCCGACCACATCTGCTCCGCCCCGCCCAGGCGCCACCCCCGGCCCGAGGGACAGGACCGCTACACGATCAGCGAGGTCGTCGCCTTCACCGGACTGACCGCGCACACCCTGCGCTGGTACGAGCGGATCGGCCTGATGCCGCACATCGACCGCTCGCACACCGGCCAGCGCCGCTACCGCAACCGGGACCTGGACTGGCTGGACTTCGTGACCAAGCTGCGCCTGACCGGCATGCCGGTGGCGGACATGGTCCGGTACGCGGAGCTGGTGCGGGAGGGGGAGAGCACCTACCTGGACCGGCAGGCCCTGCTGGAGTCGACCCGCAGGGACGTGCTGGCCCGGATCGGCGAACTGCGTGACACGCTCGCCGTGCTCGACCGCAAGATCAGTTTCTACGCGATGGAGGGGAACACCCGATGACCGACGCCACGATCCCTACGGTACGACTCGGCACAGGCGGACCGGAGGTCGGCGTACAGGGGCTCGGCTGCATGGGCATGAGCTTCGGCTACGGCCCCTCGGACGCGGACGCGTCGCGGGCCGCGCTCGAACGGGCGCTGGAGCTCGGCGTGACGCTGTACGACACGGCGGACGCGTACGGCGCCGGTGAGAACGAGCGGTTCCTCTCCCCCTTCTTCAAGGCGCACCGCGACGAGGTGGTCATCGCCACCAAGTTCGCCCTCGCCATCCCGCCGGAGGACCCGACGAAGCGGATCATCCGCAACGACGCCCCGTACATCCGCGAGGCGGTCGAGGCCAGCCTGCGGCGGCTCGACGTCGACGTGATCGACCTCTACTACATGCACCGCCGCGACGTGAACGTCCCCATCGAGGAGACCGTCGCCGTCATGGCCGAGCTGGTGCGCGAGGGCAAGGTCAAGCAGCTGGGCCTGAGCGAGGTCACGGCCGAGGAGCTGCGCGCCGCGCACGCCGTCCACCCCATCGCCGCCGTGCAGTCGGAGTGGTCCCTGTTCAGCCGGGACATCGAGGCGCACGTGGTCCCGGCGGCGCGCGACCTGGGCGTGACCCTGGTGCCGTACTCCCCGCTGGGCCGCGGCTTCCTCACGGGCTCCTTCGCCGACGCCGGCAAGGACCTCACCGCCGGCGACTTCCGCCGTCAGCATCCCCGCTTCACCGGTGCCAACGCCACCGCCAACGTCTCGCTCCTCGCCCCGGTCCGTGAGCTGGCCGCGGCCCACGAGGTCACCCCCGGGCAGATCGCCCTGGCCTGGGTCCACCAGCGTGCGGCCGTGCACGGCCTCCCCGTCGCCCCCATCCCGGGCACCCGCAAGCCGAGCCGGGTGGAGGAGAACGTGGCGGCGACGGCCATCACGCTCTCGGACGCGGAACTGTCCCTGCTCGAACCGATCGCGGAGAAGGTGGCGGGCGACCGTTACGCGGACATGACGTTCACCTCGGCCGGAAGGGAGTAGCGCCCCGGGCCCGGCGTCCCGCTTCCGGTGGACGCCGGCTGCCCGGCTGCCCGGCTGCCCGGCTCGCGGCTGCCGGGCAGCCCGGTTCCGGCTAAAGCTCGGCGAGCAGCTCGGCCTTCTTGGAGGAGAACTCCTCGTCGGTCACCAGCCCGGCCTGGTGCAGCTCCCCGAGGTGCCGGATCCGTTCGGCGATGTCGGCCGGATCCCTCCGCGCCGGCGCGGGGGCCACCGGTACCGGCCCCCGCGCGCGCAGCGCCGCCAGCACCGCCGCCGCGAACGGCAGCGACTCGTGCACCGGCCCGTACCCGAGTCCGAAGACGACGGCCGCCGGGTCCTGGTCGGCCGGTACGGCCTCGGCCGACTCGGCGGAGCGCAGCAGCAGCCGCAGATGCCCCTCGAACACCTCGGGCGACCGCCATTCCACCCCGCTGAGGTCCGCGACGGCGAAGCTCTGGTCGCCGGCCTTCCACTTCGCCGACGACGCGCCCGTCCACGACCACCGGAACTGCACGGTGGTGCCGTCGAAGGACGCCTTCCCGTCGTACGCCTTGAAGTGCAGCGGCGCCGCGGGTGCGTCGACCAGGTACCGGTCGACGGGACCCGATCCGGACTCGGCGAGCAGGCCCTTCAGCTCGTCGGCGTAGTACTCGGCGAGGGTCTCCCGCTCGGCCGGCAGCACCAGCCGGTACGGGTCGGATCCCTCGCGCAGCTGCCCGGCCGCCGCGTCCATCAGCGGGTCGGCGCCGGCGCGCGGCGCGAGGCGCAGGACGACCGTGCCGCGCTTGCCCGGGGTGAGGGTCACGCCGTCCACCGCGGACAGCGGGACGCGTCGCTCACCCAAGGCCTGAAACAGTTTCGGTGTTCGAATCCCCCGTTCGTAACGGATGAGCACGGAGTCGGATTCGAACTCCCAGACGGCATGAAAACCCGCCAGTACGTCACCCATGCGGCTCATCGTATGCGGCACATGCTCCTCCGTCGCCACCCGCGCAGACCGCACTTCCTGCTGTTTCTACGCGCGTCCGGACGGCGCCGCGTCCGGCACACCGGTCCGGCACGCGTCTTTCTCCTGGGCGCACGTCACCGCGTCGAACGCGCCCACGCCGATGTCGGCGAGGTTGCGCAGGCTGTCCGTACCTGGCTGGAAGTAGCCACTGTGCCCCTGGGCGTCGTGCGCGGACAGCACCCGCGCGCCGAACGCCGGGGCCACCGGGTCGGCGCCGTGCCCGAGGCCGCCGACCTCCAGGTACGGCACGTCCTGCACCCAGTCGGAGGCGTCCCGCATCGCCCACAGGCGGGCGGAGGTGCGCAGGTGGGCGGCCTTGGCGACGCGCATGCCGGGGCTCGCGGCCACCGCTATGTCGCTCACCCGGCCGGGCATCCCGTGGGCGGCCACCCCGCAGAGCACCGAGCCGTAGCTGTGGCAGAACATCGACACCGGGGCCCGGCCGGGCAGGGCGCGCAGCAGCGCGTTCAGCCGGACGGCGCCGTCCTCGGCGCGCATCGCGGTGGCCGCGTCGACGCCGAGCCCGTCGGGCGAGGTGTAGTCGGCCCAGGCGATCACGGCCGTACGGGTCGAGGGGCCGGCCTGCCGTTCGGCCGCGTAGAGGGCCTTGGCCATGCCGACCGGGGCGGTGTACTCGCGGTTCGTCTTCTGGAAGGTGAGCAGGTCGGTGTCGACGCCGGGGACGACGACGGAGATCCGCTCCGCCCGGTCGAGATCGCCGAACACCTCGGCGACACGGCCCGAGCCCTCGGGGTCGAAGGCCAGGATGTGCCGGCCGGAGCGCATGAACGCCTCGTAGCGGTGCATGCGGCGGCTCGCGTCCTGCTGCCCGGCCGCGCTGAGCCGGCTGTCGTGCATGCGCTCGCGCTCGACGTCGCGCGCCTGCTCCAGCGCGATGCGGTTGGCGCGGTAGCGCAGGGGTACGGGGGCGCCGTTCATGTTGCCGACGGCCAGCGGGAAGCGGTGGGCCAGGCTGTCGCGCTCGTGCGGGGTCAGCGAGGCGAAGAAACGGGAGAGCTCGGCGGGTGTGGCCTGCGGGTCCGGCAGGCGCGGACCGCCGCGGACACTGCCGCGCTCCCACTGGGAGAGCGAGGACTGCAGGGCGGTCGAATCCCGGTGCGTGCGCAGCGCGGTCCAGCCGGTCGTCGCGAGCATCACGAACACGACGGCCAGCGCCAGCGTTGCGCGCCAGACGAGGAGCTGCGGGGAGAGGCGGAAGGGAATCACTGGGAGGACACACTAGGAGAACGGGAGGGACTCGGGGGTACCGAGTGACAGGTATCACGTTTCGCGAAGCGATGGACGATGTGCGAGCGATCTCCGTCGAGGTGCCAACGATTTCAGGTGCCGGTCCGGTTCCCGGTCAGGCGGTGCGTACGGATTCGGTCGCGGCGCGCGACCCCGCTGCGGGACGGCCGCCCGCCGCCCGTCCGCGTGGCGCGCCGGTGTCCCGCCCGGGAAGCGTGCCCATGCCCGCTCAGGTGGCGCGCCAGTGCCCGATGAGCGCGGGCCCCACCTGATCGAGGTACGACGCGGTGAGCGCGCGGATCGCCTCCAGGCTGAAGTCGTCGCCCGTGCTCCAGCGGCGCTCGGTGACCCTTATCACCCCGCCGAAGACGGCCACGGCCAGCCGCGGCCGCGGGTCGGTGTCCACGTCGACACCCTCCCGTTCGGCGAGCAGCCGGGCGATGGTCTCCTCGGTCGCCGCCGAGCGGCGCAGGTGGGCGGCGAGCAGCGCGGGCGTCGACTCGATCGTGCGGTACATCCGCAGGTACAGCTCGACCGGCACGGCCGACTCGACCGTCTCCCGGATCGCGTCCCAGCCCTCCAGCACCGCCTGCCGCAGCGCCTCCATCGGCGCCTCCCGCGCCGGGCGGGCCCGCACCGCCGCCACGAAGTGCGCCTCGGTCATCTCCTGGACGGCGAAGGCCGCGTCCTCCTTGCCGGCGAAGTAGCGGAAGAAGGTGCGCTGCGAGACGTCCACGGCCTCGGCGATCTCGTCGACCGTGGTGCGCTCGTAACCCCGCGTGGTGAACAGTTCGAGGGCGGCCAGCAGCAGCGCCTCGCGCGTACGCCGCTTCTTGCGCTCGCGCAGCGACTCCATGACTTTCTCCCCGTGAACGTGCTTCCGCTCCAGCCTAGGCGCGGGCGACATGTCAGTTACCGACTTGTGAATTCGATTGTCAACTGTCAGTCGCTGTCACTAGCCTCGAACTCATGACTGGTCAGACCACCATCGACACGACGGGGCCGGGGGACGAGGCGGCGACGGCCCCGCCCGAACCGGCCCCGGCCACCGGGCTGCGCGGCCATCCCTGGTTCACCCTCATCACCGTCGCCGTGGGGGTCATGATGGTCGCCCTCGACGGCACCATCGTGGCCATCGCCAACCCGGCCATCGCCGACGACCTGCACGCGAGCTTCTCCGACGTGCAGTGGATCACCAATGCCTACTTCCTCGCCCTCGCGGTCTGCCTGATCACCGCGGGCAAGCTCGGTGACCGCTTCGGCCACCGCCAGACCTTCCTCATCGGCGTCACGGGCTTCGCCCTCGCCTCCGGCGCCATCGGGCTGTCCCACAGCATCCCGGTGGTCGTCACCTTCCGCGTCTTCCAGGGCCTGTTCGGCGCGCTGCTGATGCCGGCCGCGCTCGGCCTGCTGCGGGCCACCTTCCCCGCCGAGAAGCTCAACATGGCGATCGGCATCTGGGGCATGGTCATCGGCGCCTCCACCGCGGGCGGCCCGATCCTCGGCGGCGTCCTGGTCCAGCACGTCAACTGGCAGTCGGTGTTCTTCATCAACGTGCCCGTAGGCCTGCTCGCCCTCGCCCTCGGCCTGCTGATCCTGCGCGACCACCGTGCCGCCCTCGGGCAGGGCACGCCGGACGAGGGCAGTGCGCCGCGCTCCTTCGACGTCCTCGGCATCGCGCTGCTCTCCGGCGCGATGTTCTGCCTGGTCTGGGCGCTCATCAAGGCGCCTACCTGGGGCTGGGGCGACGGCATGACCTGGACGTTCCTCGCCGCCTCGGTGCTGCTCTTCGCTCTGTTCTCGGTCTGGGAGACCAAGGTCGGCGAGCCGCTGATCCCGCTGACGCTGTTCCGCTCGGTGCCGCTGTCCGCGGGCGTGGTCCTGATGGTCCTCATGGCCATCGCCTTCATGGGCGGCCTGTTCTTCGTGACCTTCTACCTCCAGAAGGTCCACGGGCTCAGCCCGGTCGACGCCGGCCTGCACCTGCTCCCGCTCACCGGCATGATGATCGTCGGCTCCCCGCTGGCCGGCGCGCTGATCACCAAGCTGGGCCCCCGCGTCCCGCTCGCGTCCGGGATGGCCCTCACCGCGATCGCCATGTACGGCATGTCGACGCTGGAGGCCGACACCGGCAGCGGCGTGATGTCGGTCTGGTTCGCCCTGCTCGGCCTCGGCCTCGCCCCCGTGATGGTCGGCGCCACCGAGGTCATCGTCGGCAACGCCCCCATGGAGCTGTCCGGTGTGGCCGGCGGTCTCCAGCAGGCGGCCATGCAGATCGGCGGAAGCCTCGGCACGGCGGTGCTGGGTGCCGTGATGGCCTCCAAGGTCGACAACGACCTGGCGGGCAACTGGACCGGCGCGGGACTGCCGAAGCTGACGCCGGCCCAGCTGGACCAGGTCTCCGAGGCCGTCCAGGTCGGTGTGGCGCCGGTACCGAAGGGCACGCCCGGACCGATCGCCGCGAAGATCACGGAGGTCGCGCACGACACCTTCATCTCCGGCATGAGCCTCGCCTGCCTGGTCGCGGCGGGCGTCGCCGCGGTCGCCATCCTCGTCGCCCTGCTCACCAGGCGCGGCGACAACGCCGAGGCCGGCGCGGGAGTGGGGCACATCTGAGGCCCGTCATTTCCCCGGTTCCTCCCGGAGTTCGCCTATCAGGGTGACGCCGCCGGAGACTCCTCGACCCGGGCGTGCGCCGCAGGTCACAGTGGGTCAAGTCCTCCGCAGGGCATGGGAGGTACCCGGGCCGGGGCGCGCGCCGCTGGAGGGGAGCGGCGCGCGCGGGTCTGCGCGCGGGAAACCGGGGTAGCCGATAGACGAAGCCGAACTGTCCAGGAACATCAAGGAGTTGATGATGGCAGGCTTCGGACACGGCACGCGCGGGTACCTCCGGTCACGCGGCCGGACATGGCAACGGACCGGGCCGGACCGTGCGACGCTCGGCGTCATCGGCGCCATCTGCGCGGTGGCCGGCTTCTTCGTCCTGGGTATCGTCCTCGGGCCGGTGGCGATGTTCTGCGGGTGGCGGTCGATGGGCCGCAAGTGGTCCTCGGGCCACTCCGTTCCCGCCCTGGTGGCCCTGGTACTGGGTGCCATCGACACCTTGCTGGCCATCGTCGCCCTCGCGGGCGCGGCGGCCTGGGGCCACGGGATTCTCTAGCCGGGCCCAGGACGACAGCAGCCGGGAACCGGCGCAGCACGGCCGGCCGTTCCCCTCGGCGCCTCTTGGCCCGGGGAACGGCCGGCCGCGCTGCGTGCGTCGGCACCGGGCTACTCGCCCCCGCGCCCCCGCTCACCGCCGCTGTTCCTCGCGGGACGTCAGCCGCGCCACCTCCGTCCGCAGCAGCCGGACCTCCTCGGTCAGCGCGGTGATCGCCTCCGTCTGCCGCCGCTCCTCCACGTCGTCCTTCTCGAACCGGGAGATGAACCACGCGGCGATGTTCGCGGTCACCACACCCAGCAGCGCGATCCCGGACAGCATCAGCCCGACCGCGATCATCCGCCCCAGCCCCGTGGTGGGTGCGTGATCCCCGTATCCCACGGTCGTCATCGTCGTGAACGACCACCACACCGCGTCACCCAGCGTCCGGATGTTCCCCTGCGGCGACTCCCGTTCCACCGACAGCACGGCCAGCGAGCCGAACATCAGCAGCCCGATCACCGAGCCCACCACATAGGTGGTGAGCCGGATCTGCGGAGCCATCCGCGCCCGCCGCCCCACCAGCAGCAGCGTCGACACCAGCCGCAGCAGCCGCAGCGGCTGGAGCACCGGCAGCACCACCGCGCACAGGTCCGGCCAGTGTCCGCGGACGAAGTCCCGGCGCCGTTCGGCGAGAGCCAGGCGCATCAGGTAGTCCGTGGCGAACGCCGCCCACACCACCCACTCCACCCCCGCGCACCAGGCCGTCACCGAGGGGCTCGCGGAACTCCGCACGATGGGCACCGCATAGGCGACAGCGAAGGCCACCGCCAGTGCGAGCAAGGGCCGTTGGGTGTGCCGTTCCCACCGCTTCTGTGCGGTTTGTTCCTCCATGTCCGCATCGTAAAGAAAACGTAAGGGCGGTGGAGTCGGAACCCCACCGCCCTCACCCGCATGACAGCCGCGCTACGCGTCGCCGCCCGCGGCTCCCGGATGCGCCGCCGTGACGTCCAGCAACTGGTACCGGTCGATGGCCTGCTTGAGCGCGGACCGGTCGATCCTGCCCTCCTTGGCCAGCTCGGTCAGCACGGCGACCACGATCGACTGGGCGTCGATGTGGAAGAACCGCCGTGCGGCGCCCCGGGTGTCGGCGAAGCCGAACCCGTCCGCGCCCAGCGACTGGTACGGCCCCGGCACCCACCGCGCGATCTGGTCCGGAACCGACCGCATCCAGTCGGAGACGGCCACGAACGGACCCTCGGACCCGCCCAGCTTCCGCGTCACGTACGGCACCCGCTGCTCCTCCTCCGGATGCAGCAGGTTGTGCTCCTCGCAGGCCACGGCCTCACGGCGCAGCTCGTTCCAGGAGGTGGCGGACCAGACGTCGGCCTTGACGTCCCAGTCCTCGGCGAGGATCCTCTGCGCCTCCAGCGCCCACGGCACCGCGACGCCGGACGCCATGATCTGCGCCGGGATCGAGCCCCGCGTGCCCTCGCCGATCCGGTGGATGCCCTTGAGGATGCCCTCGACGTCCACGTTCTCCGGCTCCGCCGGGTGCTGGATGGGCTCGTTGTAGACGGTGAGGTAGTAAAAGACGTCCTCGCCGTGCGGGTGCTCGGGGTTCTCGGCGGGGCCGCCGTACATACGGCGCAGACCGTCCTGCACGATGTGCGCGATCTCGTACGCGTACGCCGGGTCGTACGCCACGCACGCCGGGTTGGTCGAGGCGAGCAGCTGCGAGTGCCCGTCCGCGTGCTGAAGACCCTCACCGGTCAGCGTCGTACGGCCGGCGGTCGCACCCAGGACGAAACCGCGCGCCAGCTGGTCGGCCATCTGCCAGAACTGGTCGCCGGTGCGCTGGAAACCGAACATCGAGTAGAAGACGTACACCGGGATCAGCGGCTCGCCGTGCGTGGCGTACGCCGAGCCGGCCGCGATCAGCGACGCCGTGCAGCCCGCCTCGGAGATGCCGTCGTGCAGCATCTGCCCCGTCGGCGACTCCTTGTACGCGAGCAGCAGATCACGGTCGACCGCCTCGTACTGCTGGCCGAGCGGGTTGTAGATCTTCGCGCTCGGGAAGAAGGAGTCCATACCGAACGTGCGGTACTCGTCCGGCGCGATCAGCACGAACCGCTTGCCGATCTCCTTGTCCCGCATGAGGTCCTTCAGCAGCCGGACGAACGCCATCGTCGTGGCGATGGACTGCTGACCGGAGCCCTTCTTCACACCCGCGTACGTCTTGTCGTCCGGCAGCGGGAGCGGCTTGGAGCGCACGACGCGCGTCGGGACGTACCCGCCGTGCGACTTGCGCCGGTCGTGCATGTACTGGAGCTCCTCCGAGTTCCGGCCCGGGTGGTAGTACGGCGGGGCGCCGGACTCCAGCTCCTTGTCGGAGATCGGCAGGTGCAGGCGGTCCCGGAAGCGCTTGAGGTCGTCGACCGTCAGCTTCTTCATCTGGTGCGTGGCGTTGCGGCCCTCGAAGTTCGGGCCGAGCGTCCATCCCTTGACGGTCTTGGCGAGGATCACCGTCGGCTGGCCCTTGTGCGCCTTGGCCGCCGACATCGCCGCGAAGATCTTCCGGTGGTCGTGACCGCCACGGCCCAGGTGCAGGATCTGGTCGTCGGTCATGTCCTGGACCATCGCGCGCAGCCGGTGGTCGTCGCCGAAGAAGTGGTCGCGGATGTAGGCGCCGGACTCGGTGGCGTACGTCTGGAACTGGCCGTCCGGTGTGATGTTCATCTTGTTCACCAGCACGCCGTCGCGGTCCTGGGCGAGCAGCGGGTCCCAGCTGCGGTCCCAGACCAGCTTGATCACGTTCCAGCCGGCACCCCGGAAGACCGACTCCAGCTCCTGGATGATCTTTCCGTTGCCGCGCACCGGCCCGTCGAGCCGCTGGAGGTTGCAGTTGACGACGAAGGTCAGGTTGTCCAGGCCCTCGCGCGCGGCGATGGACAGCTGGCCGAGCGACTCCGGCTCGTCCATCTCGCCGTCGCCGAGGAACGCCCACACGTGCGACTTGGAGGTGTCCGCGATGCCGCGCGCCTCCATGTAGCGGTTCATCCGCGCCTGGTAGATCGCGCCCAGCGGGCCGAGGCCCATGGAGACCGTCGGGAACTCCCAGAAGTCCGGCATGGAGCGCGGGTGCGGGTAGCTCGACAGGCCGTCGGGGTACCGCGACTTCTCCTGGCGGAAGCCGTCCAGCTGGTCCGCGCTGAGCCGGTCGAGCAGGTACGCGCGGGCGTAGATGCCCGGCGAGGCGTGCCCCTGGAAGAAGACCTGGTCCCCGCCGTCGCCCCCGTCCTTGCCGCGGAAGAAGTGGTTGAAGCCCACGTCGTAGAGCGAGGCGGAGGAGGCGAAGGTGGCGATGTGGCCGCCCACGCCGATGCCGGGGCGCTGCGCGCGCGAGACCATCACGGCCGCGTTCCAGCGGGTCGCGTTGAGGATCCTGCGCTCGATCTCCTCGTTGCCCGGGAAGAACGGCTCGTCCTTGGTGGCGATCGTGTTGACGTAGTCCGTGCTGCGCATCTCGGGCACGGCCACGCGCTTCTCGCGGGCGCGCTCGATCAGGCGCAGCATGAGGTAGCGGGCCCGCTCCCGGCCGCGCTCGTCGACGGCCGCGTCGAGGGAGTCGAGCCACTCCTGGGTCTCTTCGGGATCGAAGTCAGGAACCTGACTCGGAAGGCCGCCAATGATGATCGGATTGCGATCGGATCCGGAAGCCACGCTGTTCCTTACCTGTCGGAGGGCCAGTTTTTCACTCGTGCCTGCACCGCTCCCCATCGTGTACCTCGGGACGGCGTCCGTCACGTCAACCGGCGCGTTTGTTCCGATACGTCCTTATATACGTCCATCGGCGCGCCCATCGGTGCGCCCATCGGCGCGTCCGCCGGCCCGTCCCCGGTCGGCCCCCGCGGGCCTCTCCCGGCACCGGTTTGCCGTTCCCCGGTCAAACCGCAACGATACGCCCGGGGCGTGACGGGCATGGCAAAGTTGTTCGAGCAACGTATCGACGGATGATTCCGAACCGTGCATTCCGGGCGCATCGGTGTGATGTGGTTCCCCGGAAATCGGGATACGGTGCGAGAAGTTGCGGCGACACGGCCAGGATCGTCACCGTTTCGGCGGTCTGGACGGCCGGGTACTTGCGCGATCCGTCCCGCCCGTGTGGACTACGGCCAATGCTTCGCGCACGCGCGTGGCTGAGATATTCACCAAGACATGATCAGGAGGCAACCCGTGAGCGCGACCGCGGACCACGCGGAGGAGCGGACGAACCCTGCCGCCAGGCTGGGGTTCCAGCCCGGGCAGGTGGTCCAGGAGATCGGCTACGACGACGACGTCGATCAGGAGCTCCGCGAGGCCATTGAGGAAGTCATCGAGGCCGACCTCATGGACGAGGAGTACGACGACGTAGCCGACGCCGTTGTGCTTTGGTTCCGTGACGACGACGGAGACCTCACGGATGCGCTGGTGGATGCCACCACGTACATCGAAGAGGGTGGCGCCATTCTGCTTCTCACGCCGAAGACCGGCCGTGCGGGGTATGTGGAGCCGAGCGACATCTCGGAAGCCGCGACGACCGCAGGCCTGACCGCTTCCAAGAGCGTCAGCGTCGGCAAGGACTGGAGCGGAAGCCGTCTGGCGACACCGAAGGCGGCCAAGTCCAAGAAGTGACCGTGCCGCGCCGGCCGGTACCGGGGCTGCTCCCGCAGACCCCGCCCGGTCCGGCGCCCCCGGTCCCGACGCCGGGCGGGCCGGCTTACCCCGGCCCGTCCGAAGCCCCTCGGTGATCGCTGCGTAGGGTGGTTCCGAGCGCGTTCCGCGCTCTCACCCGAACGGCCCACCGAAGGGAAGCACGACGATGGCGATCCAGGTCGGCGACAAGGCACCCGACTTCGAGCTCAAGGACAACCACGGCCGCACCGTGAAGCTCTCCGACTTCCGCGGTGAGAAGAACGTGGTGCTCCTCTTCTATCCCTTCGCCTTCACCGGTGTGTGCACCGGCGAGCTCTGCGAGCTGCGCGACAACCTGCCGAAGTTCGCGGACCGCGACACCCAGGTGCTCGCCGTCTCCAACGACTCCATCCACACCCTGCGCGTCTTCGGCGAGCAGGAGGGCCTGGAGTACCCGCTGCTGAGCGACTTCTGGCCGCACGGCAACGTCTCGCGCGCGTACGGCGTCTTCGACGAGGAGAAGGGCCTCGCCAACCGCGGAACGTTCGTGATCGACAAGGAGGGCGTCGTGCGGTGGACCGTACTCAACGCCCTGATGGACGCGCGCGACCTGGACGAGTACGTCAAGGCGCTCGACACCATCTGAGCCCGTCCCTGGGCCGAGACCAGCGAATCTCCGGGTCCAGGGACTGCGGGGGCGGGAACCCGTTACTAGGATCGGCACGTTGATCCCATATCCGAAGCACGACGGGGCTTCCCGCCCCTGGACACCACATGGAGGACCCGTGGGAGTCAGCCTCAGCAAGGGCGGCAACGTATCGCTGACGAAGGAGGCCCCGGGCCTTACCGCCGTCATCGTCGGCCTGGGGTGGGACGTCCGCTCCACGACCGGCACCGACTTCGACCTGGACGCCAGCGCGCTGCTGCTGAACAACGCAGGCAAGGTCGGGAGCGACCAGAACTTCATCTTCTTCAACAACCTCAAGAGCCCGGACGGCTCCGTGGAGCACACCGGCGACAACATCACCGGTGAGGGCGAGGGCGACGACGAGCAGATCAAGGTCGACCTGGCCGGCGTACCGGCCGACGTCGAGAAGATCGTCTTCCCGGTGTCGATCTACGACGCGGAGAACCGCCAGCAGTCCTTCGGCCAGGTCCGCAATGCCTTCATCCGCGTCGTGAACCAGGCGGGCGGCCAGGAGATCGCCCGCTACGACCTCAGCGAGGACGCCTCCACCGAGACCGCCATGGTCTTCGGCGAGCTGTACCGGCACGGCGCCGAGTGGAAGTTCCGCGCCATCGGCCAGGGCTACGCCTCCGGCCTGCGCGGCATCGCCCAGGACTTCGGCGTCAACGTCTGACACGGCACGGCCACTGCGCCGCACCGCCTCATCCGGCGCCGCTCCGTTTAGGGGCGGCGCCGGACGCGCAGACAACCAGGGAAGCATCACCAGGGGAGGACCAGCATCATGGGCGTCACGCTCGCCAAAGGAGGGAACGTCTCCCTCTCGAAGGCCGCACCGAACCTCACCAACGTCCTGATCGGGCTCGGCTGGGACGCGCGGTCCACCACCGGCGCCCCGTTCGACCTGGACGCCAGCGCCCTGCTCTGCGGCGCCGGGGGCCGGGTGCTGGGCGACGAGTGGTTCGTGTTCTACAACCAGCTCAGGAGCCCGGACGGCTCGGTGGAGCACACCGGGGACAACCTCACCGGTGAGGGCGACGGCGACGACGAGTCGGTCATGGTGAACCTCCCCGAGGTGCCGCCGCAGTGCGAGAAGATTATTTTTCCCGTCTCGATCCACATGGCCGACGAGCGCTCCCAGACCTTCGGCCAGGTCTCCAACGCCTTCATCCGCGTGGTCAACCAGGCCGACGGGCAGGAGCTGGCCCGCTACGACCTGAGCGAGGACGCCTCCACCGAAACCGCCATGATCTTCGGCGAGCTCTACCGCTACCAGGGTGAATGGAAGTTCCGGGCGGTGGGTCAGGGGTACGCGTCCGGGTTGCGCGGGATCGCTCTAGACTTCGGAGTCAACGTTTCGTAAAAAGCCGGGTACGGCGCGGGGGAGACCCTCCCCCAGACTGCGTCTGGGAGGGACCCCCAACACACGATGGGGTAGCCAGTGCTTCTGAAAACCTTCGGCTGGTCGTTCGCGGTCACCGCGATCGGTCTGGTCGCGGCGGTCTTCTACGGGGGGTGGAAGGCCTTCGGCATCGTGGCGATCCTTTCCATCCTCGAGATCTCGCTGTCGTTCGACAACGCGGTGGTCAACGCCGGAATCCTGAAGAAGATGAGTGCCTTCTGGCAGAAGATCTTCCTCACGGTCGGCGTCCTCATCGCGGTCTTCGGCATGCGGCTGGTCTTCCCCGTCGTCATCGTGGCGATCACCGCAAAACTCAACCCGTACGACGCGGTCAACCTCGCCCTGACCGACAAGGTCCGCTACCAGGAGCTGGTCACCGACGCCCACCCGGCGATCGCCGCGTTCGGTGGCATGTTCCTGCTGATGATCTTCCTGGACTTCATCTTCGAGGACCGGGACATCCAGTGGCTGCGCTGGATCGAGCGGCCGCTCGCCAAGCTCGGCAAGGTCGACATGCTGGCGGTCTGCATCGCCCTGATCGTCCTGCTCATCACCTCCTTCACCTTCGCCACCCACGCCCACCAGCACGGCGGCGGCCACGTCGACAAGGCTCAGACGGTGCTCATCGCCGGCGTCGCCGGTCTGATCACGTACATGATCGTCGGGGGGCTCTCCGGCTTCTTCGAGGACAAGCTGGAGGAAGAGGAGGAGCGCGAGCACGAGGAGGAGGAAGAGGCCGCCCGCACCGGCAAGAAGCGCTCGCCGGTGGTCCTGGCCGGCCAGGCCGCGTTCTTCATGTTCCTCTACCTGGAGGTCCTGGACGCGTCCTTCTCCTTCGACGGCGTGATCGGCGCCTTCGCCATCACCAACGACATCGTCCTGATGGCGCTGGGTCTCGGCATCGGCGCGATGTACGTCCGCTCGCTCACCGTCTACCTGGTCCGCCAGGGCACCCTGGACGACTACGTCTTCCTGGAGCACGGCGCCCACTACGCGATCGGCGCCCTGGCCGTGATCCTCATGGTCACCATCCAGTACGAGATCAACGAGGTCATCACCGGTCTCGTCGGCGTCGTCCTGATCGCCTGGTCCTTCTGGTCCTCCGTCCGCCGCAACCGCGCCCTGGCGGCCGCGGAGGGCGAGGCGGGCTCGGACGAGAAGACCGAGATCCCCTCCGGCGTCTGACGGCGCCTGACGGTGTCTGCCGGCGCCTGAGGGCGTCCGGCGGCCTTCGGCGGCGTCCCGCGGTGCTCGAAGGGCGGGCCCGTGACGGACCCGGCATCCCCTGTGAGCCCCCCTACGGGCAAGATCAGGGACGCGGCGGGGTGTGATGCCCCGCGTGGTGAGGAACGCTCTGTTCGGGGCGGCCGACTCGGCTCGGCCGCCCCGACGGCGTAGAGACGATCACCAGGGGGCGGGAATGGGTTTCTTCGACGGGCTGCGGGGCGGACGGACCGCGGACTTCGACTCGGGCAGCGCCGCGTCGAACGCGATCGAGCTGACCCGGCGGCACCAGCAGGTCTCCCTCACCAAGCAGGACGCGGCCACGGGCCATCTGCGCGTCAACCTGACCTGGCGGATGCGCACCTCCGACTTCGACAGCACCCCGCGCTCCAGCCTCCTGCGGCACCCCTTCAGGGCGCTCAAGCCCCCGGAAGTCCTCGGACACGGGCAGAGCATGGTCAACGTCGACCTCGACCTCGGCTGTCTGTACGAGCTGACCGACGGTACGAAAGGCGTCGTACAGCCCCTCGGCGGCTATCTCGGAGACGTCAACTCATCGCCGTACATCAAGCTCAGCGGGGACGACCGGTTCGGCTCGGCGTCCGGCGAGACGATGTACATCAACCTGGACCACCGGGACGCCATCAAGAGGCTGCTGGTCTTCGTCTACATCTACGACCAGACGCCCGCGTTCGACCGCACGCACGCGATGGTCACCCTCTTCCCGAGCAACGGCCCCCGGATCGAGATCGGCCTCGACGAGCGGCACCCCCAGGCCCGCTCGTGCGCCGTCGTCATGATCGAGAACGTGAAGGGGGAGCTGGTCGTCCGGCGCGAGGTGAAGTTCGTGTACGGATTCCAGGGCGAGCTGGACCGCCTGTACGGGTGGGGGCTGACCTGGGGGCGCGGCTACAAGGCCAAGGCGGAGCGCTAGGCCCTGTCGTCGGACTCCCGTCGTCCGCCCGGCGCCCGGCCGCTCCTACCGGCCGATGAACTGCGGGCCCTGGGGAGGCAGCCGGAAGTTGGGGTCCAGCGGCCCGGCCATGGCCGGCTGGGGCTGCGGATAGCCGTAGGCGGGCTGCCCCGCCGGCTGGGGATAGCCGTACGCGGGCGCCTGAGAGGACGCCGGCTGCGGGTAGCCGTAGGCCGACTGGGAGGGGAGCGCGGACGTCTGCTGGGCCGGCAGCACGGACGACTGCTGGGTCTGGAGGGTGGACGTCGGCTGCTCCGGCGGGAGCGGCACGGACAGCGACTCCGGCCGGCGGGGCTCCTCCTCCACCTCCGTCTCGTCCACCGAGATGCCGAAGTCCGTGGCCAGGCCCTTCAGCCCGTTCGAGTAGCCCTCGCCCAGGGCCCGGAACTTCCAGCCCTCCCCGCGGCGGTACAGCTCACCGCAGATCAGGGCGGTCTCCGCACCCGTCTCCGGCTTGATCTCGAAGTGGGCCAGCGGTTCGGAGTCGGCGGCCGAGGCGTCGTAGACCAGGATCTGCAGCGCCGGAACCCGGTCGAAGGGGACACCGTCCGCCGAGGCGACGAGCAGGATCCGGCCGACGCCCGGCTCGACACCGGCCAGATCTGACTGGATCGTGTCCGTCAGCCCGTCGCCGATCCGCTTCTTGCCCAGCCGCCACACCTTGCCGGAGGGGTGCCGGGGCTGGTTGTAGAAGACGAAGTCCTCGTCGGAGCGCACACGGCCGTCGGAGCCCAGCAGCAGCGCCGACGCGTCCACGTCCGGAACACCCTGCCCAGGCGTCCAGCGCAGCACGGCGCGCACCGTGGTGGCCTCCAGCGGGACGTTCGACCCCTTCAGCATCGCGTGCGTCATGCAGTCATCCTGCCTTCTCCGTCCTGGCCACGACAATGCGGGGGGTGTACCCACCTACACAGGCGAGTTACCGGAAATTCACGCCCGTGGGGAACCTCTGACATACATCCCTACGTACTATTACCGGCCACCTTTTACTCAACTCACAGACCGGGCTTGTCCCCTGAGGGAGTTATATGCGTCATTTCGGGCACATCGCCCCCGAGGTGCGGAAGCGTCTGTTCCACCAGGAGCCGTGCACGTTCACCGCAGACTCCCCGGCCCGGCTGCTCGCCGCGGCCCTGGGGGCCACGCTGTACAGTCCGGCCACCCGGCCGCGCCTCGCGGACGACATCGCCAAACAGGCCGCGATCGGCGTGGTCTCGATGGTGCTGTGCCTGGAGGACTCCATCGACGACGCGGACGTCCCGGCCGGCGAGGAGAACCTCGTCCGCCAGTTCGCCGACCTCGACGCGCGCACGGACACGGAACTGCCACTGCTCTTCATCCGGGTCCGCACCCCCGAGCAGATCCCCGACCTCGTCCGCCGCCTCGGCGGCTCCGTACGGCTGCTCTCCGGCTTCGTGCTGCCCAAGTTCACCGGGGAGCGCGGCGAGCCCTTCCTGGAGGCGCTCAGCGCCGCCGAGGCCGCCAGCGGCAGGCGGCTGTTCGCCATGCCCGTCCTGGAGTCGCCCGAGCTGCTCTACCGCGAGTCCCGCGTGGAGACCCTGGAGGGCATCCTCCGCACGATCGGCAGGTACCGCGAGCGGGTCCTGGCCCTGCGCCTGGGCGTCACCGACTTCTGCTCCTCCTACGGGCTGCGCCGGGCCCCCGACATGACCGCCTACGACGTCCAGATCGTCGCCTCCGTGATCGCCGACGTGGTCAACATGCTCGGCCGGGCCGACGGCACCGGATACACCGTGACGGGGCCCGTGTGGGAGTACTTCCGCGTCCCCGAGCGCATGTTCAAGCCACAGCTGCGGCAGAGCCCCTTCCTTGAGGTGCAGGCCGTGGAGCTGCGCGAGAAGCTGATCGAGCACGCCATGGACGGGCTGCTGCGGGAGATCTCGCTGGACCAGGCCAACGGCCTGCTCGGCAAGACCTGCATCCACCCCTCCCACGTCCTGCCCGTGCATGCGCTGTCCGTGGTCAGTCACGAAGAGTTCAGCGACGCCCAGGACATCCTGCGGCCGGAACGCGGCGGCGGGGGTGTACTCCGATCGGCCTACACGAACAAGATGAACGAAGTGAAGCCACACCGCGCCTGGGCCGAGCGCACCCTGCTGCGCGCCGAGATCTTCGGCGTCGCCAACGAGGACGTCGGTTTCGTGGAGCTGCTCGCCGCCGGAATCCCCGGCTGACCCTTCCCAACCCAAGGAACGCATGAACAACGCAGTGAACGACGGGGTCTGGTCCGGCAGCTGGGTCGCCGAGCGGCTCGGGGTCGAACTGGAGGGCGACGACGGCCTGACGGCCCTGCTCGGGCTCGCGCTGCGCCGCAACCCCAAGCGCGCCCACCTGCTCGTCTCGCACGTGCTCGGCAAGCACATCCCGCAGTCGCCCTCCGTGGTCTACGGCCACGGCTTCCGGCTGGGCCGCCGGGTCCGCGCCCTGCTCGGCGACACGGAGGCGGCCGCGGCGGTCGTCCTCGGCTACGCGGAGACCGCCACCGGCCTCGGCCACTCCGTCGCCGACGGCCTCGGCCCCGCCCCGTACCTGCACTCCACCCGCCGCCCGGTCACCGGCGTCGTCCAGGCCGGCGGCTTCGAGGAATCCCACTCCCACGCCACCACCCACCTGCTGCTCCCGGAGAACCCGGCCCTGCTCGCCGGTGACGGCCCGCTGGTGCTGGTCGACGACGAGTTCTCCACCGGCAACACGGTCCTCAACACCATCCGCGACCTGCACGCCCGCCATCCGCGACGCCGGTACGTGGTGGTCGCCCTGGTCGACATGCGCTCCGCCGGGGACGCCGTCCGGCTGGAACGTTTCGCCACCGAGATCGGCGCCCGCGTCGACCTCGTCGCCGCCGCCTCCGGCACCGTACGGCTCCCGGAGGGCGTACTGGCGAAGGGGCAGGAACTGGTCGCCCGCCACGAGAGCGGGAACTCCGCCGGGAGCGGCACGCACACCGCGGGGCCGGCCGACCCGTCGCACGACCGGATCGCCCGGGTCGGCCGGGTCGACCTGCGCTGGCCCCACGGCCTGCCCGACGGCGGACGGCACGGGTTCACGGCGGCGCACCGAACCCGCCTGGAGGCCGCGCTGCCGGCCATGGCCGCCCGCGTCGCCGAGGCGCTGCCCGCCGGAGCCCGGCGGGTGCTCGTGCTGGGCTTCGAGGAGCTGATGTACGCCCCGCTGCGCGTCGCCCGCGAGCTGGAGCAGGCCGTCCCGGCCGAGGTGCGCTTCTCGACCACCACCCGCTCGCCCGTCCTCGCCGTCGACGACCCCGGCTACGCCATCCGCACCCGCCTGGCCTTCCCCGCCCACGACGACCCGGCCGACGGCCCCGGCGAGCGCTACGCCTACAACGTCGCCGGCGCCGGCTTCGACGCCGTGGTCGCCGTCGTCGACTCCGCCGCCGACACCCCCCTGCTGCGGGCCCCCGGGGGCCTCCTGGACCGCCTCGCGGCCCACATCCCGCACGTCCTGCTCGCGGTCGTACCCTCCTACGTCCCCGCGCCCCCCGCCGCCCCCGAAAGGCCGCCCATGCTGTCCGAGCCCCTCCGCGGCCCCGCCTTCTCCTCGTACGCGCCCGAAGAGGTCGGCTGGCTGCTCCAGGACCTCTCGGACGTGACCCTGGAGGCGCCGACCGAGGAGCGCGAGGAGGCCATCCAGAGCGGCGGCGCGCACTACGCCGAGTCGCTGCCGGTGGAGTACCAGCCCAGCGAGCAGTACCAGGAGCTGTTCCACACCGCCCTGGACGCCTCGGCCGCCCGCCTCGCCCAGGCCGTCGGCGTGGTCACCGAAACGGTGATCGCCGAGCTCGCCCACTCCCGGCCCCGCCCGGACGCCGGCACCCCCGCCCCCCGCCCGGTGCTGGTCTCCCTGGCCCGCGCCGGCACCCCCGTGGGCGTGCTGATGCGCCGCTGGGCCCAGCACCGCTACGGCTACCGGCTCCCGCACTACGCCGTCTCCATCGTCCGCGGCCGCGGCATCGACGCCAACGCGCTGCGCTGGCTCGCCGCCCACCACGACCCCCGCGACGTCGTCTTCGTCGACGGCTGGACCGGCAAGGGCGCCATCACCCGCGAACTCACCCAGGCCATCGAGGAGTTCGAGAAGCGGGAGGGTGTCACCGGCTTCAACCCGGAGATCGCCGTACTCGCCGACCCCGGCTCCTGCGTGCGCACCTACGGCACCCGCGAGGACTTCCTCATACCCTCCGCCTGCCTCAACTCGACCGTCTCCGGCCTGATATCGCGCACCGTCCTGCGCGCCGACCTCGTCGGCCCGGACGACTTCCACGGCGCCAAGTTCTACCGCGAACTCGCCGGTGCCGACGTCTCCGTGGACTTCCTCGACGCCGTGTCCGCCCGCTTCCCCGAGGTCACCGAGACCGTCGACGCGGCGGTCAAGGAGCTGATGGCCCAGGACCGCACCCCGACCTGGGACGGCTGGCGGGCCGTCGAGCGGATCAGCGAGGAGTACGGCATCCACGACGTCAACCTCGTCAAGCCCGGCGTCGGCGAGACCACCCGTGTGCTGCTGCGCCGGGTGCCCTGGAAGATCCTCGCCAAGGCCGGCGCCGGAGCCGACCTCGACCACGTCCGCCTGCTCGCGGAGCAGCGCGGGGTACCGGTCGAGGAGGTCGGCGAACTTCCTTACACCTGCGTGGGGTTGATCCACCCCAAGTACACTCGGGGCGCGACCGGTGCCGACGGCAAGGCGGTGAACCTCTGATGGCCGTACTGGTGGCGAGTGACCTCGACCGCACGCTGATCTACTCCTCGGCCGCCCTGGCCCTGACGATGCCCGACGCGCGCGCACCCCGGCTGCTGTGCGTGGAGGTCCACGAGAACAAGCCGCTGTCGTACATGACGGAGACGGCGGCCCGGCTGCTGACCGACCTGGGCGACGCGGCCGTGTTCGTGCCCACCACGACCCGCACCCGCAAGCAGTACCAGCGCGTCAACCTGCCCGGACCGCAGCCGAAGTTCGCCATCTGCGCCAACGGCGGCCATCTCCTGGTGGACGGGGTCACCGACCAGGACTGGCACGCCGGGGTGCTGGCGCGGCTCGCCGACGAGTGCGCTCCGCTGGAGGAGATCAGTGCCCGCCTGGACCTGTCCGCCGATCCCGCGTGGGTGCGCAAGCACCGGGTCGCGGAGGACCTGTTCGCCTACCTCGTCGTCGAGCGCGAGCTGCTGCCCGAGGAGTGGGTGAAGGAGCTGGCGGCGTGGGCGGAGGACCGGGGCTGGACGGTGTCCCTCCAGGGCCGGAAGATCTACGCCGTCCCCAAGCCGCTCACCAAGAGCGCGGCCGTCCGCGAGGTCGCCCGCCGCACGGGAGCGAAGCTGACGCTGACGGCCGGGGACTCCCTCCTGGACGCCGACCTGCTGCTGGCCGCCGACCGGGGCTGGCGCCCCGGCCACGGCGAGCTGGCCGACGCCGACTGGACCGCCGCGGCGATCATCGCCCTGCCGGAGCGGGGGGTGCTGGCGGGGGAGCGGATCACCCGTGAGTTCCTGCAGGCGGCCCGGGGTGCGTCGGCGGCGACGGGCCAACACTCGTAGGCCAACGCGTATGGGCCCACAGGCGTGGGCCTACAGGCGTGGGCCTACGAGTGTGGGCCCACAGGCGTGGACTACGGGCGTGGGCCCACAAGCGTTGACGCCCACGTCGATTCAGCCGCAGCAACCCCCGCCGCAGCAGCCGCCGCCACCGCCCGAGCGGGGTGCGGGGGCCGGGGCGCTGGACGTGCCGCCCACGGCGACCGTCGACAGCAGCTTGACCGTGTCGTCATGGCCGGCGGGGCAGGCCGCGGGGGCGGCGGACTCCGCCATGGGGCGGCTGAGTTCGAAGGTGTCGCCGCAGGTCCGGCAGCGGTACTCGTAGCGAGGCATGCGCACACATTAGCCGCCGTCCGCCGCGAGCGGACCGGGTCGGTCAGGGGCGCGACCCATCCGGCTTCCTCAGGGTCCTGGTGAGACCGCCGGTCGCGTGGGCTCCTGCCGTTCGTCGGCCGACTCGGGGTGGCGGGAACGCCAGTACGGGTTGTCGTGCGGCAGCGTCGAGCCGACGCGGCCGTACATCCCGAACGCCATCAGCAGCACGCCGACGACGAAGGTGAAGAACACGTTCTGGATCTTGAACGCCAGGATGTTGCTGTCGGTGTCCAGCAGGCCCAGGTTCACGAACCCGCTCAGGATGAACAGGATGCCGAAGACCATGTTCAGCGTGGACGCGAGGTTCCCGCCGATCACCATCCCCACCAGGAGCAGCACCCCGACGACGATCGACAGCACGCTCAGTGCGCCGTTGGTGTTCAGGCCCGCCACCGTGTCGCCACCGGTGTTGAAGAACCCGATCTCGTCGACCAGGCCGAGGATGCCGAAGACGAGCAGGAACAGGCCGATGACACCCGCGCCGATCCGGTAGACCGTGTTCAGGCGGTGATCGACGGGCAGGTGCTCGTCGAATCGGATGCGTCCCCGTGCGGGGCGCTCGGATCGCCTGTGCACTGCGTGTGTGGCCATATCCGCCTCCCTCGGGCGTCGGCGTGCGGAGATCAGCCGTCCCTCCCAATATCGGCCCGCCCGCACCCACCGGCAACACGCGCAGCTCAGGGCACGGCCCCGCCGGCCACAGCCCGTGCCCGTCCGGTGGCCCACACGCCCGACGGCCCACACGCCCGACGGCCCACACGCCCGACGGCCCACACGCCCGACGGCCCGCGCGTCCGACGGCCCACACGCCCGACGGCCCGCACGTCCGACGGCCCGCACGTCCGACGGCGCGGGCGCCTCAGTGGCCCGTGACGCTCCCGCGCTCCTCACGGATCTGCGACACCACCCGGGACACCGTCTGCCGCACCGCCTCCGTCTCGGTGAGGAAGTGCCAGTAGTCCGGGTGCCGGCCGCCCTCCAGCGTGCCGATCGCCCGCTCCAGCCGCGCCACCGCGTCGTCCAGCGGCCGGGCGTGCCGCGGATCCGGCGTCGTACGGCCCGTCATGGCCAGCCGCTGGGCGTCCCGGATCGCGAACCGGGCCCGCTGGATCTCAGCCTGCGGGTCCTTCTGGACGGCGTTCAGCCTGGTCAGCCGGTCGCCGGCGGCCGAGACGGCCTCGTCGGTGGTGTTCAGCAGGGCCCGTACGGTCGACAGCAGCGAGGTGGCGTCCGGCCAGCGCTGGGCGTCCCGCGCGGTCTGCGCCTCGCGCAGCTTCAGCTCGGCCTGCCGGACGTTCTCCGCGGCCTGCGCGGGCACCTGCTGCAGGTCCTGCCAGCAGGCCGCCGCGAAGCGCCGCCGCAGCTCGCTCAGCACGGGGTCGACCTGCCCGGCCCGGGTCGTCAGCGCCTGGGCACGGGTGCGCAGGCTCACCAGCCGGTGGTCGATCTCGGCGGCCTTCTCCGGCAGCCGCTCGGCCTCCGCCCGGATCGCGCCGGCCTCCCGCTGCACCCGCTCGGCACGCTCCAGCGTCTGCGCCACCCCGTGCTGCCCGGCACCCTGGTTCAGCTTCGTCAGCTCGGGGGAGAGGGCGGCGAGCCGGGCGGCGAGGTCGTCGGCCCGAAGGTTCTTCGCGCGTACGGCGTCCAGGGCGTTGCTCGCGCCCAGCAGCGCCTGCCGGGCCCGTTCCACGGCCGGGGCGAGCCGGGCCAGCTGGGTCTCGGCCTTGCCCAGCAGCGGGCCGAGCGAACTGCCGTACCGGTCCAGCTCCTCCTTGACGCCGGCCAGTTCGGCCTTGGCGGCGGTCAGCTCGGTACGGGCGCGGACGGCGGCCGAGGCGTCGAGGTCGTCCCGGTCGAGGTCGTGGGCGTCGACGGCCTGGATGTACCGCCGGCTGGCCTCGTCGATGCGCCCGCCCAGCGCCGCGAAGTCGGCGACCGCGCGACGGGCGGCGGGGGAGTCGTCCACGGCCGTGATGGTCTCGACGGAGATCCTCAGGTCCCGCTGCGCGGTGTCGAGTTCGTAGAACGCGGCCGCCGCCGCGTCCTTCGCCGCCTGCGCCTCGGCCCGCTGGCTCTCCGCCCGCCCGCCGAACCAGCGCCGGGTGCCCCCGCCCGCGAACGCCGCCGGCACCGCGAGAGCGGCCAGCACCGGCAGGCTCATCAGGGTCAGCGTGTCGCGCAGCGCCGAGGACCCACGCCGGTGCGGGGCTCGTGCGGTCGACGATGGGTACGGCTGCGAACGTGGCGTGCCCGGTGTCGCCGTCACATCCCTCTCCCGTGCTGTGGTCGCCCTGGGTGGTGTCATTCTCCCACCCGTTGAAGACGAACACACGGGTCGGTCAGTTCGCCTTTCGTGCCACCACTTTCCCCCTCCGGGGCGTGATCCGGAAGTGCCGGGCCGGCCGTGCCTCAGGAACTCCTCAAGTCGCTTGGCGGCGTGGCGCACGGCGGCCACGATGATCCGCATGACAGGTATCGGGGCACCGAACGGGAAACACGCGCACACACTGCTCATCCGGGACGCCGACGTGATCGCCGAGG